>JAEUOG010000075.1 GCA_016790815.1 Dechloromonas sp.
GAGGCCCCCGCGCGCGTCTTTCATCAGGGTCCGGGCAAAAGCCCAAGATGACCGGTTGTAGTACCGCAGTCCTTCACCTTCTCGCACCGACACGGCAGGGAATCGATGAACAGACAGAAAACAGGATCAGGAATGAAACGACAAAAATTCAGAACGCTTGCAGAGAATGGGGAAGCCCTTGTAGTCCAAGCTCAGGGGCGCTGCGCGGCGCTTGATCGCGCAGCGTCCCCTGGAACGACGGGGTGGGCATATCACGTTGCCAATGCTCCCGCAATTTGTAGGCCGAACCCGGATAGCAGCATGAGTAGGCCAATCCACCCTGCAAGGTATGAGACTTCTTTGTGGCCTTCAGTTAAATCACTAACCGCTGCCGCCAGTCGTTCTCGCCGAGGGTTCCATTGGGCATGGAACTCGGTTTTCATTTGTGCCTTTTCCTCGTCCGTATAAGGCGGCGAGGCGAGTATGTCGATGCCGTGAATCATGTCGGCAATGAATTGATCTAGATGATCGAGTCGTAGCTGTTCAACTTTCACGCGGTTGTGCTTCGGATATCCGAAAAGCAATTCATAGCCTAGCGCGCTGGCGCCAATCATGTCGCACACCAAGCCAATAATTGTGAGAGTGTTGGATGACAATTTAGGGCCTCCAATATGCCCAACTAGTAGTAGACGACATAGCTGTCGCCTAATCCGGAAAACTGTCCAATAAGCTGGAACGCTGGACAGCCTGTAACGCACTTGCAGCAGGGGATCTTAATCTTCACTTTGATATTCACGTTGCCAGGAACTCGCCAAACCGGACAGGAGTAACCCTACGCGTCTTGCATTGGCGGTGCAACCCAAAAGGCCATATGCATAGCTTGCGGAACTTGAGTGTCCGCATCGCGGAATAACCACGATTTACGGCTAGAGATGGTTTGTCCCACGGTCAACCGGAAAAAAACGCCCGATTTACGAAATGACCAAGGTTGGTTCGATCAGGGCGGCAATGACTAACAGGCTGCCAAGCCCATAGTTTGGGTCCATGGCCAGAATGCGTTCATGGTGGCTGGTATCGGGATTGCTATGTTCCCGAGTAAGCAACAAGCATGCGCAATTTTCCACGACAGGAGTTTTCATGTTTATCGCCATGAACCGTTTTCGCATCGCCCTCGGCAAGGAGGACGATTTCGTTGCGTACTGGCGCAATCGCAACAGCTACCTCAGCGAGGTGCCGGGCTTCGTTTCCTTCAACTTGCTGCGTGGCGACACCAACGACGAGCGCACGCTGTTCGCCTCGCACACGGTCTGGGAGTCCGAGCAGGCTTTCGCGGACTGGACGCAGTCGGATGCCTTTCGCAAGGCGCACATGCAGGCCGGGCAATCGCCACGCGATTTCTACCTCGGCCCGCCGCAGCTGGAGTTTTTCGAAGCTGTGCTCTGATCAGTGCTCGCGGCCGTCGATGCGTGCCTGCATGAGGATGGGCACGTAGCGCACGGCCAGGATGCCGAAGGCGGCGGCCCAGCAGGTTGCCGACAGGTGTATCCAGCCGAGATAGGCGGCCGGGGCGAACTGTGGAACGACGACGCGGGCAACGAGGGCGATGACCATGATGACGAGGACCAGCTTGTCGCCGCCATCGAAAACCACCTTGCGCCCGGTGTGGCCTTTGGATATGCGGATGATCATCCCCGGAATGACGAGCCCCATCGCACCGAAGCTGAACAGGTGTACCGATACCGAGCCGACCCAGACAAAGCTCATGACGTGGCCCAGTGCTTCGACCAGGAGCTGGGCGACGATGCACAGATAGCCGATGTACATGATGCCGATGTCGAGACGCTTGAAGGCCAGTTGCGGTTTCCAGTAAACGAAGCGGATGGCGAGCAGGGTGGCAAGCAACAGCGAGATTGCTGCGGTCAACGGCCGTGGGAGGGCGAATTCCAGAATCAGGGTCAGGCCGAGCAGCTTGATCGCCATGTCCAGTCCGCGATGGCGCAGGATTTCCGCCTGAAAGGCGGCCTTCATGAAGCCGGTCAGCGTTCTTTCAAGCATGACCAGAAAAGCCAGGCGGAAGAGAGCCATGGCCATGCTGTAGCCGGCCGGGAATTCGCCGCCTTCGAGCATCAGGTATTTGGCGATGAGAAAGCCGGGCAACATGACCAGGAAAAAGGCGTTATCGCGGTAGCTGTCCGTGTTGCGATGGCGGATCAGCGTCCACAGCAGCATGGCGACGATGCTGCCAAGAAACAGATTGTTGGTCAGCAGGAAAAGGATCTTCGGCCAGCTTCCGCCAAAAGCCATGCCGAGACGTTCGATGATCCAGGCAGCAGCCAGCAGCATGAGCGCCGGGCCGTGGTAGCCGCGGATGTTGACCCAGTTTTTGGTCGAGGTCAGCAGGAAGCCGCCAAGCACCGCCCAGCCGAAGCCGAAGAACATTTCATGGGCGTGCCACTGGACTGAGGTGAACGCGGCTGTCGGTGCTTCAATGGTGCTACCGAAAACCAATGCCCAGGCGACCGGCAGGATCATACCGGCCAGGCAGGCCAGGGTGAAAAATGGTCGGAAGCCAACCAGCCAAAAAGTGTGATTCGAGAAACGCATGTGAACCTATTGTCAGTGAGTCGATCAAAGTGGCCAGTTTAGCGACACTCGGCATTGCGAAACTTGATTTATCCCCGGCTCGTCACGCATCGGCATTAACATTGGCGTAAAATCCGTCACTTGGCCGCGAGCGAGGGGACCGGCCTGTATTCATAAGGACAATGATGAAGCGTGTGGACGATTTCCGCTTGCGGCTTGGCAAGCACGAGTTAGTACCAATCATGATCGGCGGCATGGGTGTGGATATTTCAAGCGCTGATCTGGCCTTGGAGGCCGCTCGTCTGGGCGGGGTCGGGCACATATCGGACGCGATGATCAACACCGTGTCGGATCGTCGGTACGATACCAAGCACGTCAAGGAAAAACTCGCGTTCTACAAATACAACGTCAAGAACGAAGACAAATCGTCGGTCAAATTTGATCTCGGGCGCCTTACGGAAGCCACCAGACTGCACGTCGAGGCGACCATGACCCGCAAGCGCGGTGAAGGCATGATCTTCATCAACTGCATGGAAAAGCTGACCATGAACGCGCCGAAAGAGACGCTCAGGGTCCGCATGACGGCAGCGCTTGAGCCGGCATCGACGGCATCACGCTGGCTGCCGGACTGCATCTGGGCTCCTTTGGCCTGATCGAGGATCACCCGCGTTTCCGCGATGCCAAGCTCGGCATCATCGTCTCTTCCTTGCGTGCCCTGCAGCTTTTCCTCAAGAAGAGTGCCCGCACCAACCGGATGCCCGACTACATCGTGGTCGAAGGTCCGCTGGCCGGCGGTCACCTCGGCTTCGGCATGGACTGGGCGCAGTACGACCTGGCGACCATCGTCACTGAAATCATCAAGTACCTGGCCGACGAACAGCTCGATATCCCGGTAATTGCAGCCGGCGGAATCTTTACCGGCAGCGATGCCACCGGCTTCCTCGAAAGCGGCGCCGCCGGGGTGCAGGTTGCCACGCGCTTCACCGTTGCCCGCGAATGCGGCCTGCCGGAAGATGTTCAGCAGGAATACTTCAAGGCCACCGAGGACGACATCGAGGTCAACCAGATCTCGCCGACCGGCTATCCAATGCGCATGATCAAGGGCAGCCCTGGCATCGGCGACGGCATCCGGCCGAATTGCGAAGCTTACGGCTATCTGCTCGACGCCAACGGCAAGTGCGCCTACATCGTCTCCTTCAACCGCGAAGTGGCAGCGCATCCCAGTGCGCGCAAGGTTTCGGTCATGGACAAGACCTGTCTGTGCACCCACATGCGCAATTTCGATATCTGGACTTGTGGGCACCTGACCTATCGCCTCAAGGATACGACGCATCGCCTGCCTGACGGCAGCTATCAGATCCTGTCGGCGGAACATATCTTCAAGGATTACCAGTTCAGCACCGGAAATACGGTCGCCTTGCCGGAAATACAGGCAGCCTGATTCAGACCCTCCAAAAAAAGACCCGGCGTCCTTGATGTCGGGTTT
>JAEUOG010000080.1 GCA_016790815.1 Dechloromonas sp.
TCGTGGGCGACGACGCGGTCGATGTTCTCGAAATCGACATCGGTGGCGACATCCGGGCGGGCCAGCACGTACTTGGTGTTGAAGATGTTGAGGCCCTTGTTCTCCATCGCGCCCATGTTGAAGTCGCCGACGGCGACGATCATGTAATGGTCGAGGTCGCATTCGAGGCCGAAGCGTTCCTCGTCCCACTTCATCGATTTTTGCAGCGCGGCCATGGCGTGCGGGCACTGGTCGAGCTTGCCGGGTTCGACGTAAATGGCGAGTTGAACCGTGCGGCCGGAGGCGGTCTGGAAGGTGTCTTCGAGGACATCGAGCTTCCCAGCGACAAGGGCGAACAGGTAGGCCGGCTTCTTGAAAGGGTCGGCCCATTTGGCCCAGTGGCGGCCGCCGGGCTCATCGCCGGCAGCGACCGGGTTGCCGTTGGCAAGCAGCACGGGGAAGGCGGCCTTGTCGGCGTGCAGTGTGACGGAGTAAGTCGACATCACGTCCGGGCGGTCCAGGAACCAGGTAATGCGGCGGAAGCCCTGCGCCTCGCACTGGGTGAAATAGCCGTCCGCAGAACGGTACATGCCGGACAGCCGGGTGTTCTTGTCGGGATCGATGCGGACGACGGTTTCCAGCGTGAAGGTGTCGGGCAGGTCGGCGATGGTCAGCGTGCTGGCTGTTTCCGAAAATGGCACTTTTTCCCGGTTGACCGTGACACTGAGTGTTTTCAGCTCGTCGCCGTCCAAAAGCAGCGGCTGGGCCGGGACGGCCGGGTTGCGGCGCATGGCCAGCGTGGCGCTGACGGTGGTGCCGCCGGTTTCGATGTTGAAGTCGAGATCGACGGTGTCGATCAGGTAGGCGGGAGCCGTGTAGTCTTTGAGATAGACGGTCTGGGGCGTGGATGTTTTCATTTTTCGGCGGGCTGCTGGGGGGAACCGCCGATGATACGCCAAACCAGCCGGGCGCCCACTGCCTGCTCGGCGGTGGGCGGTGGGTCAGGTCCTAGTCATCGTGGCCACGCCCCCGGCGGTGACCATCGTCACCACGGCCGCGACGGTGGTCATCATCACGATAGTGGTCGCGGCGGTCGTGACGGTCGTAACGCCGGTAGTCGTGGTCGTGACGATGCTCGCGATGCACATGCCGCTCACGGTAAACCGGAGCGTATTCCTGCTGATACCAGTTGTCCTGAACGAAATAGACGCGTTCTCCGCAGGCGCCGTAGCGATGGCAGTACTTGCCCCAGTGCCGGGCATGTCCGGGAGGGACGTGCATGTAGAGCGGCGGGCGGGAGACCGGCACGCGATGGATTATCCTCGGCTGCGGGTAGAGCAGTGGCGGTGGCGGAAAACCGCCGATATCGATGCGGCCGTAGAAGCCGGGCTGGCCGATGTTGACGGACACCTGGGCGGTGGCCGGAGCAATGAGGGCTGCGGTTGCGATCGCAGCTGCGGCAAAGAGTCTTTTCATGGTTGTGCTTTCTGTGCTGGTCATGAGCAAGTAACGTCTTCGGTCGGTGTTTGATGACCATTCGGTTGAAACAGATTGTAAAGGCGCCGGTGAGAAGTTTGTCGGCGTCGTTGATGCAGCGCATCGTGCGGCCCGGAATTCGTCTAGAGCGCTGGATTCGAGGCAGTTGATGGAACGAGAATGAACTCGGTCATGCCGGCACGGCGCAATGCCTCGCTTAGTTGATGCAGGTAGACGTAATAATTGTTGCGCGTGATCGCGTTGCCCTGTTCGGCAACGAAAACCGGCGGCAGGTCGGCTCTGGCGACGGCCTGAAAGTTGATGCGTGAGGCCGCCGGGTTGCTTTCCATGCGGATACCCTGCCAGACGGTCCCCGTTGGCGCCTCCAGTCGATTGCTGGCGGTTTCGATCACATGCAGCGTGCCGACGAAAACCCGTGGGCCATCTGTGCCGCCTTCGGAAATCATTACCGAACTTGGCTTTCTCGGATCGTCACCGAGGCGCTGGTACAGACTGAAGGCAGACTCGCCCGCGCATGGGATGACATCGGTAACGTCTTGGTCCGAAGCAATCTTGAACGCGATGCAGGCCCTCGACTGTCGGTCAAGATAAGGGGCCAGATTGTCGGCAGCATCCAGCGCAAGCGAAATGGTAATGAAGGCAACCAGCGGCACCCGCCACAGTATCGAATGTCTGCGGTAGGCAAGCCACAGCCAGATGTATGCCGCCAGCGGAAAGAGGAATGAGCCTATGGCCGGAAAGGGCCGCTCAGGCGAGATCTGGATCCAGAACGAGAGGTAGGCGGCTAGGAGAACAATGGCGACGCATGTCAGCGACCGGAGGTGCCGGTCGCGGATCGCCGGCGGTAGCGCAACCCAGGTTAGCGCCACCATGGCCGGTGGAACGGAATGGGCAAGCGGCCCGCCGTCCAGCATGGATTTGAGGCAGGCGAGGGAGCTCAATACATACAGCGCGATGGCGGCCGCGTGCCCGTCGTGGCGTCGCCAGATGGTGGGCATCGCCGCCAGCACGCCGAGGGTGGCGATGACAAAGGCGGCTGTCAGCAGCCATGGGGCGGCGGCCGGCACCCAGGCCAGAAACACGCGTCCAGTGTCGTAGGCCGGTGAAGACCAGCCAAGCGCTTCGGTGCTTGCGGCAATCGCAGTCTTGCCGAGATGGCTGTGCAGAAGCCCGGAGAAAGAGTTTTCGGCATCCTTCCAGTGATAGAAATGGACGCCCAGAGGGAGTTGGAACTCCTGCTGGTAAATGACCGTTAGCCACAGGTTGATGCCATGTCCGATGACAAGGGCGCCTCCCATGATGGGTAGCGCATATCTGGCGTCTACTCTCGCCTTGCGTAGTGCTCCGGACCATTGCGCAAGAACGAGAAAGCCCAGCAGGGTCAGGCTGGCGGCATTGGAGGTGCTATAGGCAAACTTGCCGAGCAGGAACTGGACGACTAACCCGGTTTCGCCACCGAGGATCAGGGTAATTGCCAAAACCCCGGCGACCAGCGAAACGGTAATCGCGGGGATGGACACGGTTCGGTCAATAGCCCGGCGAGGCCGTGTAAGTTATGTTTCCGGTCGTAACGTTATGGTTGATTGTCACCGTTCTTCCGGATTTGGTCAGAAACTGTATCTGGTTGCCATTGTCCAGGTTGTCGGTAAAGAGATCCGCTGTGGGATTAGCCATAAGGCTGGCTCTGATCTGTTTCGAGTCGAAGGTGTGACCCCGCATGTTGTATGGCGGGCTGCCGCCGTCGCAGGTCGCTGGCGTAGGGTCATCCAGACCGACAACGCTGGCCAGTGAAATCCGGCCAGGGGCTGTGTAATCCGATCCGCAGACGGCGGCCTTGGCCAGCCAGAGGGCGCGCGCGGAAATCAACCCGCCGATGGTGCTGTCGACCGCTGCTTTTTCGGCTTCCGTGCCCAAATCGACAAAGCGTGGGAGTGCGGTCGCGGCAATAATGCCCAGGATGATAATGACGGTGATCAGTTCGACCAGGGTGAAGCCGCTGTTGGAATGACGATTCATTTTCCGGGATGGCGCCTTGACGAGGGGTGGTGTTTGATTCGTAAGGGACCATTGTACGGCAATCGAAAGTGGGAAGTGCTGCGTGCGTAGTCCCGCTTGACAGGCTAGTGCCGTTGCCAGACTTGCCAGCGTTCGCGCTCCGCGAAAACGGGGATGGAATCGGTGACCGGGCTGTCAGCGAGTTGGGTGAAGTTGGGCGCCAGCAACTGACTCAGTTGATCAGGAAGGATCCCGAAGGGCGGACCTTTGGGCTGGTCGCAGACGAAGAAAAATCCGGCGAGGATGCCGCCGCTCGGCAGCAGTTCTGCGATGCGCCTGCCCCAGTCGTCCCACAGCTTGCGCGGCAGGGCGCAGAGGAAGGCTCGTTCGTAGATCAACCCGATTGGTCGGGCCGGAACGAAGGTGAAAAAGTCGGCGCAAACGAGGTCGACCGGAGCACTCCCCAAAATCTCGCGGGCCTTTTCGATGGCGGCCGGCGAAAAGTCCAGGGCGGTAACCGGCCAGCCTATGTCCGCCAGATGGGCGGCTTCCCAGGCGCTACCGCAACCGGGGATCAGTGTGCTGAGTGGCACCGGTTGGCGGGAGATGAATTCGGCAAAGGCATCAGGTACCTTGCCGGCATCCCAGGGCGTGATGCCTTCGCCGAAGCGCTTGCACCAGAAATCTGGGTGTTCCGGGCGTTGCTCCGGTGGTTTGACGGATTCGCTCATGGTTTTTTCAGGGCGCGGGCTGATTGATCGACTGCGTCTTCGAGGTAGCTCTGGTAGAAATCGGGTAGCCGGGCGCCGACGATGGGGGCTGCCAGCTGACGGCCATCCGGGCCATAAAATGCGACGACCGGCACCAGTTTGACTTTTTCGGCGGTGGCAACGCGGGCATGGGTCGAGGTGCTGCCTTTGAAATCGGTCAGGGCCTGCGTGTCGCCGTCCTGATTGATCTGGCGGATCAATACGCGGTCACGGAAGCGCGGGTTGGCGGCGAGCGGTTTCAGGTAGTCGCGTTTGACCGCTTCGCAGTATTTGCAATCCTGACGACTGTAGATGACGATGAGCGGACCGCCGGCCCTTGCCGCCCGGGCCGATTCGGCACGCAGGTCAAGCGCAGCCGGCAGGTCGGTTGCAGCAAAGGATGGCGCGGCCAGCCATGCTAGAATCAGCCCTCCCAAAAGCCCTGCCCATTGCCTGCTCATGTCCCGTCCTTCGAAGATTGTCATTGCCTCCCGCGAATCCCGTCTGGCCATGTGGCAGGCGGTGCACGTCCGAGATCGCTTGTCGAGTTTAAACCCGGGTAGCGAGGTTGTCATTCTCGGCATGACCACCAAGGGTGATCAGATTCTCGACCGCCCGCTCGCCGAAATCGGCGGCAAGGGCCTGTTCATCAAGGAACTCGAGGTCGCCATGCAGGAGGGCAAGGCTCACCTCGCCGTGCATTCGATGAAGGATGTGCCGATGGTGATGCCGGAAGGCTTCGTGCTGGCGGCCATTTCGGCCCGCGAAAACCCGCGAGATGCCTTCGTTTCGAACAAATACAATGCGCTGGACGATCTGCCGGCCGGTGCCATCGTCGGTACGTCGAGCCTGCGTCGCGAATCCATCCTGCGCGCCAAGTACCCGCAACTCGTCATCAAGAGCCTGCGCGGCAATCTCGATACCCGCCTCAAGAAACTGGATGCCGGAGAATACGATGCGATCATCCTGGCTGCCGCCGGCCTGATCCGCCTCGGCATGGAAAATCGAATCAAATCGGTGTTGACCGCAGAACAGTCGCTGCCGGCGCCCGGGCAGGGTGCGCTCGGCATTGAACTGATCGATGGCGCGGCCGACATGGCCGACGTCGTCGCTCCGCTCAACGATCCGGAAACGGCCCATTGCGTCAAGGCCGAACGCGCCTTCTCCCGCGCCCTCGGTGGTTCCTGTCAGGTGCCGCTGGGCGGCTACGCGATCATCGAGAACGGCCAACTCTGGCTACGCGGCTTTGTTGCTACCGCCGACGGCAAGGAAGTGGTCAGCGCCGAACTGCGCGGCAACCCAGCCGAGGATGAAGCACTTGGCCGTCAGCTCGCCGAAACGCTGCGCGCTCAGGGTGCCGATGCCATTCTTGCCAAGCTGGCCTGTCACGCCTGACCAACGCATGAGCTCCGTCGGCCCGCTCGCCGGCCGAACCATCGTTGTCACCCGCCCTCAGGCGCAGGCGGCGCCGCTGGCTGGGGCGATATTGGCCGCTGGCGGCACGCCGCTGATCTTCCCGCTACTGGAAATTGCGCCAGCTGCCGATCCGCAGGCACTGGCTGAGGCCGCCGGGCGCCTGGGCGAGTATTCGCTGGCTATTTTCATCAGTCCAAACGCGGCTGACCATGCTTTGCCAGCTTTGCTGGCGCGAGGCCCCTGGCCGGCAGCACTGACTCCCGCTGCGGTCGGACAGGGTACCGTGAAATTTCTGGCCGAGCGCGGCGTTCCTGGCTGCGTTGCACCGACTGAGCGTTTCGATTCCGAAAGCCTGCTCGAATTGCCGGAACTGGCCGCTCACCGCGTCAAGGGCAAACGTGTCGCCATCTTTCGCGGCGACGGTGGGCGCGAACTGCTCGCCGATACCTTGCGTGAACGTGGCGCGACGGTCGATTGCATCACCTGCTACCGGCGTTCCGGGCCATCGAACGGTGTGGCGCCGCTCATGACGGCCTGGCGGGCTGGGAAACTCGATGCACTGAGCGTGTCGAGCAGCGAAGGGCTGCGTTATCTGGTCGATTTGCTCGACGCTGAGGGCCGCAGCTTTCTGCAGCACACGCCGCTCTTCGTGCCCCACGCCCGCATCGCGGAAAACGCCCGGGCTTTGGGTTTAAGCAACATTCTCCTCACCGATGCAGCCGACGCCGGCATCCTCGCCGGCTTAGTTGCTTATAATTGGCCGGCATGATGCCCGAAAACGAAAATTCCTCCCCGTCGACCATGACCTACCTCCCGGCGCCGCGCGCCAAACGGGCCAGCCCGTGGCTGTTCGTGGCTATTGCTGCGCTGGCGCTGGCCGGCTGGCAGTGGTTCGAAACACGCCAGAAGCTGGTCGATGTCCAGCAGCAAGTCAGCCAGAAGCTGGCGGAGTTCGATACCGGCAACAAAGAAGATCGTGGCGCCCAGAAACAGTCACGCGAGCAGGTCGAAGCCTTGCAGGCCCGGCTCGGCGCCGTCGATGGCAAGATCGCCGAATTCCAGGCCCAGTCGGCGACCCTGCAGGCGCTGTATCAGGACATCGCGCGCAGCCGCGAAGAGCTGGCACTGATCGAGGTCGAGCAGGCGATCGTTTTGGCCGGGCAGCAACTGCAACTGGCCGGCAACCTGCCGGTCGCCGCGCTGGCGCTGCAGACTGCCGATGCCCAGCTGGCTCGCCTTGATCGCCCGGCTCACATGTCCCTGCGCAAAGCCCTGGCCAAGGATCTGGCGCGTCTCAATGCCCTGCCATTCGTTGATACGCCGGGCATCAGCCTGCGTCTGGAGCAAGTGCTGCTCGGCGTTGACAAGATGCCCCTCCTTTCCCACGGTCGACCGGAAAAAACGCCTGAAAATGAAAAAGCACCTGTATCGCAGTCGTGGTGGCAGCGTACTGGCGGAGCGGTATGGCAGGAAATGAAGGGACTGATCCGCATCCAGCGTTTCGACCGCGAAGATGTGGCCCTGCTGGCACCGGGTCAGGGTTATCTGCTCCGTGAAAATCTCAAGCTGCGGGTGCTCAATGCCCGACTTGCCTTGTTTGCGCATGACCAATGGACCTTCCGCAATGAGCTGAAGGTTGCACACGACATGCTGACCCGCCATTTCGAGGCCGGCGACAAGTCTGTCCAGACAGCGTTGGCCACCCTGGCGCAGATGACGACGACCGAGATCAATGTCGAATTGCCGAACCTCAACGATAGCCTGACTGCCTTGCGTAATCTGCGTCCGGCCAAGGAAAAGCGGTGAGGGGGCTGTTTTGGGTGTTGGTCCTGAGCGGACTGGCCGTGGCCGTTGCGCTAGGAGGGCGTACCAACGACGGTTACGTCCTGCTGGTTGTCCCGCCATGGCGCGCCGAGGTGTCGCTCAACCTCTTCATCATCGCCCTCCTTGCCGTCTTCTTCGTGCTCTACGCAGCGACGCGTGCCTTGGCAATCACCTTCGGCCTGCCCAAACGCGTTCGCGAGTATCAGGTTCAACGCCAGCGTGATAGCGCCGGACTGGTCTTTCAGGATGCCGTCCGTCTGCTCTTTGAAGGCCGTTTCGGGCAGGCCCTGAAAAAGGCTTCCGAGGCGCATGGTGCCGGTACTGCGCCTGGTCTTTCTGCCCTGATCGCCGCCCGTGCAGCCCAGCGCATGCGCGAACCGGAAAAGCAGCAATACTGGCTGGAACATGCCAAAACTGATGACCCGCGTACCGAAGCGGCAACGCTCATGCTCGATGCCGAAATGGCCAACGAGGCGCGTCGTTTCGACGAGGCGCTCGCCGCGCTCGAGAAGTTGCAGGGCAAGCAGGGCCGCCATATCGCCGCGCTACGGCTTGAGTTGCGAGCCCGTCAGGGCGTCGGCGACTGGGATGGTGTGCTCAAATTGGCTCGTCAGCTCGTTAAACGCGATGCTTTGCCGGCTGAAGTGGTCCGCGAAATCCGCACACAAGCCCATCTTGGCAATATCGCCAAACGCGTCGCCGATCAGGGCAAGCTGACGGCCTATCTGCGCACCGTGCCCGCAGACGAACGGGGGCGCCGCGTTGTCCTTGCTGCAGCGCGGGCGCTGGTTGGGCTGGCGGCCGAGGCCGAGGCGCAGAAACTGATCGAATCGGTACTCGATACTGTCAGCAACGAAGAGTGGCAACCGGAGCTCGTGGCGATTTACGGCCGCCTGACCAACAGCGAGCAGACCGCACGCATTGCCAAGGCCGAGGCCTGGTTGCGTCGGCACCCGGATGACGCCCGCCTGCTCAAGGCGCTGGGCCGCATGTGCCTGCGTCAGCGACTGTGGGGCAAGGCCCAGAGTTATCTTGAGGCGTCGCTGTCCGTGGCGCCTTCGCAGCAGGCCCACCTCGAACTGGCCCGACTCTTCGATCATCTGGAGCGCCCCGAAGAGGCGAACAAGCATTACCGCGCCAGCGCGCTACTTGATTCCCGCTAGCGCTTTTCGGGAGTTGGCTTAAGCCCACTCCTGCGGCTTGAGGAACACTTCGTAGAGTTCGGCTTCCGGTGTGCCGGCTTCCGGCTGCCAGTCGTAGCGCCATTTCACGATCGGCGGCATCGACATCAGGATTGATTCAGTGCGACCGCCCGATTGCAGGCCGAACAGCGTGCCGCGGTCCCAGACCAGATTGAACTCGACGTAACGACCCCGGCGGTAAGCCTGGAAATCGCGCTCGCGCTCGCCGTAGGGTGCATCGCGACGTTTGGCCAATGCCGGCAGGTAGGCTTTGGTGAACGCCTTGCCGACGGCCTGGGTCAGGTCGAAACAGCGTTCGAAACCGCCCTCGTTGAGGTCGTCGAAGAAGACACCGCCAACGCCGCGGGGTTCGTTGCGGTGCTTGAGGAAGAAGTAGTCGTCACACCATTTCTTGTATTTCGGATAGACCTCTTCGCCGAACGGTGTCAGCGCCTCCTTGCAGGTCTCATGGAAGTGTGCGACATCCTCCTTTTGACCGTAGTAAGGCGTCATGTCCATGCCGCCGCCAAACCAGAACACATCTTCTTCACCTGGCTGGCTGGCGACAAAGCAGCGCACGTTCATGTGTGCTGTCGGGCAGTAGGGGTTGCGCGGATGGAGCACGAGCGAAACGCCCATCGCTTCCCAGGCGCGGCCGGCTAGGTGGGGGCGGACGGCAGTGGCCGAAGCGGGCAGGGATTTGCCGGTGACGTGCGAGAAATTGACGCCACCCCGTTCGAAGAAATTGCCTTCCTCAATCAGTCGCGAAATGCCGCCGCCACCTTCCGGGCGCGCCCAGCTGTCGGTACGGAAGGGCTGGCCGTCGAAGGCCTCCAGCTCGGCGACGATGCGGCTCTGCAGGCCGGTGAAAAAATCCTTGAGGCGGGTGGTATCCATCTTGTCTCCGTTGGCGTAAAAAAACGGGCGGTCAATGCCGCCCGTTGTTATCGAGGTTGTTTCGACTAGCGGTTGATGGCGCGGAAACCGATGTCCTTGCGGTACTGCATGCCGTCCCAGCTAATCTGCTGGGCGGCTTCGTAAGCGGCCTTTTGGGCCAGCTTTACGTTTTCGCCGAGCGCGGTCACGCAAAGAACGCGGCCGCCATTGGTGACGACCTTGCCATCCTGTTTGGCGGTGCCGGCGTGGAAAACGTGGGCGTCCTCACCGAAGCTGTTACCGGCTGGCAGGCCCTGGATGACATCGCCCTTCTTCGGGGTATCCGGGTAATTGGCTGCTGCAAGCACGACGCCCAGCGCAATGCGACGATCCCATTCGGCTTCGACCTGGTCCAGCGTGCCATCGATGCCGTGTTCGAGCAGATCGACGAAATCGGACTTAAGTCGCATCAGGATAGGCTGGGTCTCCGGGTCGCCCATGCGGCAATTGAATTCCAGCGTCTTGAGCGAACCATCCTTGCCAATCATCAGGCCGGCGTAAAGGAAGCCGGTGAAGGGAATGCCATCGGCTGCCATGCCGCGCACGGTCGGCAGGATGATCTCGCGCATGGCCTTGGCGTGCACTTCCGGGGTGACGCACGGGGCGGGCGAATAGGCGCCCATGCCGCCGGTGTTTGGGCCGGTATCGCCGTCGCCGATGCGCTTGTGGTCCTGGCTGGAAGCCAAAGCGAGCACATTTTTGCCGTCGACCATGACGATGAAGCTGGCTTCCTCGCCGTCGAGGAAGTCCTCGATGACGACGCGAGCGCCGGCATCACCCAGCTTGTTGCCGGAGAGCATATCGTCGATTGCGGCGTGAGCTTCTTCCAGCGTCATCGCGACAACGACGCCCTTGCCAGCGGCCAGTCCATCGGCCTTGATGACAATCGGTGCCCCCTTCTTGTCGATGTAGGCGTGTGCTGCGGTCGACTCGGAAAAAGTCTCAAAACCGGCCGTCGGGATGTTGTGGCGCGCCATGAAACGCTTGGCGAAATCCTTGGAGGACTCGAGCTGGGCGGCTTCCTTGGTCGGGCCAAAAATTTTCAGGCCACGGGCCCGGAAGATATTGACCACACCAGCCGCCAGCGGTGCTTCCGGGCCGACGACAGTAAGATGAACCTTGTTCTGCTCGGCAAAATCAGCCAGCGCTTCCGGGTCGGTGATGTTGACGTTCTCCAGCTCCAGCTCGCGCGCCGTGCCAGCATTGCCCGGGGCTACGAACACCTTCTGCATGCCTGGTGTCTTGGCCAGACGCCAGGCCATGGCGTGCTCGCGGCCGCCGGAACCGATTACCAGTAGTTTCATGAATTTAGAACCTTTCGACGCTGAGACGCTGAGACGCAGAGACGCAGAGACGCAGAGGAAACGACAGAGAGATTGTTTCTGCGCCTCGGCGTCTCAGCGTCTGGAATTAATGCCTGAAATGACGCGCACCCGTGAACACCATGGCCAGGCCATGCTCGTCGGCGGCGGCAATGACTTCCTCGTCGCGCATCGAACCGCCCGGCTGGATGACTGCCTTGGCACCGGCGGTAGCCAGCACGTCAACGCCATCACGAAACGGGAAGAAGGCATCCGAGGCGACGACCGAACCGTTGAGGTCGAGACCGGCGTGCTGGGCCTTGATGCTGGCGATTTTGGTCGAATCGACGCGGCTCATCTGGCCGGCGCCGACGCCCAGCGTCATGCCGTTGCCGCAGAAGACGATGGCGTTGGACTTGACGAACTTGGCGACGCGCTCGGCGAAGAGCAGGTCTTCGATCTGCTGAGCGGTCGGCTGCACCTTGGTGACGATCTTCAGGCCGGACGCTTGCGCCGTGAAGTCGTCCGGCGTCTGAACCAGCAGACCACCGCCGACGCGCTTGAATTCGAGCGTGTTCAATACGCGGGAAATCGGCACGACGAGGACGCGCAGGTTCTGCTTCGAGGACAGCGCAGCCTTGGCTTCGGCCGTAAAGGACGGGGCGATCAGCACTTCGACGAAGTGTTTGCGCTCGTTCATGGCGTTGACCACGTCGATGCCGACTTCCCCGTTGAAAGCGATGATGCCGCCGAAGGCCGAGGTCGAGTCGGTCTGGAAGGCCTTTTCGTAGGCAGAAAGCAAGGTGCCGTCGATGGCGACGCCGCACGGGTTGGCGTGCTTGATGATGACGCAGGCCGGGGCGTCGAAGGCCTTGACGCATTCCCAGGCGGCATCGGAGTCGGCGATGTTGTTGTAGGACAGTTCCTTGCCCTGCAGCTGGGTGTAGGCGGCGATGCTGCCCGGCAGCGCGACGGTGTCGCGGTAGAAGGCGGCCTGCTGGTGAGAGTTCTCGCCGTAGCGCAGGATTTCGGTGCGGTCGAAGGCCAGTTGCAGCCTGGCCGGGAAAATCGACGGAACCGGCGCGGCTTCGGCCGGCTTGGCTTCGGCGCCGTCGTCGAGGCCGGTCAGCCAGTTGGCGATCATG
>JAEUOG010000013.1 GCA_016790815.1 Dechloromonas sp.
GAACAACTCGCGCTGCTCATCGAGGCGGGGGAACGCCAGTGGCGGGACGTCGAGCCCGCCATCTTCGGGACGCTCCTGGAGCGCGCCTTGAACCCGATCGAACGGCACAAGCTGGGCGCCCACTACACCCCCCGCGCCTACGTCGAGCGGCTGGTGCTGCCCACCGTCATCGAACCCCTGCGCGCCGAATGGCAGGACACCCAAGCCGCCGCCCTGCTCCTGGCCCACGAAGGCAAGTTGAAGGACGCCGCCCAACTGGTCCGGGACTACCACCACCGCCTGTGCGGTGTGCGCGTGCTGGACCCGGCCTGCGGCTCCGGCAACTTCCTCTACGTCACCCTGGAACACCTGAAGCGCCTGGAAGGCGAAGTGCTCGATTCCCTCGCCACCTTCGGCGACACCCAGCAGCGCCTGGAAGGCGAGGGCCTCACCGTGGATCCTCACCAGTTCCTGGGCCTGGAGATCAACCCCCGGGCCGCCGCCATCGCCGAAATGGTCCTGTGGATCGGGTATCTGCAATGGCACTTCCGCACCCGCGGCAGCGGCCTGCCCCCCAGCCCCATCCTCAAGGATTTCCGCAATATCGCATGCCGCGACGCCGTCCTCGCCCACGACGGCGTCAGCTTCGCCACCGACGAGCGCGGCGTGCCCCTCACCCGCTGGGATGGCAAGACCACCAAGCCCCACCCCGTCACCGGCGAGCCGGTGCCGGACGAATCCGCCCAGGTACCCCGGGAGCGCTACGCCAACCCCCGCCCGGCGAGCTGGCCGGACGCCGACTACGTCATCGGCAACCCGCCCTTCATCGGTGCCAGCACCATGCGGGCGGCGCTGGGGGACGGCTATACCGAAGCCCTGCGCGCCGCCTGGCCGTTGGTACCCGAATCCGCCGACTTCGTCATGTTCTGGTGGCACCACGCCGCAGACCTGACGCGCCGCGGCGAAGTCCAGCGCTTCGGCTTCATCACCACCAACAGCCTCAAGCAGACCTTCAACCGCCGCGTCCTCGAACACCACCTGGGCGCCCAGCCGCCGCTGGTACTGGCCTGGGCCATCCCCGACCACCCGTGGGTCGACGCCGCCAGCGGCGCCGCCGTGCGCATCGCGATGACCGTCGGCCAGCCCGGCGACGCCCCGGGAACGCTGCAAACCGTCGTTGCCGAAGGCGGCGCCGACGGCGATGCCGTGCACATCGAACTCGCCGAAAAAACCGGCCGCATCCACGCCGACCTGAGCATCGGCGCCGATGTCGTCGGCGCCAAGGCGCTGCGAGCGAATGAAGACTTGGCCAATCGCGGCTTTTGCCTGTTCGGCGCCGGCTTCATCGTTCCGCCCGACGCTGTTGCCAAACTGCAACCTTGCGACCGCATTTATCCCTACCGCAACGGCCGCGACCTGACCGATGCACCGCGCGGCGTCTCGGTCATCGATCTCTACGGCCTGACCACCGACGAAGCGCGCAGCCGCTACCCGGCGGCCTACCAATGGGTGCTCGAACGCGTCAAACCGGAACGCGACCAGAACAAACGCGAATCACGGCGCGTTAATTGGTGGGTGTTCGGCGAACCGAACAAGAAGCTGCGCGAACAACTCGCCGGCCAGCCCCGCTACATCGCTACCGTCGAAACCGCCAAACACCGCACCTTCCAGTTCCTCGACGCCAGCATTGCACCGGACAACAAACTCGTCTGCATCGCACTGGCCGACGCCTACACCCTCGGCGTGCTCTCCTCGCAAGCCCACATCGCCTGGACGCTGGCCACCGGCAGCACCCTCGAGGACCGCCCGGTCTACGTCAAAACCACCTGCTTCGAAAAATTCCCCTTCCCCGCCGCCAGCCCCGAGCAGCAAACCCGCATCGCCGCCCTCGCCGAACAACTCGACACCCACCGCAAGCGCCAGCAGGCCGCCCACCCGGACCTGACGCTGACGGGCATGTACAACGTGCTGGCCAAACTGCGCAGCGGCGAACCGCTCACCGCAAAGGACAAAACCATCCACGAAACCGGCCTCGTCGCCGTCCTCCGCCAGCTCCACGACGAACTCGACACCGCCGTCCTCGAAGCCTACGGCTGGCAAGACCTCGCGCCGACCGCCACCGACACCCTCCTCGACCGCCTAGTCGCCCTCAACGCCGAACGCAGCCGCGAAGAAGCCACCGGCCAAATCCGCTGGCTCCGCCCCGACTTCCAGAACCCATCTTCCATCCCCCAAGGGGACTTCGTACCGGGCGCGGTCAACCGGGAAAAACAGGCAAAAATGGAATTGCCCGACAATTCCCCGTCGACCGCAGCAATCGCCCCCAAACCCGCCGAAAAACGTCCCTGGCCGCCCACCCTGCCCGAGCAGGTGGCCGCCATCGCGCAGGTTCTTGCTGACAGCCAGTTGCCGCTCGACGGAGCCGCCATCGCCGAACGCTTCACCGGCAAGGGGCCATGGAAAAAACGCCTGCCGCAACTGCTCGAAACCCTGGTCGCGCTGGGCCGCGCCCGGATGAGCGACGACGGCCGTTTTGGAGCGAGCAAATAATGCTGAAAGCCCTGATCCTGCTACTCGGTATTTCTCCGGTCCTGATCATGGCCGGCCTGCTCACTTGGCAAAAGCGGCGACTGGACGCCGACGCCCGCCGCGAGGCGATCACGACGGAGTTGCGCAACCCGCCGGCGGCAAGCCTGGAGGCCCGGCGCGAAGCGATCTACGAAAAGCAACTGACCCGGATAACCAGCGCCATGGTGAGTGGCATGGTCGCGGGAATGCTGATTCTCTCCCGGCACGCCGAAGTCGATCTCAGTGCCTGGGGATTGATGGACACGCTGCTCGTGCTGTTCATTGTCGGTATCGGGCTGTATTACGGGCGCCAGCTCATTCAGGACATGCGCCCGACCCGTCAGCTCAAGCAGGCCATCCGCGCCGAACAGGCGGTCGCCCAGGAACTAGCCGCCTCGCTGGCCGGCGACAACCGCATCATCCATGACATTCAGTGCGGTGATTTCAACATCGACCATGTGGTCGTCACGCCGGCCGGGGTGTTTGCCATCGAAACCAAGTCGCGCTTGAAGCCGCCAGCCGGCAACGGTAGCCCGAAGGTGAAGTACGACGGTCAGGCACTCGACTTCGGCAGCTGGAAGGAGACCAAGCCGGTCGAGCAGGCCGAGCGTCAAGCGCGCTGGCTGGCTAATTACCTGCGCAAGGAAACCGGCGAGTCCTTCGCGGTGACGGCCGTTTTAGCCCTGCCCGGTTGGTGGATCGACCGTACCGCCCGGATTACGCCAAACATGGTGCAGGTAATCAACCCGAAGAATTCGCGCTGGCTGTTGCTTCCGGAAAAGAAAGCCCCGGTACTCGACAGCCCGGCCATTCAGCGGGCAGCCAATTCGTTGGAGAAGCTGGCTCAGGCCAAATCCGCTGGCTAAACGTCACAGCCCCACCAGCCTCCCGAAAATCCTCGCCATGCTCGTCATCCTCAGCCACGCCAAGCACTTGGACGAAGGCGGAGTGAGACGAGGATTGACAGATCATATTTTGTACATACAATAAATCATGAGATTCACCTTCGACCCCGCGAAAAACGCCGCTAACGTTGCATTGCGCGGCTTGAGTTTCGAGCGGGTGGCGGATTTCGATTTCGAGACGGCGATCTTTGCGCAGGATGATCGGCGCGATTACGGCGAGACACGCTATCGTGGCCTGGGATTTCTTGATAGCCGCCTGCATGCACTGGTATTTGTTGAAACCGCCGATGGGATTCGCGTCATCAGCTTCCGCAAGGCGAACAAACGTGAGGTACAACGGTATGAGCAAGAAACCCAATCCTGAGCTGATTGACGAAGAAAACCCGGAATGGACGGACGACATGGTCAAACAGTCCGTGCGATTCTCCGGTCTGCCGGACGCATTGCAGGCCAAGCTGCGCGGTCGTCCTAAGGCCGCTGTGACCAAAGAGCGCATCACCATCCGCCTGTCGCAAGAGGTCGTGGAGCAATTCCGGGCGAGCGGAGACGGTTGGCAGACGCGGATGGATAGCGCGCTGAAGGAATGGCTGAAGACACATTCGCCGGCGTAGGCCGGTGTGACCAACAAACGCCCTGTTCACCAAGGAGCCAATTCATGGATACCCGCTTCCTCGACGACCTCACTCCCGGCCAGCGTTTCACCTCGCCAGGCCTGACATTGACCGAAGCCGAGATCATTGACTTCGCCTGGCGCTACGACCCGCAAGCCTTTCATCTCGATGCCGAGGCAGCGGCCAAGTCGCCCTACGGCGGGCTGATCGCCAGCGGTTTCCAGAGCCTGGCCATCTGTTTCCGGCTGTTCATCCAGTCCGGCATCCTCGCCGAATCGAGCATGGGCTCGCCCGGCATCGACGAGTTGCGCTGGCTGGCGCCGGTGCGGCCGGGCGATACGCTGCACAGCGAGATCGAGGTGCTTGAGGTGCGGCCGTCGAACTCGAAGCCGGATCGCGGCATCGCCCGTCTGAAGTATCAGGCTGTGAACCAGCGCGGCGAGGCTGTTTTGGGCTTCATCGTCAATCACCTGCTGCGCCGCAAACCTGCCTGAAGCCTTCGCAGCCGATTTCATTTTTGGCCGTTTTTTCGGGTTGACCGTAGCAGTCACCGCCCCTGACCAAACTTTACCAACCGTGAAATATCACGATGGTATGCTTGTCCGCGAACCATTTTCCGGGAGCCACTTTCATGCGCATTCGTCTCTACTCCATCCTCGTCCTCGTCGCCGCCCTGCTTTCCGGCTGCGGCTACAACCAGATCCAGATCAACGATGAAGACGTCAACGCCGCCTGGGCCGAGGTGCTCAACCAGTACAAACGCCGTGCCGACCTGATCCCCAACCTCGTCTCCGTCGTGCAGGGCTACGCCGCGCATGAAAAGGAAGTGCTGACCCGCGTCACCGAAGCCCGCGCCAACGTTGCCGGCATGAAGATCACCCCCGAACTGGTCAATGACGAAGCCGCCTTCGCCAAGTTCCAGAAGGCGCAGGGCGAACTCTCCGGCGCGCTGTCCCGCCTGCTCGTGGTTGCCGAGAACTACCCGAACCTCAAGGCCGATGCCAATTTCCGCGACCTGCAGGCGCAGCTCGAAGGCACCGAAAACCGCATCACCGTGGCGCGCAACCGCTACATCGAGACGGTCAAGGACTACAACATTTCGGTACGCACCTTCCCCAACAACCTGACGGCCATGGTCATGGGCTACAAGCCGAAACCCAGCTTCACGGTCGAAGATGAAAAGGCCATCTCAGCCCCGCCGACCGTCAAGTTCGACAGCCCGGCCGCTGCCAAGTAAGCAGCCGGACAAACCGCCGTGCTGCGCTGGCTTGCCACCCTCTGCTTTGCGCTCTTGCCGATCCTCGGCTGGAGCGCGAGCGAGGTGGCGCTGCCGACGCTGACCGAACGCGTCACCGACCTCACCGGCATACTCTCCGCCGAGGACAAAGCCAGCCTGACGGCCAGCCTCACCACGCTGGAAAAAGACAAGGGTGCGCAAGTCGCCATCGTTGTGCTGCCGACGACGCAGCCGGAAGCCATCGAGCAATTCGGCATCCGCCTCGCCGACGCCTGGAAAATCGGTCGCAAGGGCGTCGATGACGGCGTGATCATCATCGTCGCCAAGAACGACCGGAAGATGCGCATCGAAGTCGGCTACGGGCTCGAAGGCGCCATTCCCGACGCCATCGCCAAACGCATCGTGGCCGAACAGATGGGGCCACGCTTTCGCGAGGGCGACTTCGCCGGCGGCCTCAAAGCCGCCGTCGCAACGCTCGACAAAGTCATCCGCGGCGAGCCGCTGCCGGCGCCCGTCGTCAAAACCGCCGAGGGCGGCACCGACCCCGGCGACGCGCTGACCTTCCTGCTCATCGTCTTCTTCATGGCCGGCGTCATCCGCTCCATGTTCGGCCTGCTCGGCTCGCTCGCCGTATCCGGCGTTGCCGGCTGGCTGGCGTGGACCGTCTTTGCCTCGCTCGGCCTCGCCGGCGGCGCCGCGCTGCTCGCCTTCGCCCTCTCCTTCATCCGCCTCGGCCGTGGCGGCTGGTCATCCGGCGGCCGAGGCGGCTTTGGTGGTGGATTCGGCGGCTCGGGCGGCGGTGGATTCTCCGGCGGCGGAGGCGGCTTCGGCGGCGGCGGCGCCTCGGGAAACTGGTGAAACCATGCTGACACGCCTGCTCAAACACCTCTCATCGCCCGGCTGGTGGGCCAGACGCGCCTTCCGCGCCGACGACCTGGCGGCCATCGGCGCCGCGGTCAAAGCTTCCGAAACCAAGCAGCGCGGTGAAATCCGCATCGCCATTGAAGGCGCCCTGCCGCTGCGCGCCCTGCTCGACAACCAATCCCCCCGCAATCGCGCCACCACCCTCTTCCAGACCCTCGGCGTCGCCGCCACACGCGAAGCCAACGGCATCCTCGTCTACATCCAGCTCGTCGACCATCAGGTCGAAATCCTCGCCGACCGAGGCATCTCCGACCTCGTCCCGCACACTGAATGGGAAACGATCTGCCACCAGATGGAAGCCGCTTTTTCCGCCGGGAATTACCGGGCCGGCGTACTCGACGCCATCGAACGCATCACGGCCCTGCTCGCACAAAACTTCCCGGCCAGCGGCGACAATCCGAACGAACTCGACGACGCACCAACGATGCTGTGAGTCTTAAATACGAAGTCGCAGCATCGGCATTGCCACCGACCGGCTCGCATCGGCCATAAGCCGCCGATGCCATTTGCCATGCTCACACTGGTAATGCAGTAGAGGACTTCACCGCCCGCAGGGAAAGGTTTGACCGAATCGACGTGACCCCTGGCAACTTACGAAGTTGGTCTCGCACAAACACACCATAGGCATCCAAGTCGCTGGCTACAATTTGCAGCATGTAGTCGCAATCACCCGTGACGTTATGGCAAGACAGAATCTCGGGCATGCTGGCCACAAGCGTCTCAAATTGCAATGGTGCTTCACCGGCATGATTACCCAAGGTGACCTGGACGAATGCCACAACGCCATAGCCAAGCCTCTTCCGGCTCAGATTGGCTTGATAGCCCTCAATGAATCCATCGGCCTCGAGGCGCTTGAGTCGTCGCCAGCAGGGTGTTTCACTCAGAGCCAGTTTCTCGGACAGCTTGGCATTCGATAGCCGGCCGTCGGCTTGTAGCTCCCGCAATATTGCCAAGTCGGTCTGATCAAGCTGATCAAGAAGTGGATTCATCTCGAAAAATGTATTCAACAGAAAGAATCCACCAAATTTTAGGATATTTGTTGAAGAAATGGCAGCAAAATTTCGGGCGTCACATGGGAACATATTCCTTCCGAATACCGCCTCACGAGCACTTCGATGATTGCATTGCCCGACCTTTTGGTCTTTGTCACAGCGCTGACTGCGGTCTATCTTCTGCCTGGGCCTGACATGGCATTGGTTATCTCTACATCAGCATTCCGAGGGCCAAGGAACGGCTTGATGGCCGCTATAGGACTGGCCATTTCAAGAACAGTCCATGTCACGCTATCCGCTCTTGGCTTGGCAGCGCTGTTTCACACGCATCCCGTTTTGTTCGATGTTGTTCGATGGTTTGGAGCTACGTACCTGTTGGTACTTGGATGGAAGATGCTGCGAGCCGGCGAGACAGAGGGATTAGAGGAAGCCAATATTACCGGTAGGGGCTGGGAGGCTATTCGCAGTGGGGTGATGACCAATTTACTCAACCCGAAAGCGTTGATGTTTTGTGCGCTGTTGTTGCCGCAGTTCATCTACACGGAATACGACCTGACAGCGCAGTATCTGACGCTTGGCGCCATCCTGGTCGGCCTGGGATTTGCCTTCGATGTGCTCTATGCCCTCGCAGCTTCGCGCCTCGCGAAACGATTTTCGGGTTCCGGCGCTATCCAAAAAGCCACGAAGCTTTTGTTCTCAACTGTCTTTGGGTTTGCAGCAATCGGCTTGGCAATCGGCGGCAACTGATTTGAAGTGGGATTAGCGAATTGAGTTCGAAGCCGATGCCCTATTTGGCTGGCTTGGCACGCAGTTATTCCATGTTCCTCGGTGTACGCCGTCAATCACCGCAACCGCTGCTTTGCTGACTGTGGGCCTGAAAATCTGAACGGCTCTTCAGGGCACGTTATTGCCGTTCAACGGAGGGCAGCAAACTCCTTATTGGCCGACTTTGGCCTGGTACCACCAAAGATTCCCGTTTTCAATTTCGGCCATTTTTTCCGGTTGACCGTAGCATTCGCCGTCAGCCGTTCGCCGCTTGCTCGAAGGTCCGGAAATCCCCTTCGCCCATCGCAACATTGACCCGCTCAACGATAGCATTTTGCGGTCCGCGCCGCGCCCATGCGATGAGATCGATCACCGCCATTTCCTCGCCGGCGACCATCGCCTCAACCCGGCCGTCCGCCAGATTGCGCACCCAGCCAACGACGCCGAGCGCCCTTGCCTGCTCAACCATGGACCAACGATAGCCCACACCCTGAACCCTGCCTTCAATCACCAGATGACGTCTGATTTCTGCCACTTTTCGCTCCTTGCGACACCACCGACCATGCCTGCATCTATACCAAAGCTCGGTGCAAAGTGCTAGATTGACGGGCTTGCCAGAGCACGCTCCCAACAGAGAAGAGCGGCCAGGCAAATATCAGCGCCCAAGGCGCAACAGGGGAACAGATGTCGTCACATAACAAGCAAGCCTTGCCGGCCATTACGGTCGCTGCCATCGGGGTCGTCTTCGGCGACATCGGCACCAGCCCGCTTTACGCACTGAAAGAAATCTTCAACGGCCACCACCCGATCCCGGTCACCCCGGAAAGCATTCTCGGCATCCTGTCGCTGATCTTCTGGGCCATCGTCGTGTTGGTCACCCTCAAGTACGTGCTCATCATCATGCGCGCCGACAATCGCGGCGAGGGCGGCTCACTGGCCTTGCTGGCGCTGGTTACCGAAAAAGCCAGGAATCCGCGTCTGTCGTGGATCGTCACGCTGCTCGGCATTTTCGCCGCCGCGCTCTTCTACGGCGACAGCATGATCACCCCCGCCATTTCGGTGCTCTCTGCCGTCGAAGGCCTGGAAATCATCACGCCCGACCTCAAGCCCTATGTCATCCCCATCACGCTGGGCATCCTGACTGGCCTGTTCGCCATCCAGAAACACGGCACAGGCGCCATGGGCAAGCTCTTCGGCCCGGTCATGGTCGCCTGGTTTTCCGTTCTGGGCGTACTCGGCATCCTTCAGATTGCCCACAACCCGGCCGTCCTGCTCGCCCTCAACCCGCTGTTCGCCATCTTTTTCATCGCCGAGCACCCCGGCCTCGCCTTCCTTGCGCTGGGCTCCGTCGTGCTGGCCGTCACCGGCGGCGAAGCGCTGTACACCGACATGGGCCACTTCGGCCGCTTCCCGATCCGCCTGGCCTGGTTCGGCTTCGTCATGCCGGCGCTGGTTCTCAACTATTTTGGCCAGGGCGCGCTGTTGCTGGTCGAGCCAGGGGCCATCGCCAGCCCCTTCTTCCACCTCGCCCCCGACTGGGCACTGATCCCGATGGTGGGACTGGCCACCGCCGCTACCGTCATCGCCTCACAAGCGGTGATCTCCGGCGCCTTCTCGGTCGCCCGCCAGTCGATCCAGATGGGCCTGCTGCCGCGCATGCAGATCATCCACACCTCAGGCATGGAAGAAGGCCAGATTTACGTGCCCTTCACCAACTGGTCGCTCTATCTGGCCGTCGTCGCGCTCGTCGTCGGCTTCCAGAACTCCTCCAATCTAGCCGCCGCCTATGGCATCGCCGTCACCGGCACGATGCTCATCGACACCATCCTCGTTGCCTTCGTCATGGCCCTGCTCTGGAAGTGGAACAAGTTTCTTGTCGCGCTCGTCGCCGGTTCGCTGCTCGTCGTCGACATCGCTTTCTTTGCCGCCAATGCCATCAAGATTCCCCAGGGTGGCTGGTTCCCGCTGGTCATCGGCCTGGTTTCCTTCACCGTACTGACCACCTGGCGCCGGGGCCGCAGCATGGTCTCCGAGGAAATGGCCAAGCACAGCATTCCGATGGACGACTTCATTGAATCCATCGACGGCGTACACCGCGTCTACGGCACGGCCATCTTCATGACCAGCGCCAAGGATGGCGTGCCGCCGGCACTTCTCCACAACCTCAAGCACAACCAGGTGCTGCATGAACGGGTCGTGCTGGTCACCGTGCAGACCATGCCGACGCCGCATGTAAACGACCTGGATCGCATCTACCTGCACGACATGAAGAAAGGCTTCAAGCGCCTGATCATCCGCTACGGCTTCATGGAAAGCCCGGATGTCCCCGGCGCACTTGAGCAGTGCCAGCGCTTCGGCGAAAGCTTCGACATGATGGAGACAACCTTCTACCTGTCGCGCGAAACCATTGTCCCCTCGATGTCCCGCGGCATGCTGCCGATTCGTGCCCGGCTATTCGCCATAATGTCGAAAAATGCGACCAGCGCCAGCGACTTCTTCCACATTCCGACCAACCGCGTGGTCGAACTGGGTACCCAACTGGTTATCTGAGCGACTTCCAGAACGATCGACGCCCTGCCCTTCCAGGCAGGGCGTTTTCATTGGTGGCATGCGGCCTCTCCATCAGCAAAAACTGAAACTAGCGCAGATCAAGGTTGTCTGAGGTACAAGTAGCAACAATCGCCCGACCAACCTTTTCAGGATGCCCGAATGAAACGTCTGCTCCCGCTCATCTTCCTGGCCAACCTTGCCTTCCCGGCCACCGCCGAAGTCCAGAGCTACGACCAGCCTATCCACGACGCCGCTCGCGCCAGCAATGGCGACGACGTTCGCCGCCTGCTCAAGGCTGACCCGAAACAGCGTGAAGCACGCACTGCGCAGGGCTCGACACCCCTGCACCTTGCCGCCACCAACCCGGACACCACGGCCATGCAGGCGCTCATTGCCGCCGGCGCCAATGTCATGGCCCGCGACAACGAGGGCGCCACGCCGCTGCATATGGCCGCCTATTCGAGCCGGGCGAAAAATGTCCAGATACTTCTGGAGGCTGGCGCCGACCCTAGCGCCAAGACCGACAACGGCCGCGATGCGGGCTCGATGGCCCGCAAGGTCAAGGCCGACGAAGCCGCCGGCGTCCTCTCGCTGTGGGTACTCAAGGGCTGCAAGGCCGGCAAGCCATGCTGAGAGCCTCAGCCCTGCTCTTTGTACTGATCGCGGGAAATGCCAACGCCGAAACGGCAGTACATTTACCTTCCGTTGAAGTCTTCACACCGCCGGTATGCCTGACCTGTATTGAATGGGCTGAGCATCTGCGCCAGAACGGTTTTCCGGTCAAAGTGACGGCGACGGCTGACATGGACGCGCTAAAACGCCGCCTGAAAGTGCCGAAGGACATGGAGTCGGTGCCCAGCGCGCTGGTCGCCGGCTATTTCGTCGAAGGCCATGTGCCGGCCGAAGACATAAAGCAACTGCTGATCGAGAAACCGCCTGCACTCGGTCTCGCCGTTCCCGGTCTGCCTCAGGGCGCCCCCGGCCGGGAATTCTCGAACCCGACTTGCGAAACGGCCTGCACGATGCTGGACAAGGAAGGCGTCGAGCAGACCGTCCGCCGCGAATTTTTCGAAACATTTCTGGTTGACCGCAAGGGCAAGCCGTCCCGTTTCGCCCGCCACTGAAGGCCCGTCCAAAATTGACGGGTTTCCAACTTTGAACTGAGGATTCCTGTCGAGCCGGAGTTACTTTCTCCACTTGGCCCAGGGGTCGGGGTCGGTGTCGCTGCTGACGATGGGTTTGGAAACGTTCGAGGTTCTCTTGGCTGACGCGGTGCGCTGGCTTTTTTCCTGGTCGTGCCGGGCCGCTTTCCGGGCGCGCTTTTCCCGCAATCGATCGGCATCTTCCAAGCTCAATTCGGCGGGCGGTCCCGGTATCTGGTTCGGCGGCACGATGCGGTCCCGGGGCGGGAGCTCAAACTGCTCGTCCGATGCCCGAGGCAGGCTCTTGAACTTGTACAGGTAGAAGGCTTCAACCTTCTCCCGCGCCCAATCGGTCTTTTTGAGGAATTTGACGGCGGACTCGATGCTCGGGTTGTTGTTGAAGCAGTTGATGTTCAGATAGGCAAACAGAATCTCAAAGCTGTAGTGATCGACGATCTCAATAAGCAGGTTTTTCAAACTGAGCCCATGCAGCGGGTTGTTCTGATAATTGATTTCGTCACTCATGCTGTTGCCCGACCAGAAGTTAAGGCCGGCATTATACCGACCGCCATCCCGCTCGTTTCGCTGCGTGCCGTCCGCTCTTGCTGCGCAGGCGGATTAGGCTGAAACTGTTGCCCCCGCCACCTGAAGAGCTTGCGCCATGGAACAGACGCTCCCCGAAAACCACCCCGACATGATCAGGATCGTGCAAGCCGCTCATCGCGACATCGCGCCCAAACTGCCGAAAGGCCAGGCCAACTCGCTGGCAAACGCCCTCGCCTCGGCGCTGGGCAACGCCCCGGGCAACGACGAGGATCTCGAGAACATCGAGTTCCTGGTATATGTCCTGTCGGTCAATCGTGCCTCTGGCGACATCGATGACGACGCCTTCGAGCGACTGCTCCAGCGCATCGAAACGCAGAAAGGCCGGGCCGAACTGACACGCCAATTTACCGAAGAACTCGAAGCAGAGCACGGCTACGAGGAAGAGGACTGAGTCCGCAACACCATCGGAACCACGGCGCTGTCATGAAGCGCAATTGCAGCGTTACACGCTGCTACACGATGGACGTCATCGCAAACGGCAGCATGATCGTTAAGCAGATACAGCACGACAAACCCTGCGGAGAGATCATGATCCACAACCCGAATACCGAATCGACACTGTTCATCGAGTCGCTCAAGAGCGCTGGTGTCGCCATCAGCAAGGAGCGCGAAGTCATCGAGCGCCTCGAAGAAGCCCGTGAATGGCACTTCGCCTTCACGACGCTGGTCAAACAGGGCGACCGCATCGGCATCAGCTTCATGGCCAATCCCGGCCTCAAGTCGGCTGAACTGCGGCGCGTGTTTGCCCAATACCATTTTCCAGACCAAGCCGAATCCATCTTCGAATCGAAGCTGCTGCACTGAAAACGCCCAATACCGCCCTGGCTGTCAGGGTCGCAGAAAGTCGCGGTACATGGCCTCGGCCCAGGCGACATCCTCGCCGGCCGGATTGGGTTCGCGGGTCTGTTTGACCTGCTGCATCAGGAATCCGTCGCCGCGCTGACGGTAGCTGGTGTCGATGCGGGTGTATTCGAGCGGTTCGACGCTGCTCACCACATGGCAGACGCTTTCCGGCAAGAGTGCCGGGAAGGTTTTGCCGGAAACGCTGGCGGCGATCTGGCGGGCGACGATCGCGCCCATGCGATTGGCGACATGTCCGGTCTTCGGGTAATGGCCGAACAGCGGCGACACCAGCCCGGCAGCGTCGCCGATGATGAAAACGCGTTCGTCAGCCACACTACGGAACCCGAGTCCCCCCTGATCCGCCCAGCCGGTCGCATTCCCCCCATCATCGCGACGAATAAGCCCGGCCTGCCAGAGCAGATCGGCCGCTTCCTGCGGTGGACAGATCAAGGCCTCGTCGAAACGGATGTCATCGGTATCGGTCGTTACCGTCTTGCGCGCCGCATCGACCTGACGAACACTGGCGTGATCGAGGTAGGTAATTTGCGCCTTGAAGCGGTCGAGCAATATGGACCTGAAGGCCGGCATCATTGGATTGGGGTCGATGATGACCAGCTTGCCGGGAATTTTCTGCGTCTTGAGCCACCACGCGATGAGCATCGCCCTCTCGTAGGGCGCCGGCGGGCAACGGTAAGGTGCCGGCGGAATGGTCATGAGCATGTCACCACCCTTGAAACCGGCCAGGCGTTTCTTGAGCGCAGGCAGCTCGGCGGCGTTGAGCATGGCGCCGGAATGCCGCTGGCGCAGGTCGGCCACTGCTTTCGGATCATCGACCTGCCAGGCAGCGTAGTTTTCCCGAATGCCTGGCGCCAGGATCAGCCAGTCGTATGGCAGCCGACCGGTGCTGGTTGTCACCGTGCGCTGCGCGCGATCAATGCTGTCCACGCTCGCTTGAACGAAACGATAGCCCCAGTTGGCGGCGACTGCGGCGTAGTCACGCGTTTCGATGTTGCTGGCGCCGTGATCTACCAGCCAGCGGTTACTCAGCGCGAACGATGCGAATGCAGTCTGACGGTCGACAAGCGTGACGTCGATCTCCGGGGCCAGCCGGCGAAGATGGCTGGCAGCCGACAGCCCCCCCCAGCCGCCACCGACAATGACGACCCGCTCGCCGGCAGCGCGCAACGGCCTGACCAGTGGCAGCAGGCCGGCCGCGATGAGGAATTGGCGACGAGTCGCTTTCATTGGTAGCGCAAGGCCTCGATCGGGTCGAGCCGCGCCGCCTTCTGCGCCGGATACCAGCCGAAGAAGATGCCGACGCCGGCCGCCACGGCAAAGGCGATGATCGCCGCGCTGCCCGAGACGACGATGACCATGCCGGTGAAGAAGTTGATGCCGAGCGCGACGCCCAGTCCGATGAGCAGGCCGAGCAGGCAGCCGGCGAAGGAAATCATCACGGCCTCCAGTAAAAACTGGCTGAGGATGTCCTTCTGCCGGGCGCCGATGGCCATGCGGATGCCGATTTCGCGCGTCCGCTCGGTGACCGAAACGAGCATGATGTTCATGATGCCGATGCCGCCGACGAGCAGCGAGATCGAGGCGATGGCGCCGAGCAGGATGGACATCGTACGCGTCGTTTCCGCTTCGGACTCAGCCGCCGCCGAGAGGTTGCGCATGAAGAAATCGTCGGGCATGCCTTCGCGCAGGCGGTGACGCTGGCGGAGCAGACTGGTCACGCTGTCCATGACCTTGGGCATTCCCTCGGCGGAGTCAGCCTGGACCATGATCATGCGCACCGAACCGAGGAAAGGCGTTCCAAACACCTTACGCTGGGCGGTGCTCAGCGGAATGATCACCGTGTCGTCCTGGTCGTTGCCGTCGAGGTTCTGGCCCTTGCTGCCAAGAACGCCAATGACGATGAACGGATTCTGCTGGATACGCATGGTCTTGCCGACCGGGTCTTCGTCGCCGAACAGGTTTTGCGCGGTGGTCTTGCCGAGCAGCGCGACGCGGGTCGCCGAACGGACGTCGGAATCGCCGAAGGCGGCACCGCTGGCGATGGTCCACGCCCGTGCGTCGAGGTATTCCGGCGTCGTGCCGACGACGTTGGCACTCCAGTTTTGCGAGCCGTAGACCAGCTGCCGCCGGCCCTGGTGGGTCGGCGCAACGTGCACCACACCATCCAGCTCGGCAATCGAATCGGCATCGGCGACATTGAGCGACGGCGCCCCGGCCGAACCGCTGCGCACGCCGGCCGCCGTGAAGGAGCCGGAGAGGACGATGAACAGGTTGGAACCCATCGTGCTGATGGTTTGCTGCACGGCATACTGCGCGCCCTGCCCGATGGCCATCATGATGACCACGGCACCAACGCCGATGACCATGCCAAGCATCGTCAGTGCCGTGCGCAGGCGGTTGGCGCCCATGGCCAGCCAGGCTTCGCCGAGCATGGCTTTCAGCATGGCGAAACCTCACGCAGACGGGGTTTTTCGGCTTGCCACGGTCGACCGGAAAAAACGGCCAAAATTGAAATGCTCGCGCTCATGCCGTCGCCTGCTCAGTCAGATGATCGCTGACGATCTGGCCGTCCAAAAACTTGACCTGCCGCTTGGCATGCGCCGCGATGTCCGGCTCGTGCGTGACGAGCACGATGGTGATGCCCTCGGCGTTGAGCTCCTCGAACAGCCGCATGATTTCCTCGCTGGTGTGGCTGTCGAGGTTGCCGGTCGGCTCGTCGGCGAGGATCAGGCGAGGCGAATTGACCAGCGCCCGGGCAATCGCCACGCGCTGCTGCTGTCCGCCGGAAATCCGGTTGGGCAGGGACTCGGCGTATTTGCCCAGCCCCACCTTGTCGAGCATGGCCCGCGCCTTGGCCCGCCGCGTTTCCTTGTCCACGCCGGCATAAACCAGCGGCAGGGCGACGTTGTCCTGCAAACTCATGCGCGGCAACAGGTTGAAGCCCTGAAAAACGAAGCCCAGCGTGCGATTGCGCAGGATGGCCAGGGCGTCCTTGTCCATGTGCGCGACGTTCGATCCGGCCAGGAAAAAATCGCCCATGGTCGGCGTATCGAGGCAGCCGAGCAGGTTCATGAAGGTCGACTTTCCCGAGCCGGACGGGCCCATGATGGCGATGAACTCACCCGCCCGAATCTCCAGGTTGACGCCCTTCAGCGCCGGGAAAAGCCCGGCTGCCGTTTCATAGGATTTGCCCAGGCCAGCCACGCGAATGACCGACTGGATAACCGGTTCATTTGCCAACTGAGCCATCAGAACATCCGCATGCCGACGCTGGACGGCTTGCCCGGTGTGGCGCCGCCGTTCTCGCCGGTGACGATGCGCTCGCCCTCCTTCAGCTCGCCACCGACGATCTCGGTGTTCCGGTTGTCGGTGATGCCAAGCTGGACGCTGACCGGCTTCAGCTCATCACCGGCCAGAACATGCAGCGTACCGCTCTGGCCATCGCGCTTCTTGCCCTTGCCGGCGCCGGCCTTGGCACCACCGCCATCGGCCCCGGCGCCCATGCCCGGAGCTGCGCTGGAGGCTCCTGCGGTCGACGGCGATTTTTGCCCGTTTTCCGGCTTCTTGTCGCCCGCCTCGGCCGGCTTGAAACGAAGCGCGGCATTCGGTACGAGCAGCACGCCCTCGCGTTTCTGCACGCCGATATTGACGTAGGCCGTCATGCCCGGCAGCAGCACCTGCTCCGGGTTGGCGACGTTGATGCGCACGTTGTAGGTCACCACATTCTGCTGGTTGGTCGGGTTCAGGCGAATCTGCTGCACCTCGCCCACGAAACTGCGGCTGGGGAAGGCATCGACCGTGAAGCGCGCCTTCTGGCCTTCGCGGATGTTGCCGATGTCGGCCTCGGCGAAGCTCGTGTCGATGCGCATTTCGGAAAGATCCTGGGCAATCTTGATCAGCGTCGGCGTCTGGAAGCTGGCCGCCACCGTCTGACCCAGATCGACCACGCGGTCGATGACCACGCCATCGACCGGGGAGCGGATCACCGTGAAATTGAGGTTGGCCCGGTCGCGCTCGTTCTGCGCCCGGGCCAGCGCCAGTTGCGCCCGGGCCGATTTCAGCGCCTGGCTGGACTGGTCGTATTCCTGTTTCGAGACGTATTCCTGCTTGAGCAGCAACTTCATGCGCGCCTCGTTGGCCTGCGCCAGTTCCAGCGTCGCCTGGGCGTTAACCACGTTCGCCGCACTCTGCCGCTCGGTGGCCGAAACCAGCGCGTCGTCGAGTTCGAGCAGCGGCTGGCCCTTTTTCACCTTGTCGTTGAAATCGACGTAGAGCTTGCGCACCGTGCCCGACACCTGCGTGCCGACGCTGATCAGCACCACCGGGTTCAGCGTGCCGTTGGCCGAGACAGTCTGCGTAACGTCGCCCTTCTCCACCACCGCCAGCTTGTAGCGGGTTTCCGGGTTCTGCGCCGCGCGCTGCTTGCTGTACCAGACACCGCCGCCGATCAGGCCGGCGATCACGGTGACGCCGAGCAGAATCTTGCCTATGGATTTCATCGTGTTCCCTCCGCCGCCGGTTGCAGCAGCGTGTAATCGAGCGCGCCCATGGACTGAGCCAGCGTGGCGCGATAAACATTCCAGTCGAGTTGTGCCTGAATGCGTTGCAGGCGGGCGCTGGCCAGCGCGCTCTGCGCCGACAGCAGATCAAGCACGGTACCAACGCCAGCCTTGTAACGGCCGAGCGCCACGCGCTCCGACTGCTCGGCGCTGGCCACCAGATCGGCTGCCGTCTTCAGGCTTTGCGTCGCCGTCGTCAGGCTCTGGTAGGCCCGCCAGACGTCGAGGGCAATCTGGTTTTTGATGCGGTCGCGCTGTGCGGCACGCACATCGGCCTGCGCCGCGGCTGAGCGCACGCGGTAAGTGGTGTCGAAACCACTAAAAAGCGGCACGTTGAGCGTCAGGCCAATGCTGCCACCTTGCGTGACGACGCCAGCACTGTTCTGCCAGCTTGGCCCGGCCGCCAACGATACGGTCGGCCTGCCCTGGGCGCGGGCCAGATCGACGCTGGCCTCGGCTGCCTTGAGCTGGGCCTCGGCCGCCTTGAGGTCAGGCCGCCGCACCAGCGCCTCGGCGATCAGTGCATCGATTTCCTTCTGGAAAGCCAGTTCTGGCGGCATTGCCGGCATGGCGGCCAGCACAATCGGCTGTTGTGCGGCAAAACCGAGGGCATTGGCCAGGGCTCCCAAGGCGTTACGCGCCTCACCCTCTGCCCGGATGCGATTCAGCGTCGCCTGCGACAGCGCGGTCTGCGCCTGCAGGCGGTCCGCCGGCGTCGCGACACCAACGCCGTAGCGAGCGTCAGCAGCCTGATAGCTCTCGCGCGCCGAACGCTCGGCCTCCGTTGCCGAAACCACAGCCGCCTGCGTCGCCTGCGCCGAGTAGTAAGTCTGCAACGCGGCGAGAAACAGCGACTGGACCATCGCGTCCTGCGTCGCCGCAGCCGCATTGAGCAACTGCTGCGCATTCTCGACATTGGCAGAGCGCTGGCCGAAATCGAGCAGCAGCAAGGAGAGCGTGAGTGCGGCGGAGCGCCGATTGAACGAACCGTCGTCATACTGAAAACGTGTGACGTTGGCGCTGCCATCAAGATTCGGCAACCAGCCCGCCTTGGCAACACCGACCAGCGCCGCCTGCACCCGCGCCGAGGCCCACACTTCACGCGTTTGCGGGTGGTTGCACAGCGCCAGGTCCACAGCATCCAGGGCTGTCAGCGCCGTTGCCGGCATCGCGGTGGCACAGGGCGCTTCGCCGACCCGCCCGGCCAGGCTGGGCGACACCTTGAGCGGTGCCATGGCGTCCGTTGAAAATGGATCATCGAGCCCGCCAGCCCACGCCGGCAGGACTGCTGCGGTCAACAGGAAGAAACCGGGTAAAAATCGCATGACCGCCAGTTTAGCCTTACCGGAAAAAACAGTCGTTACAGTTTGTTTCCGGAACTGACTCACCCACCCCGGGGGCACACTGCGTTAACACGAGTAAAGCGCTGATATGGCGACCACACCGCCCGCCCCATCGTCACCCACCGTGCAGCATCGCACGCTGAATGTCCGATTCGAGCACCTGGGTATCGACGCCGCTTAGCCGACCAAGGATGATTTCCTCAACGGCCTGCTCCAACGACTGGGTGGCGGCCCGCTCATCCAGCGGACTCAAGCCGTCGCGAAACGCGATCCACTGGGCAACCGTAATTTCCTGTGCCGTCAGCCCGGTTGGGACCCCCTCCGGCAGGTCGAGGCCCAGTTCTATCAACTGGCGCACAATCTCTTTTCGTCCGCCACGAATCGCCATTTTCAACGGCGATGTCGTCACCGTGTTGTCCGGCAGATTGACGACGAATCCGTGTGCAAATAACGCCCTGACAATATCGGCTTGGCCGAGAAAACAGGCCATGCCCATGGCCAAACCGTCAGGACCTGCACGCTCATGCGCAGGGTCGGCAGCGAGCGCAGCATGAACGCTGGACAGGTTTCCGGCTCTGATTGCTTTGATAAGGTCTGGCTGATCGGTCATCGGATCAAACGAAAAGCACGGTTACAGTGAAAGCATGTTAGCTGACTGTCAGCATTGCGTCTGTGATGCATTCCACTAATCCGCCTTGCCATGGCGAGAAGGACCGCCACCCACTTTCTATCGTCGCCAGCCCAAATCGCGGCATGCATTGCGGTAAAATGCCGCCCACTATGCTCTATCCCCTTATCCGCAAGTTCTTTTTCGCTCTCGACGCCGAAACCGCCCACGGAATCGGCATGAGTGGCATCGATTTCATCAACGCCGCCGGCTTTTCCTGCCTGGTCGCGAAAAAGGTCACCGCCTGTCCGGTCGATGTGATGGGCCTGAAGTTCCCGAATCCTGTTGGTTTGGCTGCCGGTCTCGACAAGAACGGTGACCACATCGATGCCTTGGCCAAGCTCGGCTTCGGATTCATCGAAATCGGCACGATCACGCCGCACCCGCAGGATGGCAACCCGAAGCCACGCCTGTTCCGCATCCCCGAGGCGCAGGGCATCATCAACCGGATGGGCTTCAACAATGCCGGGGTCGACAAGCTGCTGGAAAACGTCCGCGCAGCCGAATTCCCCAAAAAGGGTGGCATCCTTGGCATCAACATCGGCAAGAACGCAACGACGCCCATCGAGAAGGCGGCTGACGACTACTTGATCTGCCTCGACAAGGTGTACAACGACGCCAGCTACGTCACGGTCAACATCTCGTCGCCCAACACCAAGAACCTGCGCGAACTGCAAAAGGACGAGGCGCTCGACGACCTGCTGTCCCAGCTCAAGGCCAGACAGCTGCAACTGGCCGAACAGCACGGCAAATACGTGCCGATGGCACTCAAGATCGCCCCCGATCTTGATGACGAGCAGATCACCGCCATCGCCGACGCGCTGCGTCGTCACCGTTTCGACAGCGTCATCGCCACCAACACCACGCTGTCGCGCGACGGCGTCGAGGGCTTGCCGAATGCTGCCGAAACGGGCGGACTTTCGGGTAAGCCAGTTTTTGAGAAATCGACCGCCGTGCTGAAAAAACTGTCTGTTGCGCTGGCTGGCGAACTCCCGATCATCGGCGTCGGCGGCATCATGGGTGGCGAGGACGCTGCCGAGAAAATCCGTGCCGGCGCAAGCCTGGTGCAGTTCTACAGCGGTTTCATCTACCGCGGACCTGATCTGGTCAGCGAGGTGGCAGAAACGTTGGCCAATGTCATGCGGAAGGCCCGCTAAAGCCACAAGCAGCGCGCGGTTGTTTGCACTGCAGCAAAGTCCGATAATACGCGCGTCAGGTTTGCCCAATTTATGAGCCACTACTTATTCATCCTCGTCGGCGCGGTGCTGGTCAACAACGTCGTGCTGGTGAAGATCCTCGGTCTTTGCCCCTTCATGGGCGTTTCCAAGAAACTGGAAACCGCCTATGGCATGGGCGCCGCCACAACATTTGTGCTGACCATGGCAACCGGCGCCAGCTACATCATCGACCATTACCTGTTGATCCCGTTCGGGCTGGAATACCTGCGTACGCTGTCCTTCATCGTCACCATCGCAGCCATTGTCCAGCTTACCGAAATGGTCATTGCCAAGACTTCGCCAACGCTGCAGCAGACGCTGGGCATCTACCTGCCGCTGATCACCACCAACTGCGCCGTGCTCGGCGTCCCACTGCTCAATATCGCCAACGGCTACAATTTCGTCGAATCGCTGCTGTTCGGAGCCGGCAGCGCCTTTGGTTTCTCGCTGGTTTTGATCCTTTTCGCCGGTATCCGCGAACGTATCGAAGGGGCCGACGTCCCCATTCATTTCCGTGGCGCAGCCATCGCAATGGTGACCGCCGGCCTCATGGCACTGGCTTTCATGGGCTTCGCCGGCCTGGACAAGTACCAGTAATGGATATTCTTCTCGCCATCGCCATCATGGCCCTCGGGGCTGTCGTTCTCGGGGCTGCCCTCGGTTTCGCCGCCATCAAGTTCAAGGTCGAGGGCGACCCGCTGGTCGAAAAGATCGAGGCCATCCTGCCACAGACCCAGTGCGGCCAGTGCGGCTTTCCAGGCTGCAAACCCTATGCCGAAGCCATCGTCAATGGCGAAGAAATCAACAAGTGCCCGCCAGGCGGGACCGAAGGCGTGCAGCGCCTCGCCGACCTTCTCGGACGCGAAGTCAAGCCGCTCGATGCCGAGGAAAAACCGAAGTCGGTCGCCATCATCGACGAGAACACCTGCATCGGCTGCACGCTGTGCATCCAGGCCTGCCCGGTCGATGCCATCGTCGGCGCCGCCAAGCAGATGCACACCATCATCGGCCAGCAATGTACCGGCTGCGAACTATGCCTGCCGCCCTGCCCGGTCGAATGCATCCACATGGAAGTCATCCAGGAAACCATCGACAACTGGAAGTGGAAGTATCCGGTCGTCGAGATGAGGGTTGAAACGACTGACAAGGCCGCGCCGATGAAGGAAGCTGCCTGATGCTGATGAATCTGTTCAAGTTCAAGGGTGGCGTCAAGCCACCGAGCAACAAGCTGCAATCGAACCATCTGCCCATTGCCCAGGCACCGATGCCATCGCGTCTGGTCGTGCCCTTGCACCAGAGCATCGGCGGCACGCCGCAGCCAATCGTCGCAGCCGGCGATCATGTTCTCAAGGGCCAGAAAATCGGCGAGGCTGACGGCTGGATTTCCGCCGCCGTTCATGCACCGACCTCGGGCACCGTGCTCGAGGTAGCGATGCATGTCCGCCCCCATCCGTCCGGCCTCGACTCGCTGTGTGTGGTCATCGAACCCGACGGCAAGGACGAGTGGATCACCCGCACACCCATCGATCACAAGGCGGCAGCGCCGGCTGACGTTTTCCATCACCTGCAGCAATGCGGCATCGTCGGCCTCGGCGGCGCCGGCTTCCCGGCCCACGGCAAGCTGACGCCGTCCAAGGGCGTGGCGATGGATGAGTTGATCATCAACGGCGCCGAGTGCGAACCTTTCATCACCTGCGACGACCTGCTCATGCGCGAACGCGCCGATGAAGTCGTGCGCGGCATTGCCGTTTTCCGCGACCTGCTGCAACCGAAAAGGGTGCTGATCGGCATCGAGGACAACAAGCCGGAAGCCATCGCCGCCATGCAGGCTGCGGTCGACGCCCAGAACGAGCCGTTTTCCGTCGTTGCCGTGCCGACGCTTTACCCGGCCGGCGGCGCCAAGCAACTGATCCGCGTGCTGACCGGCAAGGAAGTTCCCGGCTCGATGCGCTCGACCGCCGACATGGGCGTTCAGGTCTTCAATGTCGGCACGGCCTACAGCGCCTGGCGTGCCGTCGCCCACGGCGAGCCGCTGATCTCGCGCATCCTGACCATCACCGGCAATGTCCACGCACCGCGCAATTACGAAGTGCTGATCGGCACACCGATGGGCGAACTGCTCGCCCTCGCCCAGCCGCACCCGGACACCGACGGCATTCTGATGGGTGGCCCGATGATGGGCTTCCTGGTGCCCAACCCGCAGGTACCGGTGGTCAAGACGACCAACTGCCTGATCGCCCACGACGACCGGCTGTTCCCGCCCAAGGCGCCGGAAATGCCATGCATCCGCTGCGGCTCGTGCGCACAGGTATGTCCGCACGAACTGCAGCCGTTCGAGATGTACTGGTTCTCGCGCGCCAAGAATTTCGGCAAGACGCAGGAATACAACATCTTCGACTGCATCGAATGCGGTTGCTGCTCCTACGTCTGCCCGTCGCGCATCCCGCTGGTCCAGTATTTCCGCTTTGCCAAGAGCGAGATATGGGCACGCGAACGTGAAAAAAACGCGGCCGACGCCGCCAAGTCCCGCTTCGAGTTCAAGCAAGTGCGCGAAGAACGCGAGAAGGCCGAAAAGGCTGAAAAGCTGGCCAAGGCCGCCGCCGCGCAGGCAGCGAAAAAGGCGGCCGAAGCTGCAGCCGCGGCCAATACAGAAAACGCTACCGCGCCAACTGCCGAGACTGTAACCACACCGGCCGTTGCTGACCCAGCGGCAGCTGCGGTCAACCCGGAAAAAGAGGCGAAACGCGCCACCATCGAAGCCGCCATGGCCCGTGCCAAGGCGCAGCGCGAAGCCGTTCAGCCCAAGAACACCGAAAGCCTGACGCCCGAGCAGCAGAAGGCTGCCGCCGAAATCGAGGCACGCCGCGTAGCCGCCCACCTGATAGAGCCCGAGCCGGTCGCCTCCGCACCGGCCAGCGAGAAACCCGAGTAATGTTCGCCCCCGCCCCCTTCCTTCTTAAAGACGTCAGCGTCAGCCAGGTCATGATCCAGGTCTGCGTCGCGCTGATTCCGGGCATCGCCGCCTATGCCAGCCTCGTCGGCCCGGCGATCCTGGTTCAGATCGTCGTTGCAACGCTCTCCGCATTGCTGGCCGAAGCCGCCATGTTGAAGCTGCGCGGCAAATCCATGGCCATGTTCCTGACCGATGGCTCTGCCATCGTCACCGCCTGGCTCATCGCCCTGACTTTCCCGCCGTTGGCACCTTGGTGGCTTGTAGCCACCGGCACCGTCTTTGCCATCATCGTCGCCAAGCACCTGTATGGCGGACTGGGCCAGAACCCGTTCAACCCGGCGATGGTCGCCTTCGCCGTCTGCATCGTCGCATTTCCGGCCCTGATGTCGCAGTGGCCCAGCGTCGGGCTGCAACTGGGACTGATCGAGCAGATGAACATCATTCTGGGCTGGGCGCCGCGTGTCGATGCGCTGTCCGGCGCCACCCCGCTCGATGCCATGAAAACGGCGCTCAAGCTGGGTGAAGGCGGTTTCGATGTCACTGCGCTGCTCGCCAATCAGGACATCTACGGCAACTTCGCCGGTCGCGGCTGGGAATGGGTAGCGTCCGGCTACCTGCTCGGCGGCCTCTGGCTGTGGCAGCGCAAACTGATCACCTGGCACGTGCCGGTGTCCTTCATTGCATCCATGAGCGTGCTCTCCGGCGCCCTGTGGCTCTACAGCCCTAGCCAGTTCGCCAGCCCGCTCTTCCACTTGCTCTCCGGTGGCGCCATGCTCGGTGCCTTCTTCATCGCCACCGACCCGGTTTCCGGCTGCACGACACCGCGTGGCAAGTTGATCTTCGGTGCCGGCGCCGGCCTGCTTGCCTACATCATTCGTGTTTTCGGCGGCTATCCCGATGGCGTCGCCTTCGCGGTGCTTCTCATGAACCTCTCGGCCCCGCTCATCGACCTGCTGACGCAGCCGCCGGTTTTCGGCATGAAGGACAAGGCATGACCAGCGCGCCAAAGGAATACACAGCGCCCGTCATGGCCGTCCGCACGGCGATCACGCTGTTCGTCTTTGTCTCCATTTTCACCGGCCTGCTCTCTGCTGCTTACCTATGGACCAAGCCCGCCATCGACGCCTCGGCCGTTCAAGAGAAGATGAAGCTGGTAGACGAGGTACTGCCGAGCAGCGAGTACGACAACGCCCTGCTTAGCGACACCTTCGCACTACCGGCAACACCGGAGCTGACGCTGACCGACCCGACCTTGCTCTACCGCGCCCGCAAGAACGGCCAGCCCGTCGCGCTGATTTTCGAGGCTGTCGCCCCCGATGGTTATGCCGGCAAGATCCGCCTGATCATGGCGGTCCGCGCCAATGGCGAGGTCGCAGGCGTACGCGTGACGCAACACAAGGAAACGCCGGGTCTGGGCGATTACGTCGAGGTCAAGAAGGACAAGAACAAGGCCCGACCGTGGATCACCCAATTCAATGGCTTGTCGCTGGCCCAGGTGACAGCCAAGGAGTGGAAGGTCAAGAAGGACGGCGGCCGCATCGACTACTACGCTGGTGCGACCGTCACCCCGCGCGCCGTAGCCAAAGCCGCGCTCAAGGCCGCACAATGGGCCGAGGCCAATCGTGACCGCCTGTTCGCCGAAGGAGCCGCCAAATGATCACGCGTGACGAACTCAGAACCATCGCCGACAACGGCATCTGGAAGCAGAACACCTCCATCGTCCAGATTCTCGGCCTGTGCCCGCTGCTCGCCGTCACTACCAATGCCGTCAATGGCATCATGCTGTCGCTGGCCACGATCATCGTCATGGCCATCTCGGGCTTTGCGGTGGCCTCGCTGCGCAACCTGATTCCACATGAAATCCGCATACCGGTCTTCATCCTGATCGTCGCCGCCCTAGTCACCGTCGTCGACCTGCTGTTCAACGCCAACCTGCACGAGTTGTACCTGGTGCTCGGCATCTTCATTCCGCTCATCGTCACCAACTGCATTGTGCTGGCCCGCGTCGAAGCCTTTGCCGCCAAGAATGCGCCCGCCCAGGCCAGTCTTGATGGCGTTTTCATGGGCATCGGCATGCTTTGGACGCTGGCCGTGCTTGGCGCCATACGTGAGTTTCTCGGCAACGGCACAATCCTCGGCGGCATCGACATGGTTTTCCCGAGCTTGCAGCCGATCCAGGTATTGCCGGAGAGCTACCCCGGCTTCCTGCTCGCCCTGCTGCCTCCCGGCGCCTTCATCCTGCTTGGCTGCATGATCGCGTGGAAGAACTGGATAGAGGCACGCGCCGCCGAGCGCAACAAGCAGAAGCCGCCCGCCCCGGTCGCCACCGTCGGCTGCCACTGACCAACATAGGCCGCCCCTTGCGGGCCTGATGAACCGCCCGCATGCGCATCGAATCCATCCGCCAGTCCCTGGTTGCAACCGGCGCCAAGGATTGCCACGTCGACCGCGTCATGCGCGCCTGGGCGCAGGGCAAACCGCTCGACGCCGGGCCGCGCAGCCATCCGCCGGAGACCTTCCTGCCCCTGGCCCTGCGCAATGCGCTGCCCGGGCTGAACGATGAACTCTCGGCTCTGGCCCGCGTCCGCTCCGAACATCCGGGAGAGGATGGGTCATCACGCCTGCTCGTCGAACTGGCTGACGGCCAGACCGTCGAAAGCGTTCTCCTGCCGCGCGACGGCCTCTGCATTTCAACGCAGATCGGCTGCGCCGTCGGCTGCACCTTCTGCATGACGGGCCGCGACGGCCTGCTCCGCCAGGTCAGCAGTGGTGAGATGGTGGCCCAGGTCATTCTCGGTCGCGCCCGGCGCAAGGTGACACGCGTTGTTTTCATGGGCATGGGCGAACCGTCGCACAACATCGACAACGTACTCGAAGCGATTGACCTGCTCGGCACGGCAGGCGGCATAGGCCACAAGAATCTGGTTTTCTCGACGGTTGGCGATTTGCGCGTTTTCGAGCGTCTACCGCAGGAAACCGTCAAACCGGCGCTGGCCATTTCACTGCATTCGACGCGCGCCGAACTGCGCGCCGAGCTGCTGCCCAAGGCTGCCCGGATCGACCCGGCCGAACTGGTTGAACTGGCCGAGCAATACGCCCGAACGACTAGCTATCCGATCCAGTACCAATGGACGCTGCTTGAGGGCATCAACGACAGCTTCGCGGAAATGGACGGTATCGTTCGCCTGCTCACTGGCAAGTACGCAATCATGAACCTGATTCCGTACAACGTTACTGCTGCACTGGCCTATCGCCGGCCAGCGGTGGAGCGCATCACCGAACTGACCCGTTATCTGCACGCCCAGGGCATCCGGACGACCGTACGCAATTCGGCCGGGCAGGATGTCGATGGTGGTTGCGGCCAATTGCGTGCCCGCGAGGGCGCCAGCCCGCTTCTACGGTCAACCCGAAAAATTGCCCAAAAACGGAATGCGCCGGAAGCGGATTCAGCCGTCTGAATCCTCGAGCACGACACAGTTCTTGCCACGCTCCTTGGCCACATAGCAGGCGTTGTCAGCACGACGAATCAGCGTATTTTCCGTGTCAGTGAGTACATGCTGTGAAACACCAATGCTGATCGTGCAACGAATGATCTCGCCATTCGCCATGAGTGTCTCCTGAGCTTCAAACAGGCTGCGTAGCCGTTCGGCCAGTGCCACGGCAGCAGACGACTCGGTTTCCGGGAGCAGCACGACAAATTCCTCACCGCCATAACGGAAGGCACTGTCCGAACGACGCAGACACGCCTGAATCACCTGCGCCAGCGTCTGCAAAACCTTGTCGCCTTCCAGATGGCCATAACAGTCGTTAACCCGCTTGAAATTGTCGCAGTCGATCACCAGCAGCGACAGCTCCCGGCCATAGCGCGTTGCCCGCTCCAATTCTCCGGGCAGCCGTTCCCGCAGATAACGCGGGTTATACAAGCCGGTCAATGAATCGGTCTGGCTCAGGCAGCGATAGCGCTCCTCGCTTTCGCGCAATGCCTGCTCGGCCCGGTGCCGCTCGCTGACATCCTGCAGCGTTTCGATGGCACCGACAACCTCGCCCTTGCTGTTGCGTAAAGGCGCTGCGGTGAAAAACAACCAGCGACCGCTTTCGCCGAAATGGGGGAAGAAATCCTCCGCTTCATAGCCACCAGGAATCAGCAGCGATGGCCGGAAACGTCCGTGATAAAGACGGTCAACCGCATTCTCATTCGCGTCATCAAGGACCAGATCAGCCATGATCGGGCGCTTCGACGGATAAAATGCCTTCCACTGGCCATCAGTGCCGATGACATCGCGCGCCAGCGTGCCGGTCATGGCCTCGCAGGCGCGGTTCCAGTGCGTGACGTGATGTCCCGCATCGATTACCAGCGTCGCCACCGACGACCCATCGACAATCTGCGCCAGATAGGCCTCGCTCTCCCGCAACGCCGCTTCGGTGCGCCGCCGCTCGGTCACGTCCTGCAGGGTCTCGATGGCGCCGACGATCTTGCCTTCGGCATTTCGAATGGGTGCGGCTGAAAAAAACAGCCAGCGGCCAACATTTCCGCAAGCTGGGAAAAAATCCTCTGCTTCGTAAACAGCGTCCTCCGGCACCAGCCGCCGGAACTTCCCCGGGTAATACCGCTCGACCACCTCATCGGGCGCGTTGTCTACGACCAGATCAGCCAGGGTCGGCCGGGCAGCACGGTAAAAGGCGCGCCACTGCTCCACACTGCCGACGATCTGCTCGGCCTGAATACCGGTCAACGCTGCACATGCCGGATTCCAGTGGGTTACCCGATGCTGCGCATCGATGATGAACGTTGCCACCGGATTTCCGGCCAACCACTGGCTAAGCGCATCGAGGCTGCCCTCTGTTGAAAACGGCATCTTTTTCTGCCTTCCCTGTCAGGTAGAATTGGTTTTTTGACAATATGGCGCATCGCGCAGCGCCTGACAATCCACCTTCGCCCTGTACAGTGAAAAAAGCCGACATCGAGCTGTTCTACAGCCGCCTGCGCGACGCCAACCCGGCGCCAACTACCGAACTGCAATACGCCACGCCATTCCAATTGCTGATCGCGGTCATCCTGTCGGCACAAGCCACTGACGTCGGCGTGAACAAGGCAACGGCCCGGCTCTACCCGATCGCCCCAACGCCGTCCGCCATGCTCGCGCTCGGAGAGGTAGGCCTGACCGATTACATCAAGACCATCGGCCTGTACAGGACCAAGGCAAAAAACGTCATCGCCACCTGCCGCATGCTGCTCGAACTGCACGACGGCGAGGTGCCTGACGACCGCGCCTCGCTCGAAGCCCTTCCCGGCGTCGGCCGCAAGACAGCCAATGTCGTTCTCAACACGGCCTTCGGCCAGCCGACCATTGCCGTCGACACGCACATCTTTCGCCTCGGCAACCGCACCGGTCTGGCACCCGGCAAGACAGTCGAGGACGTCGAAAAGAAACTGATCAAGGTGACACCCGACGAATTCAAGAAAGACGCCCACCACTGGCTTATCCTCCACGGCCGCTACGTCTGCAAGGCGCGCAAGCCGGACTGCGGCCATTGCGTCGTGCTCGACCTGTGCGCTTTCAAGAACAAGAGCGTATGAAAGCCGGCAGCGCGCTCATTTCGGGCCAGCGGCCTGAACCCGAACTGGCTCAGGCAGCGGTCCGCGCGGCGCTGGCCCAAGCGGGACTGGAGCGCGCCGACAATGTCATTCTCTTTCTGACGCACGATTTCAGCCACAACCCGCAACCGGCCGTCGTAGCGGCAGCACGCGCTGCCGGCTGCCTGGCAGTCTGCGGCAGCACGGCCAGCGGGCTATTCACCGAGCGCGGCTGGCAACTTGACCTGCCGGCGGCCGCAGCCCTTGTCTATTCGACGCCGGACAGCATCTCACCCACTGAATCGCCGATCTTGTCATTCAGCGGCCATGGCCGCTTGCCCTTCGAATGGCAGGCAGGCCGGCAGCGTATCGGCCTGATCGATACCGACGGAACAGCCTGGGCGCATGGCCGGACCGCGGACAACGGCTGTGCCGAACTCCAACTACTCGGCGTGCACGCCCGCGCTGTCAGATCCTCAGGCCTTCGCCTTCTCGGCACCTCCGTCACCATCGAGCAATGCAGCGGCTACGAACTTCACCGTGCAGGCGGCCACCGTGCGACAGACAGCCTTCGTCGCGTCCTGCCAGCCGAGCTTCGCGAACGCCCGCCGCTGCATCATATTGCCGCGCTTCGCCACCCCGATGAACCGGGTATCGCCATCCTCTCGACCAACGCAGATGGCTCGCTGACCCTGGCTGAACAGCTGGACGAGGGCGATACGGTCAACTGGGCCATCCGCCAGCCCCTCGGCGCAGAACAGGCCATGCGCGAGACGCTGCGGTCTGAGGTCAACACCGAACCCCCCCCCGATTTTGCCTTGATGTTTTCCTGCGTCGGCCGTGGCCCGCTTTTCTACGGCAACGACGACCGCGACATCGTCGCCTTCCGAGATATTTTCCCCGACACCCCGCTGCTCGGCGCCTACGGCATCGGGCAAATCGCACCGCTGGCCGGACAAAACCAGCTGTTCCACAACACTGCACTCACCATATTGTTCGAAAGCGCCCATGTTTAATCCTTCCCGCGAGCAGGTCCGCCTCTTCTTTTGCGACGCCTGGAAAAAGCACGTCGAGCGGCTGCCACTGGCGGGCGCCGAAGTCACCGCCGCCGACATCGCCGCCCGCCACCCGGAATACCACCCGCTGCTGAACGATCCGAAAGCCGCTGTGGACAAGGAATGGACGCCGGAAGGCGGGGCCATGAACCCATTCCTCCACCTGTCTCTACACCTCGCCATCCACGAGCAGGTCAGCATCGACCAGCCGCCAGGCATTCGCATGGCTTTCGAGCAACTGCGTGCCCGCATGGACCCGCACGATGCCGAACACGTGCTGATCGACTGCCTGGGCGAAACGATCTGGCGCGCCCAGAGCCAGGGGCAGCCGATGGATGCGATGGCCTACGTCGATGCGGTAAAACGCAAGTCCAGCCTGATTTAGTGGTTAAGCCTGCCCTCCGTTCCAACTGCACAAATGCTGCGCGCAATTTTTGTCGTTTCGGTCACCATGATTTCGCTAAACAGCGCTATGGCCGCTACGGAGACGCCAATCATTCTTTCCGGTCGCTACGAATTTCGGACGAATCAAGAGAGTCTGGAAATATTGGGAAAACAGGTTTGCTTCTACCCTTCCCTGCCATCCTCTGCCGCCATTCCGCGCCCGACCGAGGACCGAAGGCTCCCGTGGTTTTGTTTCTCAAACGCAGCCTTGGCGGCCAGCATGCTTGGCTTCCGCCTCGACGATAACCTGGGGAAATGTGGCATTGGCGGGCACGCAAAAATTGCCGTTGCCAACTACCAACGGTATGCAGGTGAAGGTGACGGCAACGATGTTGCCTCGCTAATAAAGGTATTGAGAATATCGCCGCCAAAGCCTTTGTATTGCTTATAACGAGCGAGGCACGGCCTTCCACGGTGAACCGGAAAAAACGGCGACAATTGAAAGCCCAGCAAACGGTCAGCTGTAGCAGTCCGCCACTCTGCAGTACAGATTAAGGAGCAAGGTACTTCCTTTTCAGCAGAACTTTGGCTCGGGACTGCTCAATGTGCTTCAGCACAGGCGCTGAATCTGCCCTGAAATAGAACCAGAAGTACTCTCCGGAGCTATTTCTGGCAATTCTGGTCAGGGTATAGGCCAGGTATACGCCCTTCATTTGCTCAATCACCTCTTTTTCTTCAACTATCTGGGCCGCTTTTCCTTCAAATTGAAAGAGTGGATTGTCTGAAGCAAGGGATAGTGCATTGAATGCCTCCAGAGCGGAAGGGCGGTAAGTTTCCTTGTAGCGACGATCCTTTGAGAACAGGTAAACCAGCAGTCCACTGGTTATCAGTACCGAAAATACAACTCCTGTAGTATCCATGTTCTCGACAAAAAATTAGCCTTCGTCCGACGGCGGCGCGACCTTGATGACCTCTTCGAGCGAAGTTATCCCCTGTGCCACCTTGAGCGCACCGGAAATGCGCAGGGGCCGCATGCCTTCGCGGAAGGCCTGTTCGCGCAGCTTGGGAATCTCGGTGACCGGCTTGATCAGGCGGCGTATCTCGGGTGAATTGACCAGGATTTCATAGACACCGACCCGGCCGGTATAACCAGTCATCCGGCATTCCAGGCAACCAACCGGTTGCCAGATCTGGGTTGGCTCGGCTGATTTCCACGGAGCGACGAGCGAGCGCCAGGCGGCTCGCTGCTCTTCGCGCGGCGTCACCGCCTTCTTGCAATGCGGGCACAGCGTGCGGACGAGGCGCTGCGCCATGACGCCGAGCAAGGTCGAATTGATCAGGTAGGCCGGCACGCCAAGGTCGAGCAGGCGGGTGATGGCCGACGGGGCGTCATTGGTGTGCAGCGTCGACAATACGAGGTGCCCGGTCAAGGCAGCCTGGATGGCCATTTCGGCCGTTTCCAGATCGCGAATTTCGCCGATCATGACGATGTCCGGGTCCTGGCGCATGAGGGCGCGCACACCGTCAGCAAAGCCGAGTTCGATGGCGGGGCTGACCTGCATCTGATTGAACGAAGCTTCGACCATTTCGATCGGGTCTTCGATGGTGCACACGTTGACCTCGGGCGTCGCCAGCTGCTTGAGCGTCGTGTAAAGCGTCGTCGTCTTGCCGGAACCCGTCGGGCCGGTAACCAGGATGATGCCATTCGGCGTGGCCGTCATCTGCTTCCAGCGCGCCTGGTCTTCGTCCGAGAAACCCAGCGAGCGGAAGTCGCGAACGAGCACTTCCGGGTCGAAAATACGCATCACGAGTTTTTCGCCGAAGGCCGTGGGCAGCGTCGACAAACGCAACTCGACCTCCTGTCCGGCCGGCGTCCGCGTCTTGATCCGGCCATCCTGTGGGCGACGTTTCTCGATGACATCCATGCGCCCGAGCAGCTTGATGCGGCTGGTCATGGCGTTCATGACCGCCATCGGAATCTGATAGACCTGATGCAACACGCCGTCGATGCGGAAGCGGACGATGCCGAGGTCGCGCCGCGGTTCGATGTGGATATCAGAGGCGCGCTGATCGAAGGCGTACTGCCACAGCCAGTCCACGATATGGACGATGTGCTGGTCATTGGCATCGAACTGTTTGTTGACCTTGCCCAGCTCGACCAGCTGCTCGAAGCTCGACAGGCCGGAGGTCACCTCGCCCCGGGCATTGGCTTTCTTGACCGACTTGGCGAGGTTGAAGAATTCGACGAGATAGCGGCTGATGTCCTCGGGATTCGCCATCACCCGGCGAATCTGCTTGCGCAGGATCTGCTGCAACTCCTCTACCCATTCGCGCACATAGGGCTCAGCCGTGGCGATGACAATCTCGCGCGTCGTCACCTGTACCGGCAGGATGCCGAAGCGCGCCGCATAGGCGCTCGACATGACTTCGGCGACCCCCGTGAAATCGATCTTGAGCGGGTCGATATGCTGGTAGTCCATGCCCGTACGGCCGGCCAGCCATTCGGTAAGCACTTCCAACGTGAGCTTGCGAACAGGCGGCCCGACCTGGCGCCACTCCTGGTCGGCAATGACAACCAGCGGATGCGTCTTGCCGCCATGCAGGCGACGCTCGCTCTTGAGCGTGCCAGCCGCCTCCTGGCTGACCAGCCCATCCTCCACCATCCAGTCGAGCACTTCGGTCAGTGCCAGGCGGTGTTCGCCGATATTCTTGTCACTCATGCGCGGCAATATAGCATGCAGCAGGTAACGATTTGTAACCGGAACGTCCGCTGTTTGCACTCCTTTACAACTTGCCGGGAACAAACGCGCTCATGCACCTAGAATGGAACTGTACCCCACTCGCAAGGAGCAACAAATGAAAACCCGCCTGATGATGATCGCCAGTGCCCTTCTGGCTTCCCTGATCTGCCTGCCGGCGAACGCCCAACCTGCTCAAGGCTCCGGGAGCATGGGCAGCGGCATGAACGGCATGGGCCCCGGTGGCGCCGGGATGATGCAAGGCGGCCCTACGCGCGCCCGTGCCCCGCGTGACTGCACACAGGCCCCGAATCCCGCCGCCTGCACGGCTCACCGCGAAGCTCGCACCCAGGCGCGAGAAGCCTGCAAGAACGCCGCCGGTCCGCAACGCAAGCAATGTATGCGCGAACAAATGCAGAGTTTCGATTGCGCTAAAGCCGGCAACCCGCAGCAATGCGAAGCGCGCAAGATGGCCTACAAGGAATGCCAGAGCCAGACCGGCCCTGCCTTCCGCCAGTGCGTGCAACAAAAGATGCCGCCAGTCGACTGCAGCAAGGCCCCAAACCAGGCACGCTGCGACCTCCACCAGAAAGCCCGCGAAGCCTGCAAGGATAAATTCGGCCCGGAACACAAAGCCTGCCTGCGTGAGCAGTTCGGCGTGAAATAAAGCCACGGAGCACCGGGCAGCGGACATTCCATTCCTAGCCGGTTTGCCGGTTGACCGTGGAAATGCTGCCCGACTATTCCAAGCGCTGAAGGATCGAACACTTGCCCGACGATTGCATCATGGCAAATCGGTGCAACTGGGCATTTTCAATGCACCCATTGCCCGACCAGCGGCACCACCATGACCCCCAACCCGATCAAGGCTGATTGCAGCGCAAAGTTGCTGCGCTGGCGGTGCAGTAGCGGCAGCAGATCGGCCACCGCAATGTAGATGAAACTGGCGGCAGCGATAGTCAGGACGTAAGGCAGGACGTGCTCGGCACCATCCAGCGCAAAGTAGCCGAGCAGGCCACCAAGGACCGAGGTCAGGCTGGAGGCGGCATTTGCCAGGAATGCCTTGCTCCGGCTCCAGCCAGCGTTGAGCAGGAGGATGAAATCGCCCAGCTCCTGCGGAATTTCATGGGCGACGACGGCCAGCGTCGTGGTTACACCCAGCATCGGGTCGGCCAGAAAGGCGGCGGCGATCAGTAGACCATCGACGAAGTTGTGGAAGGCGTCGCCGATCAGGATCAGCGGGGCGGCGACTTCGCCATGCGGTTTGCCTTCGCTAGCTTCACAGCCAGCGTGTGAATGGCGCCACAGGGCAAGGCGTTCAAGGGCGAAGAAGCCCAACAGACCAGCCAGTAAGACGGCGAACAAGTTGGTTGCCGGGGTATTGTGGTCATGACCCGCATGCTCAGCCAACTCGACGTGTTGCGGCAATGAGGCAAATGCCTCGGGCAGGATGTCGAGCAGGGCTGAGGAGAGCATCACGCCCGCCGAAAACGCCACAAGCGTCGCGGTGGCCTGCCGCGAGAGCCGAAAAGCCAGCCCGGCTGCAGCCACCATGCTCAGTAAGCCGCCGAGCAGGGTAGCCAGAACAATCATCGTCAAAACAGTCATTTCATTCCCTTTGGTAATCCGTAAGCATCGAGCCGTTCTCCAATCATCCGGTAGCCATAAATGCCCAGGCTGCTGTCGCCACGCTGCAGACTGAGCGTGCCGCTGACCCAGAAGGTATCCATCATTTTCATGCCTTCCGCCGGCTTTTTCAGAATGACATGGATGATCTGGTTGGCTGGCGGTGGTGGCGTGTGAATGCAGGCACCGAAATACGGCACGAGCAGCAGTTCAAATACAGCATCACCCTTGCGCTCAAGCGGTACGACAAAGCCAGCGAGCTTGACCTTTTTGCCATTCAACGAAGACTCAACAGGCGCCTCAGCCCAGGCGGCTTTCATTTTTTCCAGCGCTTCGATGGCTTTGGGGTCGCTGTCCTTGAGTCGGTTGAGCTTCAACCCTTTGAAGCCGGCCATCGGATCCCAGCCTTTCGGGATCAGGTCTTCCCACTCAATTTCTTGGTAGTTGAGCGCCGGACTTGCCTTGCGCGGCGTCAGGCGCTCGCCGACTTGATAGTCAGCCGCCACTGCGGAGCCGAGCAAGGCAAGTAGCAGGAGGGGAATCAAAAGGCGCATCGTGGGTAAACTTTCATAAACGGGGAATCAGGCCGTCGGCCAGCGATAGCCGATAGGCACGCCAGGCCGGCCACAGACTGACCAGCAGGCTGGCGGCGAAAATGCCGGCGAGCAGGCGCAGTTCGCCGGGCGAAACGGCCAACGGCAGCGTCGATAGGCCGAACCGGGCGGCGAGCCAGGGGCCGCCAAGCCAGGCGGCAACACTTACCACCGCCAGACTGAGCGCCACGCCGAGCAGCGTGACGAACAGGCTTTCGAGCACCAGCAGGAACACGATGTGGCGTGGCCCGGCACCGACCGAGCGCAGCACGGCCAGTTCGCGCCGCCGCTCGTTGAGGCTGGCCAGCATGACCGCCGCCAGCCCGGCCAGGCCAACGGCAAAAACCAGCCAGGAAATGCCGAGCAAGGCCTTTTCGACAACGCCGACGGTCTGCCACAACTGGTCGAGGGCGACGCCGGGCAGCACGGCAAGCAGCGGTTCGCCGCGATAGTCGGCTATCTTGCGCTGCAGCCGGAAGACGGCGCTGCGCTGATGCAGGCCGAGCAGGAAGGCGGTGATGGTCTTTGGCTGCAGGTCGAACTTGCTGACCATATCGGCCGGGATGGCCACACCCGGAATCGGTGCGCCGCCCTGCCAGTCAAGGTGGATGGCCTCGATGGCGGCGAGGCTGACGTGCACCCGGCGGTCTACCGGCGTGCCGGTCGGCGCCAGGATGCCAACCACGGTGAAAGGCTTGTCGGCATGCGCCAGACCCGGCAAGGGGCCGCTGCCGTGGCTGAGGGTGATGGATTCGCCAAGTTGGTAGCCGAGTTTCGCCGCGACCTCGGCACCGATGACGGCGTCGAACAGGCCGTTGAAGGGCTGGCCGGCCGTGAAGCGCAGCGGCTGGCGCTCGCCGTAGCGATAGTGGTCGAAATAGGCCGGCGTCGTGCCAAGTACCGGGAAGCCCCGATGCGAGTCGCCGAGCGCCAGCGGCACGCTCCAGGCCACGGCCGGGTCGGCGGCAATGGCCTGGTAGCTCTGCCAGCCGACGTTGTTGCTCGCCTCGCCGACATTGAAGACGGCATAGAGCACCAGTTGCAGCGGGCTGCCGCGAGCGCCGACGATGAGGTCGGCACCGGAGACCGATTGGGCGAAACCGTCGCGCGCCGCCTGGCGAATGCGCTCGACCGAGAGCAGCAGCGTCACGGACAGGGTGATGGCGAGCAAGGTCAGGCCGAGCGTCAGGCGGCGGTTCCAGGCGCTTTTCAGGGCGATGTGGAGCAGCGGTTTCATGGGGCGAGCGCCAGACTATGGTCGAAGTGCGTCGCCAGCCGCAGATCGTGGCTGACGAAGACGACAGCGCTGCCGGCCCGTCTGGCCTCGCTCAGCAGCAGTTCGACGAAGGCGGCCTGACGTTCGGCATCGAGGGCCGAGGTCGGCTCGTCGGCGATCAGGATTTCCGGCTGGCCGATCAGTGCCCGTGCGGCGGCTACGCGCTGCTGCTGGCCCACGGATAATTCCGCCGCCGGTCTGCCGAGCAAGGCCGGGTCGAGGTCGAGTGCCGCCAGCAGGCGGCGGGCCTCGGCTTCCGGCTCGCCGACGCGCTTGGCCCGCTGGGCGGAAAAGCGGCACGGCAGCAGCACGTTGTCGAGCACCGACAGGTAGGGGATCAGGTTGAACTGCTGGAAGATGAAGCCGAGGTGATCGGCGCGGAAGGCATCGCGCCGACTGGCCGACAGCTGAGAAAAAGGCTGGTCAAGTAGTTCGATGTGCCCGGCTTGCGGTACCAGCACGCCACCGATCAAGTTGAGCAGCGTGCTTTTTCCGCAGCCACTCGGGCCATACAAAAACAGGCTGTTTTTCCGGTTGACCGCAAGATTTGGCAGCCGGAGGCAAAAGCTGTCGTCACCCGGCCAGCGGAATTCGAGATCGCGAACTAGGAGTGCCGGTGTGCTCATCTCACCAGGCAAAACGTGGTTGTGCTGCTGTCAGGCGGCCGGATTTCTGGCCGCTCGGGCCAACGAATTCAACAGTGATTCGCTTGAGTCGGGGAAATTCGCCAAACAGTCGGGTGCTGATATCGCGCAAGGCTGAGGGTTTGGCGCACTGCCAGCGGTACTCGGCATCAAGGTCGAGGTGGCCGTCGCCAGGCTTGGCAGCCAAAACAGGCGATTCGATCTGCGGCGCCAGGGCAGTGCATTCACCTTCCCGGGTAATCTGGAACAGGCGATCGGGTTGCTCCAGAATGCTCTTCATGGCCTGGACTGCCTGCTTCTCAGCCGCAGTGCGTGGAACACGTTCAAAACCGAGCAGGCCATCGAGCGGCGATTCAAGATGAATGGCGAGGACATTGCCATCGATTGTGATCTCCAGCTTGGCCTCGCCGTGGACGTGGGCGGGGGCAGAAAGCACAGGCAAACTCAGGATCAGACCGAGTAGCAGGACTAATGAGCGCATAAAAGACTCCTCAAAAACTTTTTCGAACCGGATGATGAATCGGGAAGAAATAGACATCAGCATAATTGGCCACCTCACTGATGCTTCGCTTGCCAGCGCGCCTTCGTTTCGCTGACCAGAAAAAGCAAGGCAGTTGCCAGCACCATGGTCGCGCCGGCTGGCCAGTCCAGTTCGTAAGCGAGCCACAGACCAGCCGTTCCGGATGCCGCAGCCCAAAGTACGGCGCGCCGCATCATGCTGCCGACGGACGGAGCGTGCCAGGCCATGGCTGCCGGCAGAGTCAATAACGCGATGACCAGGATCAGACCGGCAACCTGGATCAGCAGAACGACGGTTAGCGCCACCAGAACGAGTAATAGCAGACGCAGCGCATCGACAGGAATCCCGCGCAGTTGGGCAAACTCCTCGTCAAAGGCCGCAGCGGTCAGGGCCGGAAACAAAGCGGTGACGACGAGCAGGACGAGAGCATCAAGGCAGAGCATCCAAAGCAGTTGCTCGTGGCCGACCATCAGGATATTGCCGAACAGGTAAGTCATCAGGTCGGGGTTCTGGCCAGGTGCCTTGGCGATCATGATCAAGCCCGCCGCCATGCCAACGGACCAAAGCGCCGATATCAGCACCTCTTCGTTATGGCGGCGATGCAAGGTCAGGCGCCACAAGAGGAAGGCCATCGTGACTGCGGCCAGCACGGCGCCCAGCATCGGCGAAAAGCCAAGCAGGTAGGCGACCCCCATGCCGGCCAAGACGCCATGGGCGATGCCACCGGCAAGAAAGGCGATCCGCTTGAGCACGACAAAGCTGCCGATGACGCCGCAGGCCAGGGAGGCCAGCAGGGTTGCGGCCAGCGCGTGCTGCAGAAAGACCTGGCTGAGCAGGCTGCTCCAGAAACTCATGCCAATCTCCTGTCCGGCCGGTGATCGATGACACGCACCGGGTAACCGTAAAGCGCCGCTAGCGTTTCCGCCGAAACATCGACGGCCTGATGACTGCACAGGCTGCGATTGAGGCACCAGACGGTGCGGGCGTAGCGGGTAGTCAGGCCGAGATCGTGCGAGACGACCAGTATGGTCATACGCCGGTTGAGTTCGGCGAGTAGATCGAAGAGTGCTTCCTGGCCGGAGGGATCGATATTGGCTGTCGGCTCATCGAGAATCAGCAGTTGCGGACCGACGGCAAGGGCTCGGGCAATCAGTGCCCGCTGGACTTCCCCGCCGGACAGGCTGTCGATGCGCCGTTTGCTTAAATGGGCGATACCGCAAGCTTCAAGTGACTGCGTGATAGCTGCTTCCTGGCTTGCCGTGCGTCGGCGCCACATCGGCCAGCCATCGGCGAGCGTGCCATGCGCCACCAGTTCGCCGACACAGACTGGAAAGCGCGTATCGAAACGCCCGCTTTGCGGCACGTAGCCAGCGCGCAAACGTCCGATTCGCGGCGGCTCGCCAAACAGGCTGACTTCGCCGGCATCGGCTTCAAGCAGACCAAGCAGAACCTTGAGCAGCGTTGTCTTTCCCGCGCCATTCGGACCGACCATGGCAACAAAGTCACCGGCAGACAGCCGGACATTGACATCATCGAGCACCTTGTAGCCGTTACGGTACAAGCTAATCCCGGTGCACTCCATGACGGGCATGAGGCTCATTGCAGATTGCGGGCGAAGATGTCAGCGACACGGCGCAGATTGTCGATATAGTCCGGCGCCAAAGGGTCGACGGAAACCACCTCGCCGCCAATTGCTTGAGCGATGGTCTCGGCCTCCTTCTGCGAGAATTGCGGCTGGACGAAAACAACCCGCACGCCACTCTGGCGAGCGCCTTCAATGACCATTTGCAGGGTTCGCGGGCCGGGCTCTTTCCAGCCGGCTTCAACCGGCATCTGGCGGAGTCCGTAGGCATCGGCAAAGTAGCCCCAGGTGGGGTGGTAAATCATGAAATTGCGCCCCTTCTTGTCGGCCAGGCGGCTACGAATATCGCCATCCAGCTTCTTGAGATCAGCCATGAAACTGGCGTGATTGGCTTCAAACTCAGCCTTGGCCTCGGGGCGTAGCGCGATTAGCTCATCACGGATGCGGTCAGCCATACGCATCACTAACGGGGGGGCCAGCCAGACGTGCGGATCAAGCCCGCCGCCAGCACCCAGCGCCGCACCGGGCGGGAGATCGACCGGACGCAGGGTCAAGCCGTCACGCAGATCAACCACTTTGGCTGCCGGTGCCAACTGCGCCAGGCGTGGTAACCAGGCATTCTCAAAAGGCACGCCAATGCGCAAGACCAAGCGGCTGGCGGCAACCGCCTCCATCTGCTTCGGTGATGGTTCGTAGGTGGCCGGACTCTTGCCCGGCGGCACCAGGACAATGGTCTTTACCTGTTGGCCGCCAATCCGTTCAACAAAAAACTGCTGCGGCAAGAGGCTGACCGTCACCGGTAGCGGCGGCTCTGCGCGGGCAAAGTTGCAGAACCCCAGCAGCACGGACAGCAATAAAGTGCGGGTCAAAATCATCATTAGCTCCTTGAGAAAACAAGCTGATCGTGCGGATGGACTTTTATTCCCACCCGGCATCCATCGCCAGCAAGACCCGTGGAGCCTGCTCGGCAGCGATGGCAGGTGAGCGATGAACGATGCCCCGCCCGTCATTGCCTTGCCACAGGCTGCCCTTGAGTAGGGCGACGGTGAAGGGTGGAATGGTCTCGATCCGGTGCCCGGCCAGCAACAAGCCAGAAGTCTCATCAGGCTGGCCGCCAGAGGCTGCACCAAGGAAGCGGCGATCGACGCAAGCATCCTCCACCCATTCCGTTCCCGGACCGCGATAGGTGCACAAAAGTCGGATGCCGACGCGATCAACATGCAGGCGCGGACACATGGCCTTGCCGAGCACTTCGAGGCGATAGCCAATACTCGTCGCATCAAGCAATTCACCAAGGATTTCGGCCAACAGGGCGATGTCGGTGGCCAGCGCATCGCGCCCGTCACCTGGCGGCAGGCGGCCAAGGTCAGGCAGTTGCCCCGTGGCAAGGGTCTGGCGCAGACCACTACCCAAATTGCCGGCGTGGACAGCCAGCCAGTCGGCAATGACCGGATTTGGGGAGCGGTGCCATTGGGCCAACTGGGTTTCGGGATCAAAGATGCGCGTCAGGCCAAGCGGATCGTCGGCGATAGCGCAACAGCGGGTTGCATTGCGGGGTAACGGGGCGTTCATTGGAAAATTCCTTTTGCTACGGTCAACCGAAAAAATCGGCCAAAAATGAAATCGCCTGGTTGCGGCAGTAGCATGGCAGTCGTCTGAAACTACATCTTCACGTTGAGCGACAGGTAGCCCGAACGCCCCGGCGCCGGCGAGAACATCGGCTGATCGGCACCGCCCCAGAAGAAGTTGTCATACCAGACGTACTCGTACTTGTGGTCGGTCAGGTTCTTGACCTGAAAGTCGATGCTGGTCGTCGCCGACAAGGCGTAGCGGACGCTGGCGTCGAGTACGGCAAAGCCGCCGAACTTGCCCTTGGCATTCTGATCGTCGATGTAGTAATTGCCCTGGGCACGGCCCTGCAGGCCGAAACGCCAATTGGCATCGGCCTGGTATTCAGCGCCCAGGTTGGTGATGGTGCGCGGCGTCGAAAACACTTCCTTGCCGGCCAGTGAGATACCACCCGAGGTGTAGGCGCTGACCACCTTGGCCTCCTGCTGGGCATGCGAGAACCACAGGGTCAGCTTGTCGGTGACGCGGCTCGATACCTGGAAGTCAATGCCCTTACGCCGCGTCTGGCCAAGGCCGACCGTCGTTCCCGTGCTCGGCATGTTCGCAACCTCATCGGTCGCATCCTGCTGCCAGAGGGCAATTCGGGCTTCGGTGCCGGCCAGGGGCTTGAATTTGACGCCAATCTCCTTGCCGGTATTGATCGATGGGTTATAGGTGCTCTGGCCGGTGGTCAGGTAGGCCGGCTCGCGGGAGCCGGTCAGCACCTGGAAGGTTTTGCCCCAGTTGGCGTAAACGTTGGTGTTCGCACTCAGGTTATAGACGGCGCTCAGCTTGGGTTGGCTGATCCAGCCGTAGTCCTGCAAGGCGGCCGTGGCGCCGTTGGTGTTCAGATGGGTGTGGCCGTTAAACCGGTCCACCCGGAAGGCGGGAATGATTTTCAGGGCGTCGATCGGCTTGATGATGGCCTGAACATAGGCGCCGAAATTGTTGAGCGTGTAGTTGTCATCGTTCCGCACGCTGGCCGGCGTGGCGGAGAAATCGGTGGGGACGCTGTAGTTGTAGCGATACCGGCGATACTCGTTTTCCTGATGTTCAAAATTGATTCCGCCGTCCAGGGTCAGCATCGAATTGGCCTGCCAGGTCAGGGTACTGATCAGCCCGGACTGTGTTTCATCCCATTGGCGGCGCTGGCGCGGTGCATTGCCGACGGCGTAACTGGTGAAGGTGATCTTCCGATCTTCTATGTACTGATTGAAATACAGCTTGTTGCTGAACAGCAGGTCGTCACGAATCTGCCAGTCGGCATGAGCGGCGACCTGTTTCATGTCGCGTTCGCTACCGTCGTTCGCATTCTTGGCGGGAGACTGCGTCCGGCTGGCGGCCATCTGCGTCGCGGTCAGGTAGCCGGGTTCCTCGGCGTCGTGTTCATAGACGCGGGCTGTCAGGCCCATTTTCAGGCGCTGGTCGTCGGTGGTGTAGAACCACTTGCCGCCCAGCGAGTATTTCTCTGACTTCGAATGGTCGCGATGACCGTCCGAATCCTGTTTGGCAACAAAGTAGTTCTGGGCAAAACCGCCGGACTCCCGGCCCAGTGCGGCCTGGAGCTCACGCGTGTTGAAACTGCCGTAGGTCAGCCGACCTTCGGTGTAATTGCCACCCTGGCGGGTGCCGACATTGAAGTTGCCGCCAATGTTGTGCAGGCCGTAACGCGGATCGTTGGTGCCACGGACGACCTCGATGTAGTCGATCTCAAGCGGAAAGATCATGTCAATGAAGCGCTGGTTGCCGCTATTGACGTTGCTCGGGATGCCGTCGATCAGCACCTTGATGCCGTTGATGTAACCCTCGCCGTTGAAGGCGCGGAAAGTCGCCTTGCCGGATTCGGCCCCCATGCGGGTTTCGGTGAGCTGGATGCCCGGCATCTGGCCGAGCAGTTCCCAGCTGTTCATCACCTGCTTGTCTTCGATCTTGTCGCCAGCCATCACGTCGACCGAGGTCAGGATATTCCGGGTCAGCAGCGGGCCGCCCTGAGCGGTGCGTACCGTCACCTCGCCGAGGGTGATGGTGGATTCTCCCGAGGGCGCGCCCTGCGAGGCGGTGGCGAATGCGGCTGAGACGGCGAGCGTCAGTACTTTGATTTTCATGGTTCGTCCGAAACGTCTAAAAGAAATTAAAAAGGTCAGAAATAACTCATCCAGCGCTGCCGCCCTTCCTGCTTGAGCCGGCCAAACCAGAGGCAGGGCCGGTAAAGGCAGGCGAGTACGGGCAAGGCCATGGCCCAGATCATCCAGACCTGGGAAAAGCCGAAGCGCTCTCCCTGGTTGGGGCCGTAGAACGCGGCAAACAGCAGATAGATCAGGTGCAGCAGATAGATGTGCGCGATGTAGAAAAACATCGGCACGCGCCCGATCAGGGCCAACCGGCGTCCGCCCTGGGTGCGCTCCAGCCCGGCTAGGGCAAGCAAGCCGATGCCCAGGGTGAGCAGGATGAAATGCAGCGACGGCGGGTACTTGGTGATGTTGAGGAAGGACATCAGGCTCGCCAGCGCCGTGCTCCCAGCCTGCCAGGCATGGTCGCCATAGACATTGAGCAGGCGGAGCACCACGAAAGCGCCCAGGGCGGCCAGGCCCATCGCCAGCAGCCGGCGCTGCCGGGTTTCGGCCGATGCGCCACGCGCATACAGCGGCCCGAGCAGGTAACCGAAGAGGATGACGCCGATCCACGGCAGGACGGGGTAAGAGGTGCGTACCGCGATGCCGCCGCCCAGTTCGATCACGCGGCGGTCATGCAGGATGGCCCACGGAATGAATCCCGCCTCGCCGCTGGCGAAATGCACGCCATCAAGCGCGTTGTGGCCGAAAACGAGCATAACCACGAGCAGGATCTGAGCCGCACGCGGCAGCCAGAGCAGCGCCGAAAGCGCCAGCATGGCCAGGCCGATCGCCCAGATCACCTGCAGATAGATCATCTTCGGCATGAAGCTGAAGGACCAGCCAAAACCGACCACAGTCAGTTCCAGCACGATCAGCAACAGCCCACGCTTGGCGAGATAGGCGGCGGTCTCCTGCAAGCTGCGCCCGCTGCCGTACAACCAGGCCCCCAGACCGGTCAACAGGACAAAAACCGGCGCGCAGACGTGGCTGGTCAGGCGCGTGAAAAACAGTTCCGGTGGCGTTGAGGCAATGCTCATCGGGTCGCCGACCTGCAGATGGAGATAGAAAAACTCGCGCACGTGATCGACCAGCATCAGCACCATGACGGCGCCGCGCAGTCGGTCGATGCTGCCAAGACGTTGGGAGGTCGAATTCATGCGGCGCGACTCAAAACTCGTTCTGTAGGCGTTTGTAGCCCTGCACCAGTTCGTGATTGGTACGTACGACGTCCTCGGAAAACTCCGTGGCTTGAGCCGTGACACGGGGCATGGCGGCAAGGTCGGTACGCGGGCCGATACGTTCGGTGGATGGGACATAGAAGCCGGCCGGCAACTGGGCGCCATCGACCACTGCGTTGTGGCGGACAACGCAGCCATCACCGACGGTGCAGTTGAACAGCACACTGTTGAAGCCGATGAAGACATTGTTGCCAACCACGCAGGGGCCATGGACGATGGAGCGATGGGCGATCGAGGTGTGCTCGCCGATATCGACCAGGGCGCCGGATTTGGAATGGATGACGACGCCGTCCTGAATATTTGAGTGGGCGCGGATGCGGATCGGTTCGAGTTCGCCGGTGGCATCGACCTCGTCGGCACGGATTACGGCATAGGGGCCGACGAAGACATTTTCTTCGATGATGACCTTGCCGCAGATGATGGCAGTCTGGTCAACGTAGGCGGATTCGTGGATTTGCGGCAGGTCGCCGCGCGGGTTTTTGCGGATCATGGATCAGACTCGGAGGGGATTGGCGAATCGCTCGCCGCGTTTGAGCTTGTCGAACAGCTCTGGATCGGGCCAGTCGTTGCGGATGGCTTCGGAAAATTCGATGTCGTCGAGCGCGATCAGGCCCATGAGTGGGTTGATCGCATCCTCGCGGAAGCACTGGGCGTAGCCGGTTTCGGTTTCATGGACGATGACCGAATGCAGGCGCACGTCGGCTTCGCCGTTGGTCATTTCGGTGAGTTCGAGCAGGCGGTCGATCAGCACGAAGAACAGCCGCGAGAACTGCTCGGCGCTGGGCGAGACGGGAATGCGTATCCAGCGCTCGGAAAAGCGCTGGCAGGCGGCGATGTAGTCCGGGTCGTCGCCAGACCAGATGGCCACGGCGTGGTCGAAGGCGTCGATCAGCGTGCGCGGGCCGTGCTTGAGCAGGCCGAAGTCGTAAACCATCTGGCCGTGATCCAGCGCATGCGCTTCGAGCAGCAGTTCGACCTTATACGAGTGGCCATGGATCGAGTGCGAGCAGCGCCGCGTGCTGCAACCGCGCACGATGTGGGCATTCTCGAACTTGAACAGCTTGCGGATCAGCATGCCACTTTCGACTCGCCGACGTCGCGCGCGTCGCAGAACATGACAAAGGCCTGCTCGATCATCGACTGCGGCAGATCGCGGACGATGAAGACGAGGCGGCTTTTGCGGTCGTTGTAGGGTGCTTCGGCCGGCCAGTCGTCGATGCGCGCGTAGGGGTACATGACGTGCTGGACGCACTGGATCACCCGCGGTTTGTGGTCGCCAACGACATTGAGCAGGCCCTTGATGCGCAGGATGCGGTCGCCCATGGTGTCGAGCAGCGTGGCCACGGCATCGGCGAAGAAGACCCATTGCAGCGGCTGGTCGAAGGTCAGGGCGAAGCTGTAGACGTGCGCGTCGTGGCGGTCGACATCGTGGTGATGGTGATGGCCATGCGCCTTGCGCCGTTCCTCGCGCACCTTTTCCTCGGCCAGCCAGCCGGCGACGTCCGGCGTCTTGCTGCCCGGGTCATAGAGGCCGCAGTCAGTCAGCGAGGCGACTGCGACTTCACCGCGCCGGACGTAAATTTGCGCTGCGGAGGGGTTGAGACGGGTCAGGGTTTGGCTAAGTTCGGCCAGTTGCTCCGCTGTCGCGAGGTCGCACTTGCTGAGCAGCAGGCGGTCGGCCATGGCGATCTGCTTGACTGGCTCGGCATGCGCCGCCAGTTGCTGCAAGGCATGCGTTGCATCGACAACGGTGACCACGCCATCGATGCGGAAGCGCTCGGCGACGAAGAAGTCTTCCATCAGCGTGTAGATCACCGGCGCCGGATCGGCCAGCCCGGTCGTTTCGATGATGACGCGGCTGATCGGCTTCAGCTCGCGGCGCATGCAGCGCATGAACAGTTCGGTCAGGCTGCGTGTCAGATCGCCGCGTACCGTGCAGCAGATGCAGCCGGAATCGAGCAGGATCAGGTCTTCATCGATTTTGGTCACCAAATGATGGTCGACCGCAACACTGCCGAATTCATTGATCAGCACGGCGGCTGTAGCCATTTCCGGCTGGCTGAGGAGATGGTTGAGCAGGGTTGTCTTGCCGGCACCGAGAAAACCGGTGAGCAGGGTGACCGGGATGCGACGTTCAATATCTTGTGATGGCATGCAGGGCCTTATCCGCCAAACTGGCGCTTGCGTTGTTCATGACGCTCCTGCGCCTCCAGAGTCAGGCTCGCCGTAGAGCGGGCCAACAGGCGTGCAATGCCGATCGGCTCGCCTGTTTCCTCGCACCAGCCGTAGGTGCCGGCTTCTATACGCTTTAGGGCCTGGGCGATTTTCTTGAGCAGCTTGCGCTCGCGGTCACGCACGCGTAGTTCCAGCGTGTGCTCTTCCTCGGCACTGGCCCGATCTGTAGGATCTGGAGCCGCTTCGGTTTCCTGCAGGTGATGTGAGGTTGACTCCGCCGCATCGCGCAAGGTTTTTTCCTCGTCGAGCAGGCGCTGCTTGAAGGTCAGCAACTGAGCCTCGGACATATACTCTGAGTCCGGCGCGGCCAGCAATTCAGCATCGCTCAACAATTTGATTGCCTTGCTCACGATTCAATCCTCCTCGTCTTCTTCAATAGACCAGAGGGGAAACGGGTCTTCATAACGCACCCAGGCTTCCGGCCCCGCTGCCAGTTCGGCATCGTTCAGCAGGCAGGCATCGAAGGACTGGCGCAACGCAGCTTCGTCCATCTCGATGCCGATCATCACCAGTTCCTGCTGTGCATCGCCATAAGGCTCCACCCAGCGCTCCAGGATGATCTGGCGGTTTTCCTCGTCCTGCGGCCATTCCGCCTCAGGTACGGCAACCCACCACAGGCCGCCCAGCTCGTGCCGGGTCACCGGGCCGGCCTGCGACCAGCTGCCGACCAGACCGGGGCGCGAAGCGAGCCAGAAATAGCCTTTCGAGCGGATGACGCCCGGCCATTCCTGGTTGATCCACTCGTAAAAGCGCGCGGGATGGAAAGGCCGGCGAGCGTGATAGACGAAGCTCGAAATGCCGTATTCCTCGGTTTCCGGAATGTGTTCGCCGCGCAGTTCCTGCAACCAGCCCGGCGCATCCGCCGCCTGCTCGAAATCGAAGCGGTTTGTATTGAGGATGCGTTCGAGCGGCACCTGGCTGAATTGGGCATGAACGATGTCGGCACGTGGATTGAGCGCGCGCAGGATGGCTTCGAGACGGGCGACGTCTTCCGGCGGCAACAGATCGGTCTTGTTGAGGACGATGACGTCACAGAATTCGACCTGCTCGACCAGCAGATTGACCACGGTGCGCTGGTCGTCTTCGCCCAGGCTTTCGCCGCGGTCGCCGATGTAATCCTGCGAGCTATAGTCGTGCAGGAAGTTGAAGCCGTCCACCACCGTGACCATGGTATCCAGCCGCGAAATGTCCGACAGGCTGGTGCCGTCCTCGTCGCGAAAAGTAAATGTCTCGGCCACCGGCATTGGCTCGGAGATGCCTGTCGATTCAATGAGCAGGTAATCGAAACGCTTTTCCTTGGCCAGCCGGGCGATTTCGATCAGCAGGTCTTCGCGCAGCGTGCAACAGATGCAACCGTTGCTCATCTCGACCATCTTCTCCTCGGCGCGCGACAGCTCGGCTCCCCCCTCGGCGACCAGCCGGGCATCGATGTTGACCTCGGACATGTCATTGACGATGACTGCCACGCGCAAACCCTGGCGATTGTTCAGGACATGGTTGAGCAGCGTGGTCTTGCCGGCACCGAGAAAGCCGGACAAGACAGTGACCGGGAGGCGGGGATCAGTTTTGTTCAGTTGGTTGGTCATTATTATTTCTGATGGATAGGGGGTTGAATCGGGGCCGAGATCACTTCCACACGTTCGCCCCTGACCGCGTTGTAAAAGCAGCTGGGTCGCCCGGTATGGCAAGCCCCGCCGAGCTGGTCGACGAGCAGCAGGATTGCGTCGCCATCGCAATCGAAGCGGGTTTCGACTACCCGTTGCCGACAGCCGGAGGTTTCGCCCTTGCGCCACAAACTCTGGCGCGAACGCGACCAGTAGCAGGCAAAACCGGTTGCCAGTGTTTCTTCGATGGCGGCACGATTCATCCAGGCCAGCATCAACACTTCGCGGGTATCGAACTGCTGGGCGATGGCCGCGACCAGACCTTGCTGATCGAAGGGTAATTCGGCCAGCACGTCGGAAAGCGGCAAGCTCGCGCCGATGGGGGCGCCTTCAAGTCGGGGTAACATAGGGGCTTCTGGATACATGGAATGCAATGTTATAACATTGCATTTGTACCACCAAGGCCGAACTTATGAGACCCGCTGTTTCCGACGTTGAAAATCCGCTCGCCGATTGTGAAAACACGCAGGCCCTTGACCGGGCAGAAGCCTCTTGCCGGGCCCGGGGAGCCAGTCTGACGGCGATCCGCCGCGAGGTTCTGGATCTGCTTTACCGCAGCCCGACCGGCGTCAAGGCCTACGATCTATTGGCCCGGATCAAGGAAGCCCGGCCCGGTGCTTCGCCGCCCACCGTTTATCGTGCTCTGGATTTTTTGATTGATCAGGGTCTGGCACACAAGATCGGCCGGATGAATCTCTTCGTTGCCTGCCGACATGCTTCCCACCAAATCCCAAGCCTGTTTCTGGTCTGCCCGAAATGCAGTGGCGTGACCGAATTGCAGGAGCAATCGGTGATGAGTGCGCTATCGACCAGTCTGGCCGCGGCTGGACATCGTCTGGAAAGTCCGGAGGTAGAAATCAGCGCAATTTGCCCGAAGTGTGTTGGCGCAGGATAGATGTGCAATATTCAAGTGCTCGAAGCTCGTCGCTGTGCTTCGCCCTTGTCACGGGCTATCGGCGAAGGATCGCTACCGACTGCGGCAAGACTGCCCGACCAGGCACGCGGCGACATCCACCAGAAAGCCCGCGAAGCCTGCACGGATAAATTCGGCCCGGAACACAAGGCCTGGCTGCGTGAGCAGTTCGGGGTCAAATAGCGCCAAGGAGTGCCGGGAAACCGGCATTTCATTTTAGGGCCAGTTTTTCGGTTGACCGTAGTAGCGCTGCCTCCCCGTCTCTCAGGTGTTAGCCTGAAAGATGGGGAGGCAGCAGCCATTTTTCGAATGCTTTAACGAGCTGAGGACGCCAACCACTTCAAGAGCTTGGCAAAGAGTGTATTCGGGTCTACGGGCTTGGCGATGAAGTCATTCATCCCGGCGGCAAAACAGCGCTCGCTGTCTTCATTGAACGCATTCGCGGTCATGGCGAGAATGGGCACCGATTCCCTGAATTTCCGGATCTCGCGAGTTGCTTCCAGTCCGTTCAAGAGCGGCATTTGCATGTCCATCAGAATCAACGCGTACTCGTTGGACCTGACGAGGTCCAACGCCTCCATACCATCCCTGGCCGTGTCGATAGCCAGCCCGGTATTGCCGAGCAGTTCGATCATCACTTCAAGGTTGATTGGCTCATCTTCAACGAGAAGCACCCTGCATCCGTGAAAATCACGTTTCAGCGATGCTTCTGAAGAGTCCGGGTACGTGGCATCTTGCATCCGGCTTGCCCCTTCGCCTTTTCTGAGTCTTGCGGTAAACCAGAACGCGCTTCCCACGCCCGGCGTACTGACCACCCCGGCATCCCCCCCCATGAGTTGCGCCAGTTTCTTGGTGATGGCAAGGCCAAGGCCGGTGCCTCCATATTTTCTGGTCGTTGAGTTATCCGCCTGCTCGAAGGAGGCAAACAGTTTCTCGATCACTTCCGGTGCTATGCCAATGCCTGTGTCCTGAACTTCAAAACGCACCAGAACACGGCCGTCGGACTCATCCTGCGTGGTTGTGCGCAAAATGACGCTGCCAGAATCCGTAAACTTGATGGCATTGCTCGCGTAATTGAGCAAGGCCTGCTGCAAACGCGTGGCATCACCCAGCAGGTGGTAGGAGTCCGTTACAGTGTTAACCTGGAGTTTGATTTTCTTTGCCTGCGCTTTTTCGAAGAGCATCGAGGCGACATTGGCAACAATATTGCCAATATTGATATCCGACTCTTCCAGCGTGAATTTCCCGGCTTCGATCTTGGACAAATCCAGAACGGCGTTGATGATATCGAGCAAATGCTTGCCGGCAGCTTCCATTTTATCCAGGCGCTCAGCCTGCTCAGGCGTTACGCCGCCACGGCGCAGCAAATGCACCATGCCGGTTATGGCGTTGAGCGGCGTACGAATTTCATGCGATACATTGGCCAGGAACGAACTCTTGATGACGTTGGCCGATTCGGCCAGAAGCTTTGCCCGCGACAACATCTGGTTGGATAGCTCGAGTTCAGCGGTACGCTCAAGCAGTTTGGCATGCAACCGCCGAGTCGTCTGATCCAGACGAAAACGGTGCAGGGCGTGCTCTATCGCGTGAGGCAACTGCACCAGATAGTTATCCCGCTTGACCAGATAATCGCTTGCCCCGAGGCGCAACAAGGCCACTGCGGTGGCTTCATCCCCTTTCCCGGTAATCACGACGAATGGCAGTTCAATCTGCAGGCGCTTGGCTTCGTGAATGAATTCCAGGGCATTCATGCCCGGGACGCGCAAATCGGTCAGAACCAGGTCGATATCATGAGGCCCGCTCAGAAGTGCCAGGGCATCCTGACAGCTATTGATCAGCCTCAACTTGAGGCGTGGCGCATAGGTAGCGAAATGATGCTCGGTCAATTCGGCATCCATTTCGTTGGGCTCGATGTACAACACATGCTGATCGCGCATCACGATGTCATCGACCAGGAAACTCCGTTTTCCATGCCCGAGGATGGTCGACCGCAACAATGCCGGCAGGGTTTGCAGATATTCGCCATCCTTGCGCACATAGTCCGAAGCCCCTGCCCGTAGCGCACACGCCACGGTCTCGTCGTCACCGACGCCGGTCACCATGACCACTGGCAGGAGATGACCCTCAGCGCGCAAACCAGTCAGGAGATCCAGCCCGTCCATATCCGGCAGATGATTATCGAGCAACAGGAGAGCATAGGGCTGCATCGACAGGTGCTCCCTGCAAGCAGCACCCGTATCGACTACCTCGATCGAGAAATCTTTGGCCTCGTGGGCAAAATGCTCACGCGTCATGTCCGCATCCAGAGGGTTGTCTTCAGCGTACAGCACGCGGAAAGTTGTTGTCATTTCAGCCTCCACCTTGTGGGCCAAAAGGTGCTTCGTTCGACAAAATCCAGTAGACCTTGATGTGGCTGACCACCTCTGCAAACCTGATGAAATCAACAGGCTTGAGGATGTAGGAGTTGGCACCCTCCTGGTAGGCGGCCTTGATATCGCAGTTGTCGCTGGACGTCGTCATCACGATGACCGGCACCAGCTGCCAGTTGGGTTGCTTGCGGGCATGGCGCAAAACATCGATGCCGTCTATTTTCGGCAAGCGCAAGTCAAGCAGGACAAGAAGTGGGAAGCAAGGGTCACTGGAGTCACCATGTGCATCAATGAAGGCCTTTGCCTCTTCGCCGTCCCGGCAAACCAGCACCGGGTTGGCGACAGCATGCTCCTCAAAGGCCTGCAGGCAAAAATCCAGATCCATGTCGCTGTCTTCCACGAGCAAAATGGGGCGCAGAGTGGAACCCGGATTCAGCACACATTCTGAAGTCAAGACGTAGCTCCTCTCTTGAAACGGATTGGCAGCTCAAGAAAAAACGTGGCTCCCTGGCCGGGTGCTGATTCTGCGCGAATGCTCGCACCAAGTTTCTCAACCAGTTTCTTGACTATCGCCAGCCCCGCACCGGTTCCCTCGTATTCGGCGGGACGCACCAGACGGTTGAACAGGCCGAAGATTCGGTCGTGATATTGCATGTCGAAGCCGATGCCGTTGTCCGACACGCTAATACGGTAGCAGTCCGGGTGACATTCGGCCGTAATGGTGATGCGCGCTGGGTTTGCGTGGCGGCTGTACTTGATCGCGTTGTCGATCAGGTTGCACAGAATCTGCTGCAAACCGCGCTCCCAGGTTTCCAGCGTGATTGGGGGCACCTGCACGTCCAGCACGACACCCAAGTCCTCCAGCGTATGGGCACGATCGCGCAGGATGCCATTGATCAACGCTTCAGGCAGCACCTGCGTGGCGGTGGGCTCCTCGCTATCGAGACGGGAATACTTCAGCAGGTCTTCGATGAGATGATCAAGATTCCTGGCGGCACTGATGATCTGGCCAACACAAAACTGACCCCGTTCGCTCAATGCATCCTGGTGTTTGCGCACCACTTCCTGCGCGTAGCCGCTGATGCCGCGCAACGGCGCCTTGAGGTCATGCGAGACCGTGTAGGCAAAACCCTTGAGTTCGGCATTCTTCGCCAACAGGCGATCCCGATTCCGGCGTTGCTCGGTGATGTCCGTCTTGAACAGCAGACAATGGCTGATGGCACCGTTGTCATCCAGGACGGGCCAGATATCCACGTGGTCCCACAGGGATTGGCCATCTTTTTTGTGGTATTCCAACTGCCCGTGCCAAGGCCTGCCGCTGCGGAGGGTATGCCACAGATCAGACTGCGGAGTCGCTCCCTCATCCCCCGTCACGCCTGTCGCCTGCATGACCTGCGGTGTCTGGCCGAGCAACTCGGCTTTGGAGTAGCCGGATACGCGCTCGAAAGTCGGGTTAGCGTAGGTAATGTGGCCCGAGGCATCGGTCATGATGATCTGCACCGGACTCTGTTCGGCGGCGCTGGCCAACAGTCGATTAACAACCTGCTCGGCCTCTAGCCTGGCCATAGTCCGATTCAGCTCCAGCACGGCCATCACATGCCTTCCGAGTGTCTTCAAGGCTTCCAGTTGGGAATCGGTAAGCTGGCGCGGCACGTGGTCAATGACGCACAAGGTGCCAAGTGGAAACTGATCCGGGGTCAGCAGGGAAGTGCCGGCATAGAAGCAAACATGCGGCTCGCTTGTGACCAGCGCATTGTCGGCAAATCGCGGATCCAGTCGCGCGTCCGGCACCTGAAAGACCTGATCGGGCTGCAAAATGGCATGGGCGCAGAATGCCAGGTCACGCGGTGTCTGTCTCGCACCCAGCCCCACCTTGGACTTGAACCACTGCCGCTCACCGTCCACCAGCGATACCAACGCAATCGGCGTCTGACAAATTTGGGAAGCCAACTGGGTCAAATCGTCGAGCAAGGACTCGTCCGGCGTATCTAGTACAGCGTAACTTTGCAGTGCCTGCAAACGTTGCAGTTCATTGGCCGGCAATGGCGCTCTCATTGACCCGTCACTCCCACGAAAATTTTAATCAGACCACAATCCTTCTGGATATATTTCCAGGATGCGTCCAACACATCGTCACATACAAACACGCTGGGATTGGTTGGTGTGACCGTAGTCAATATTACTCCTGCCCATGTCACTTGGGTTAGCTTCAGCCCCCATGGCAACGAAGCTCGCTTTTGGGTAGCAAGCCAAACTCCGAATGCGTACCAGAAACCGGGTCGGCGACGGCCGCCCGGAGCCAGCCGACGACTATCGTTTCCGCAAGGGTTTCAGCAGATATGACAGCCCGTTGTGGTCGATCTCCTGCATCAGCGCCAGCAGGCGGCCGATTTCGCCGGGCGGGAAGCCTTCGCGGGCGAACCAGTTGAGGTAGTTGCCAGGGAGGTCGGCGATCAGGGTGCCTTTGTGTTTGCCAAAGGGCATGGTGCGGGTAACGAGGAGGAGCAGGTCTTCGGGGTTCATCGGGTTTGAGCGCGGCGCCAGAGCGGGTAGAGGCCGAGCAAGCCGAGCAGCGGCCCGGGCAGGAGCAGCCAGGCGATGCTCAAGCCGCTGTCGGCGATCCAGGCGGTGCCGAGCTGGATGGAGAGCATGGTGATGGCGAAGCCGATGGCGTTTTGAAAGGCCAGTGCGCTGCCGACGATTTCCGGCGGGCAGGCGCGGGCCGACAGGGCTGAAAAATGGGGCGAGTCGGCGACGACCGTAGCGCCCCAGAGGAGGAGCAAGGCGGTTTTGGCGGCGGCCGGCCAGTTGCCGGTCAGCGGGAAGAGCGCGCAGCAGAGGGCCGAGCCGGCCAAGGCCGCGGCCGCCACGCGGGGGCTGCCGATGCGCTGGCTCCACCAGCCGCCGAGCAGGCAGCCAAGGGTGCCGATGCCGATGATGGCGAAGGCCAGCCCGGAGAGTTGGCGGCTGCCAGCCTCGGCCAGACCGCTCAGGATGATGAGCGCCGGGGTCAGTGTCCAGAAGGCATAGAGCTCCCACATGTGGCCGAAATAACCGAGGGCGGAGGCACGGAATTCACGGACCGAAAAGGCGTAGAAGACGCGGCCCAGACGCAAGGGCGGCGCACCGTGGCGGCGCTTGAGGTGCGGCCCGTCGCCGAGGCGGAAGATCATGACTGCGGCGAGCAATGCCAGCCCGGACGAAACAAGAATGGTGGCCTGCCACGACCACCCTGCCCCGGCCAGCCGGATGCCGTGCGGCAGGGCCGTGCCCAGCGTCAGCATGCCGACCAGCTGAGCCAGCGCGGCACCGGCTCGCTCGGGCACCCAGCTGACGACCAGTTTCATGCCCAGCGGGTAGACGCCGGCCAGACAGAAGCCGACGGCAAAACGCAGCGGAACGGCCGAGGCCATGCCGTCGGCGAGCAAGGCAAAGGCGGCGTTGCACAAAGCGCCAAGCACGGCACAGACGGCGAAAATGCGGCTCGCCGCGAAGCGGTCGGCCAGGCCGGAGATGGCGAAGGTCAGCGTGCCGAGGATGAAGCCGAGTTGCACGGCGTTGGTCAGCGTACCGATGTCGGCCGGCGCGATGCCCCAGGCGCGAATCAGGTCGTCGGCGGCGCTGTTGGCGGAGAACCAGAGCGAGGTGCCGAAGAGTTGGGCGATGACGATGATGAGGACGGGGTTTTGCATCAAGGCTCGAAAAACGAAAATGTGCGCCAGCTTAGCGCCGATTGCCCCGCGCTTGCCAGCAAGCCGAGCCGCCTGGCGCGCCCGCTTCCAGTAAAATCGGCAAGCCATGAACAAACCCGCCTCGCCCAACTACCTCGCCGGCTATCCCGCGCATCTTACGGAATCGGTGCAGCGGCTGATCGAACAGGATCAGCTCGGGAAAGTGCTGCGCCAGAAGTACCCGGAAGTGCACCAGGTACGCACCGACAAGGCGCTTTACGACTACGTTCAGGAGATCAAGGCCACGTATTTGCGCAATGCGCCGCAGCCGAGCAAGGTGGCCTTCGACGGCAAGTTGCAGACGCTGCAGAAGGCCCTTGGCATACACGCCCGGATCGCCCTCGTCCAGGGCGGCAAGCTCAAGAGCAAGCGCGAAATCCACGTTGCCAGCATTTTCCGCGAGATGCCGCCCGAGTTTCTGCGCATGATCGTTGTCCATGAAATTGCGCACCTCAAGGAACCCGAGCACGACAAGGCGTTCTATCAGCTGTGCCAGCACATGGAGGCCAATTACTTCCAGCTGGAATTCGACCTGCGTGCCTACCTCTGCCACCTTGCTGCCGGTGGTGAACCGTTGTGGGTGGCTGAGGTTTCGGCAGAAAATTCGTGAGCTCCACGGCCAACCGGGCTTGCTACGGTCAACCGGAAATATTGGCCAAAATTGAAATGTTCTACCAACCAACGGAGTAGAAAACATGCGCTCACCCCTGACCCTGTTGCTCCCATTTGCCCTCCTCCTGCTGCTCAGCGGCTGCATGTCGCGTGGCATCCCGCTGGCCAGCGGCAATGGCGAACAACCGGCAGCGCGCGCCGTGCTGCAGAAATCGGCGGAAGCACACGGCCTGGCTGCCTTCCGCCAGATTGAGGACATCAGCGTCGGTTATGCCGGTGAGTGGTACGGGCTGGTCAGCAAAATGCAACCGACGCTGATCGATGCCGATTTCCGTCAGGGTTCACAGGAGCGGATCATCTTCAAGGGCGGGCCGCTGATCGGACAGCGCCATCTTGGCCCGAAGGGCAGCAAGCAGGTCATCCGCCGCAGCGGCGAGGTGCAGGTTTTCTACAACGATGTGCCGAGCGCCGACCGCGACGTGCTCGCTGCGGCAGCGCTGGTCGCCGACGGCTACCGGATGTTCCTGACCGGGCCGTTCTATTTTCTCGTTGGCAACCTGAGTCTGGAAATGGGCGAAGACGAAACCGTCGAAGGTCGCCCGTGCACGACGCTGGTTGCCGTGCGTCGCCCCGGCCACGGGCTGTCGGCCGAGGATCGTTACCTGCTGTTCATCGACGCCGAAAACCACCTGCTGCGCCGCGTCCGCTTCACGATGGAAGGGCTGGAATCGACGCAGGGCGCCATCGCGGAGGTCGAGTTCTTCGACCACAAGGAGATCGCCGGCGTTACCTGGCCAACCCGTTTTTACGAGCGTCTGCGCAAGCCCATCCCCAGCCTGCCGGTGCATGACTGGCGGCTGATCGGGCTGGATGTGAATCGCGGCCTGAGCGAAGCGGACATTGCCGGGCCGAGCTTTTCCCCCAAAGCGGCTGAAGCCGCCCGGCCGATCAAATAAGCAACAATGAGCCAACTGACCGAACTCCACGTCGATATCGACGCCCGGGTGGCCAGCATCCGTGAAAACACGGCCGACTGGCTGTGTGGCAAGGGTTGCGATAGCTGCTGCAAGCGGCTGGCCGAGGTGCCGCAACTGACTGCCGCCGAATGGGACTTGCTGCGCGAAGGCCTGGCCGGGTTGGCGGCTGATCACCTGCAAGCCATCAGCCGCAAGATCGCCGCCGTGGCCAATTCAACGGCCCGCCCCGTCATCTGCCCGCTGCTCGACCACGCCACCGGCGCCTGCCCGGTCTATCTGCACCGCCCGGTAGCCTGCCGCACCTATGGCTTTTACATGCAGCGTGACCTCGGGCTGTTCTGCCGCGACATCGAAAAACAGGTGGCCGATGGCGCCCTGCCAAACGTGGTCTGGGGCAATCACGATGCCATCGATCACCGACTGGCCGGGTTGGGTGAAAGTCGGCCGCTGACCGAATGGTTTGCCGACTGGGTACGTGACGGCCAGCCCTCGGCGCAGTAAGGCAGCCGCCTACAAACCCTCGATCCCGGCCCGAATTTCATCCGCCCTGCCCTGCGCGGCATCCAGGGCTTCCGGGCTCATTTTGGCGAGCTGGAGATAGACCATCCCCAGCCTTGGGTTGGCCGCCAGACGTTCGCGGTTACGGGCGAAAAAATCCCAGTACAGCGCATTGAACGGACAGGCCCGCTCGCCGAGGCGCGCCTTTTTGTCGTAATGGCACCCCTTGCAGTAATCGCTCATGCGGTCGATGTAGGCGGCGCTCGACACATAGGGTTTGGTGGCAAGCCTTCCACCATCGGCGAACTGGCTCATGCCGACGGTGTTGGGCAGCTCAACCCATTCAAAGGCATCGATATAGACGCCGAGATACCAGCCATGCACCGCCGCCGGATTGAGCCCGGCGAGCAGCGCGAAGTTGCCGATCACCATCAGTCGCTGAATATGGTGGGCATAAGCGTGTTCAAGCGACTGGCCAATAGCGTGCGACAGGCAGCGCATTTTGGTCTCGCCAGTCCAGAACCATGACGGCAGCGGCCGATGATGATCGAAGTAGTTCTGCGCTTCGTAGCCGGGCATGTTGGCCCAATAGACGCCGCGCACGTATTCGCGCCAGCCGAGAATCTGCCGGATGAACCCTTCTGCGGCCGCCAGCGGCACGCGGCCGGATTCATGCGCCTCAACTGCCCTGGCAACGACCTCGCGCGGATTGAGCATCTTGGTGTTCAGGCCAAAGGAAAGTAGCGAGTGGAAGAGTCGCCAGGCGCGATAGGTCAGTGCATCCTGGAAATCGCCGAAATGCGGCAGGGCTTCGGCTATGAAATCATCAAGCTGCTGCAAGGCTTCGACCCGGTTCAGCGGCCAGCGAAAGTGCTGCGCGCTCGGCTCGCCAAAGCTGGCGACACCGGCCTGCCGGATGCTTTGCCACAGCCCCGAATGATCGTGCTCGCCGCGCCAGTCGGCCGGCTCGCGCGGCAGGCCCGGCCAGGGCTTGCGGTTGTCGTGATCGAAATTCCACTGGCCACCCAGCGGCTTGGCGGGGCCGGCCATCAGCACGCGGTGACGAATCCGCATCTGACGGTAGAAATGCTCCATGAGCCATTGCTTGCGCTCGGCGAAAAGCTGGGCTGCTTCGTCGCGGCGGGTGTAGAAATGTTCGCTATCAACCATCCGACCGGGGATGGCGAGCTGCTTGGCGTAGTCGGCAAGTTGCTGATCAAGCCGCCATTCGTCGGGCGCCTGATACTCGAAGGCGCTGGCCGAATAGTGGGCGATCAGCGCATCCAGATTTGCCGGCAGCGATTGACGGTTGGCCGGGTCGTCAATCGCCAGGTAATGCACGCGATGCCCCTCTAGCTGCAACTGCCGGGCAAAGTCGCGCATGGCGGCGAAGATGGCGATGATTTTCTGGGCGTGGTGCAGGACGTAATCGGTTTCCTGACGCATCTCCATCAGAATGTAAACCGAGTTGTCATCAGGCGCCGAAAACCAGCTGTGTTGCGGATTGAGCTGGTCGCCAAGGATCAGGCGGAGTGTGGTCATGATTTTCCCTGACGATTTCGCCGGCAGCGTTCGGAGCAGTACTTGACCTCAGCCCAAACAGCGGCCCATTTTTTTCGCCAAAAATACGGTCGACCGCAGCAGATACAAGTCTTGCTCGGCAAATGAATCTTTTTGATGGACATTGAAAGGAGGAAGATGAAAAACACAAGCCGTGCAGGTTGGACAATCTTACTTGAAAATCTATTTTGTCCTAGACAATTAAAACATATCGATGCAAAATTCATCCGACAAGTTTGCACACCATGTTCCAGAAAAATCGCTTCAAGTTAGAGACAAAAGCGACCATACACCCCGACTCCAGCGAGGAGATCATGATCACCACAGACCACAACTCGTCCTGGACAATTCAGTTTCCTCGCCCGGAGGCAACTTGATGATCACCGCCAAAGCTGACGCGCTGATCTTCCACGAAATAGAGCCTGTCTTTCGCTTTGTAGCGCTCGACTTTCCGAAGAATTACCCGCGTTGGTCGCCCGAGGTCAGCAAGCTTGAACCGCTGACGGCAGGGCCGGTGCAGCCCGGTTTCCAGGCGCGGCAAATTCGCGTCGATCAGGGGCACAAGACCGATTCCGTTTTTGAGGTCAGCGAAATGATTGCGCTGCGCCGGGTCATTTTTCGCGGGGTCACGGCGCCGTATGTCTCGACGTACGAATTCGATGACCTGAAGGCATCGACCCGGCTGACTTTCACGTTTGAGTTGCGTGAAGTTGAGGCGCGTTTGCGGCCCTTTGAAAAGCTGATCCGCATTGCCCTCGAGGACGGCGCCAAGCGCACCGTCAAGCGGTTGAAACTGCTGATCGAGAAGGAGATGCTCGATGACTGGTAAGCGCTTGCAAAATCCCCTTGCCGACTGCTACACCTCAATTCTGGAGAATCAATCATGTTCATAGCCACCAAGGACGAAGGCGTCATTCCCTACGTTCTGACGCAGATCCTCGACGCCTGCGTCAATGGCGTCACGCTCTCCGACCCGGATCAGCCGGACAGCCCGCTGGTGTACGTCAATCGCGTTTTCGAAGAGATGTCGGGCTACACCCAGGATGAAATGATCGGTCGCAACTGCCGTTTCTTGCAGGGCGATGACCATGACCAACCCGCCCTGCAAACCCTGCGCGAAGCAATGGCGCAGCACCAGCCCTGCACCGTTACGCTGCGCAACTACCGCAAGAATGGCGAGCTCTTTCTCAACAAATTGTCGATCCGTCCACTGGTCGACCGCGACAACCGGGTGATCTATTACCTCGGCATCCAGTACGATCTGAGCAAGCAGCCCGATTCTGGTCCTGTGCCTGACCTGACCCTGCACCTTTAATTTCTGATCTGGTTTGCCCGGACATGCTTGAGATAACCTCCCTGTCGCGCAGTTTCAATGGCCGAGTGGCGCTGCACAGCACCTCGCTCAAGCTGAACGACGGTGAATATGTGGCGATTGTCGGCGAATCCGGGGTCGGCAAATCGACCCTGCTCAACCTCATCGCCGGCCTCGACCGCGCCGATCAGGGGAGCGTTGTTCTTGATGGCGACAACCTGTCAGAACTCGACGAAGCCGCCTTGACCCGATGGCGGCGGAACAAGCTGGGCTTTGTTTTTCAGGCCTTTCACATCCTCCCGCACCTGAACCTGTTGCAGAACGTCGCGCTGCCGCTCTGGTTACAAGGCGATTCCGGCGCCGCTGCGGATGACACCGCCCGTCAGATGCTGGAAGCCGTCGGCCTCGGTGAGCGCGCAGCCAGTTGGCCGCATGAGTTGTCCGGCGGCGAATTGCAGCGGGTGGCCATCGCCCGCGCGCTGGTTCATCGCCCGCGCCTCGTGCTGGCCGACGAGCCGACCGGCAATCTCGACCCGGCCAATGCGACCCGCGTCCTCGCCCTGCTCGGCGAACGCATCCGCGCGGTCGGGGCGATCGGCATTCTCGTCACGCACTCCCGCGAAGCAGCAGCCACGGCGGATCGCGTCCTGCACCTGACGCCAGACGGCCTGCAGGAATGACACTGGCCCCAGTCTTTCTCGGCTCGCTCGGCCGACGGCGCATGGCGACACTTTTCTCTTTGGTCGCCATCGTCCTCGGCGTGGCCCTGGGCATGGCCGTGCAGGCCATCCACGAAGCGGCGCTCAATGAATTTGGCCGTGGCGTGCGCGTGCTGGCTGGCGAGTCTGATCTGCGCGTGCTCGGCCCGGCCAGTGGTTTTGATGAAACACTCTACGAGCAAATCCTGCAGCACCCAGGGGTTGCCCATGCCACGCCCATTGTCGAGGTCGAGGCCAAGCTGGCCGGTCACGAACAGCCGTTGCGCGTCCTCGGCATCGACATTTTCACGCTGGCGCGCGTTGCACCGCGACTGCTACCACAGAGCCAGGATAAATCCGACCGCTTTGCGACGCTGGCTGAACAATCACTGTTTCTCAGCCAGGCGGCGCAGCAAGCCTACGGAGTCAAACTTGGCGACGAACTGAGCGTGCAGGACGGCAGCCGTGCGCTCAAGCTGCGTATTGCCGGCGACCTGCCGGGGCTTGCCGATGGCCAGCGCCTGGCCGTCATGGATATTGCGAGCGCCCAGACGGCCTTCGGGCGCATCGGCAAGCTGTCCCGAATCGATTTGGTCGTCGCCAAATCGAGTTCGCCTGAAAGCCTGCGCCGCAGTTTGCAGGGCAGCTTGCCGGCTGGCGTGCTGCTCGAAGCACCGGAGGCGGCCAGCGAACAATCCGGCAACCTGAGCCGCGCCTATCGCGTCAATCTCAGCATGCTGGCGGCGATTGCGCTGTTGACCGGCGCCTTTCTGGTGTTTTCGGCGCAGGCGCTATCTGTCGTCAGGCGACGCAGCGAGTTTGCCTTCCTGCGCGCCCTGGGCCTTGACCGTGCGACCCTGATTCGCTGGCTGCTCGCCGAAGGCGCGCTGGTCGGATTGATCGGCGGCGTGATTGGCGTCGCGCTTGGTTACGGCCTGGCCTGGGCGGCGCTGCAATTGCTCGGCGGCGATCTAGGCGCCGGCTATTTTTCCGGGTTGCAACCGCAGCTTGAATTCAAGCCGGGGCTAACCGCTTTGTACGTCATGCTCGGGCTGCTGGCCGGGCTGGCTGGCGCCGCCGTGCCGGCGCGGCAAGCCGCCGACATTGCGCCAGCCCAAGCCCTCAAGTCGGCGGGTGATGCGCTGATGATCCGCAACCAGCGCCGCCCTTGGGCTGGATTGCTGGCCCTGGCGCTGAGTCTGGCGGCCTGCTTCATCCCTCCGCTGGCCGGCCTGCCGCTAGGCGGCTACGGCGCAATTGCCTTTTTGCTGGCCGGCAGCATTTTGCTGCTGCCGGCCGCCGCCCATCGCCTGACGCAACCGCTGGCCGAACGCGGCACGTCGGTCGCCTGGCGGCTGGCGGCCGCCCGACTGGTCAGCGCCCCCGGTTACGCCGTGGTGGCGGCCGCTGGCGTGTTGACCAGCGTTGCACTGGCCGTGGCCATGGCGATCATGGTCGCCTCATTCCGTGAATCAGTCGATGAATGGCTGGGCCAATTATTGCCGGCAGACCTTTACCTGCGCGCCGGCCGAGCCCAAAGCAGCGCCTACCTGGGCGAGGATTTGCAGGCCGCCATCGCCCGCTCGCCCGGCATCAAGCACCTCGAATTCACCCGCCACGACCAGTTGCGCCTGGGCGAAGGTCGCGCCCCGGTGGCCCTGATTGCCCGCCCGCTCCCGGCTGATGGCAGCAACTTGCCGCTGGTCGGCCAGCCCCAGTTTTCCACCTTGCCGGCACTCTGGATTTCCGAAGCCATGGCCGACCAGTTCGGCTGGCAGCCGGGAAAAGTGGTCGCGCTGCCGCTGGGTGGCGTCGCGCGTGAATTTCATGTGAACGGTGTGTGGCGCGACTATTCCCGGCAAACCGGTGCGCTGATGATCGATCTTGCGGTCTACCGGAAATTGACGGGCGATTTGCGGGTGAACGATGCCGCCATTTCCGTTGATGACCCGGCTAGCAGCGAGCAGGTAGCCAGCCGGCTGCTGGCGCTGGCTGCTGGCGACACACTGGAAGTTGCCCGCCCCGGCGAGATTCGGCAGATCAGCCTGCGCATTTTCGATCGTACTTTTGCCGTCACTTATTTGCTCGAAGCGGTTGCCATCGTGATCGGGCTGGCCGGGGTAGCGGCCAGTTTTGCCTCGCTGGCGGCGACCCGGCGCAAAGAGTTCGGGATGCTGCGCCACCTCGGCGTCAGCCGCGGCCAGATCGGTGCCATGCTGGCCCTTGAGGGCGGACTGGTGGCGAGCATCGGGGTGTTTGGCGGCTTGCTGGCCGGGGGTGGTATCGGCCTGATTCTGATCGAGGTGGTCAATCGCCAGAGCTTCCACTGGAGCATGGATTTGCATGTGCCGTGGGGCGCCCTGCTGCTTTTTGCCGGCAGCCTCGTTACCCTCGCCGGGCTGGCTGCCGTGCTGGCCGGACGGCAGGCGATGCGCCAGGACGCGGTACTCGCCGTGCGCGAGGACTGGTAATGCAGCGCCGACAGTTTCTGATGGCGCTGGCGGCAGGGTACGGCTTGTTGCCGGGTTCTGCGGCGGCGGTCGACTTTGCCCCGGTGCTGGCCGGGCGGCGACTGGTCTTCCCGGATGACTTTGGCGCCCACCCTGATTTCAGGACGGAATGGTGGTACGCCACCGGCTGGCTGAAACGTCAGGATGGCCGGCCGCTCGGGTTTCAGATCACCTTTTTCCGTGTGCGAACAGGAATAGGCGAAAGCAGCGCCAGCCGCTTCGCGCCGCGCCAGATCATGCTCGCCCACGCCGCCATCGCCGACCCGCAACTGGGCCGCTTGCGACATGGCGAGCGCGCTGCCCGCGTCGGCTTCGGTCACGCCGGTTTTACTCTGGGCCGCAGTGAAGTCTGGATCGGTGACTGGCGCTTTGCCCAGCAGGGTGATCGCTACCAGGCCAGCGTGCGCGGTGAAGACTTCGCCTACGATCTCGCCTTGCAGGCGGCAGCGTCGCCGCTGCTCAACGGTCGCGACGGCTTCAGCACCAAGGCGCCCGACCCGCGTCATGCAAGCTATTACTACAGCCGGCCGCAGCTGGCGGTGAGCGGATCGGTTTCACTCGATGGACGCGCCGAAGCGGTCACCGGGCATGCCTGGCTCGATCACGAATGGTCCAGCGAATTGCTGCCCGATGGCGCCCAAGGCTGGGACTGGGTTGGCATCAACCTGCGCGATGGCGGCGCCCTGATGGCCTTCCGCCTGCGCGACACCAGCGGCAATAAGCTATGGGCAGCGGCTTCGCTACGGTCAACCGGAAAAATCGACCAAATTTACAAACCCGATGCAGTCGATTTTTCGCCGCTGCGCCGCTGGCGCTCGCCGCGCACGGGGATCAATTACCCCGTCGCCTGGCGGCTGAAAATCGGTGATCGTGAATTCGAGCTGAACCCGCTGTTCGATGATCAGGAACTGGACAGTCGCCGCTCGGTGGGCACGGTGTATTGGGAGGGCGCCATCGGTGTCAGCGAAAACGCTACGCCAGTTGGTGAGGGCTATCTTGAGCTGGCCGGCTATGGCGAAAAAATCAAGGTCGGCTGAATGACAACAGGGAAACATTTCTATATCCACGGGTCGAAATGGCACCATCAGGAGCGCAGCACATGCTGAAAATGACTCTGAAAACCTTTTACATCACTTGTCTATTGGTCAGTGCGGGCGTTGCAGTCGCTGCGTTGGCGGCGCGCAAGCCCCCGGCAGAGCCGCCTGCGCCGGCCTATTGCAAAGCGGGTGGCAACTGGCTGTCGCTTGGCACGACGCCCCCGCGGCCGAGCACCATTCAGGAAATCGTTGCCAATGCGGCCAAGCAGGACGTTGTGCTGCTTGGCGAACAACACGACCTTGAAGACCATCACCGCTGGCAGTTGCAGATGCTCTCCGCCCTGCACGCACAGCGCCCGAACATGGTGATCGGCTTCGAGATGTTCCCGCGCCGTGTTCAGCCAGTGCTCGACAAGTGGGTGGCGGGTTCGCTGACCGCCCAGGAGTTTCTGAAGCAAGCCGAATGGGACAAGGTTTGGACTTTCCCGCCGCAGATTTACATGCCTTTGTTTGAATTTGCCCGGATCAACAAGATTCCCATGCGGGCACTCAATGTCGACAAGAATTTGACGCGACTGGTGGCCGAAAAAGGCTGGGAAGGCGTTCCGGAGGAAACGCGTGAAGGCATTGGCCGCCCCGCACCGGCATTGCCCGCCTACCTTGAGTTTTTGCGCGACATTTACCAGATGCACGAAAAAGCTTCGGGGTCGCACGCTGGCAAGAAAGGAGCGCCGGTCGACGCTGGCTTCAAGGGCTTCGTGGACAGCCAGTTGACCTGGGATCGCGCCATGGCGGAGGCACTGAGTCTAGAAATCTCCCCGGCCGGTAGTAAAAATCCGGCGCTGGTCGTCGGCATCATGGGCAGTGGTCATATTCGTTATGGTCATGGCGTGCCGCACCAGCTCGGCGCTCTGGGCGCGCCCAAAGTGGCCAGCCTGCTGCCAGTGGCGCTGGAAGGAGAATGCCTGCATCTTGACCGTGGTCTTGCCACAGCCGTTTTCACCCTGCCCGCCAAACCCTTGCCGCCGAGCGAGCCACCGCGCCTCGGCGTGGTGCTCGAGGATGCAAAGCAGGGCCTGAAAATCAGCACCGTAGCGGCCGGCAGTCTGGCCGAAAAAACCGGGCTGCGCGCCGGCGACCGGATTGTTGAAATTGCCGGACGCCCGGCCAGCGGCAGCGGCGATGCAGTGGCGATAATCCGCCGCCAGCCGCCCGGCACCTGGCTTCCGCTACGCATTGCGCGGGGTGACAGCCAGCTCGATCTCGTCGTCCAGTTCCCGCCGCTGCCATGAGTTTTGCCTGCTTCCGTTTCGTCCGCTTTCGTCAGCATGCCGTGACGCTTTTTGGCTTGCTGCTGGTTGCTGCCAGCGCCGTCAGCGCAGCGGCCCCCGAACTGATCCTCGACGTTGCGCTTGATCCGCAATCCCGGCAATTCAAGGCCGAAGCCGAGTTGCAGGCCCCAACGCGGAACTTCCGTTTCCTGCTGCATGAGTCGCTGCGCGTTACCGGCGTCAAGGCCGGCGCGGAAACCCCGGTGGCTGAGCCGAGCAGCGGCCCGGCCGGCTATCGGCAATGGAACATCCGGCTCACCCAGGCCGGGCAAAAACTCAGCATCCGCTACGAAGGCCAGTTGCCGCCGCTGGAGCGCAACCGCGACCACCGCAGCGTACTCGGCGGCATGCCACCGATGGCTGCGCCGGAAGGCAGTTTTCTGTCATCCGGCAGCGGCTGGTATCCGCGCCCGGCTGACTTGTTCTCCTATCGCGTCAAACTCGCCGTTCCCTACGGTCAACGCGCTTTAGTGGCCGGAAAACGCATCGCCGAAACCTTGCCAACCAGCGCCGGAGAAACTTACCGGGCGAGCTTTGAATTTACCCAGCCGAGCGACGGCATTGACCTCATGGCCGGGCCTTGGGTCGTCCGCGAAAAAACCGTGTCGCGCAACGCGCAGTCGTCTCCGCAGTCGTCCCTCGTCCTGCGCACCTTTTTCCCGGCTGATCTCGATGCCACGCCCGGCCTGGCGCAGGCCTATCTCGACGACACCCAGGCCTACATCGAACGTTACAGCAAGGACATCGGCGCCTATCCGTACAGCGAATTTTCAATCGTCGCCAGCCCGTTGCCCACCGGCTTTGGCATGCCGACACTGACCTATCTTGGCGCTGAGGTTTTGCGCCTGCCCTTCATTCGCAAAACCTCGCTCGGCCATGAAATCTTGCACAACTGGTGGGGCAACGGCGTCTATGTCGATTACCAACGCGGCAACTGGTCGGAAGGCCTGACCACCTTCATGGCCGACTACGCCTACAAGGAAGACGAATCAGCCAACGCCGCCAGCGAAATGCGCCAAGCCTGGCTGCGCGACGCTGCCGTATTTGCCGGCGAAAACCCCGGCACGCTGCGTAGCTTCCGCTCACGCGCGAATGCCGCCGGTGCCACGGTCGGCTACGGTAAAGCGGCGATGGTATTAGTCATGCTGCGCGACCGCCTGGGGAAAAAAGTGTTTGATCAGGGCATCCGCAATTTCTGGGCTGCACAGCAATTCAAAATTGCCGGCTGGGACGACTTGCAGGCCGCTTTCGAGCGGGCCTCGGGTGAAAAACTTGGCGCCTTTTTCGCCCCCTGGCTCGACCAGCAAGCCCTGCCCGTTGTGGCCATTGCCCGCGCCGAAAGCAGTCGAACCGGCACGCAACACCAACTGAATGTCAGCTTCAACAAACAGGATGCCCGCCTGCCCTTGCGTCTGCCGCTTGAAATCAGCGCCGCCGGCCGGCGCGAAACGCACTGGGTAGATTTGGGTGCAGAGCGCAATAGCGCCTCGATCAATCTCGACTTTGCACCACAAACCCTGCGCCTTGACCCCGAAATGCGCGTCTGGCGCCGCCTTGAAGCCAGCCAGCTACCGCCCATCCTGCGGCAATGGATGGCGGCCAGCGCGCCACAACTAGTCAATGTCGCCCGCCATCCCGAAGCAAATGTTGCGGTCAACCAGCTTTCAGCGCGTTTTTTTGAGACAAAACCCAAGCCGGGGCAACTGAGTACGGCCCTGAGCAGCAAGAACCCCGTGTTGCTTGCCGGCACCCATGCCGACATTGATCAAGCACTGGCCAGCGCCGGATTGCCACCCCGCCCGGCCAGCCTGGCTGGACAAGGTTCGGCGCAGGTGTGGACAGTGTCCGGGAAGACATTTCAGCTTGCCGTCATCTCAGGCCAGGATGCGGCGGCAATCATTGCCCTGCAACGCGGCCTGCCCCACTACGGCGGGCAGAGCTGGCTGATTTTTGAACAAGGACGCGCCATCAACAAAGGCATCTGGCCGGCCAGTGTGCCGGAAATTATCGTCTCCAGCTCCCCACGCAAGGACAACAAATGAAATTTCACCGCACCCTCTCCACGCTGTTTTTTGGCCTGCTGATGGGACCACTCTCGACGGGAAACTTGATGGCTACTGAAGAACCGAAATTTGAATCGCTGCGCAAGGAAGACAACATCGAAATCCGCCGCTATGTACCTCTGATCGTTGCTGAAACACACGTCGACGGCGACATGGACACGGCCTCCAGCCGTGGTTTCCAGCTCATTGCCGGCTATATCTTTGGCAACAATGAACGGATCGCGATGACAGCCCCCGTGGTTGCCGAACCTCAGGGCAGCTCGGAAAAAATTGCCATGACCGCCCCGGTCAGCATCGAACCGCAAAACGCCGAGGACAGCAAAATGGCCGGTGCCCAGCGCTGGCGCATCCACTTCGTGATGCCCAGCCAATACACCCTCGCCACCCTGCCCAAACCACTCAACCCGCAGGTCAAGCTACGCGAGATTCCGGCCAGGACGTTCGCCACGCTGACCTACTCCGGCATCAACACCGAAAGCACGGTTCAGGAAAAGACCAACGAGTTGCTCAACTGGCTTTCGACTCAAAAAATCGAAACCATCGGCAACCCCCAACTCGCCCGCTACAACCCGCCGTGGACGCTACCGTTTTTGCGCCGCAACGAAATATTGCAGGAGATCAGAGCAAAGTAGCTTAGCCATCAAGAATGTGTGCCTAAGCAGCCAGGCTTGGAACCGTCAATGCGCCGGGTGAAAATGGCGTTGTGCACGCGATAGATAACGTGATTGTTCGTTCGGGTGAAGCCCCCACTGAGTTCTCTCAGCAGTTGGCAAAATTCAACGCAGAATCGCTGGGTCAAGCTAAGCGCTTTTAGGAAGACTTGATTTACCCCCTTGACTCCTCCTTTTGCCGGGCACGCGCTGCCCGGCTTTTTTTGCCTATTTTTCAGCTACCGGATTTTTCTCTGCCTGCATAGCAATCGCCTTCGTCATCCCTTCAAACAAAATGACGTGCAGCGGCACCAGCGAGTACCAATAGAGCAGCCCCCAAACCCCCGCCGGATGCCAGTAGGCTGTTGCGGTCAACTCGGTTTTCCCGTCAATTTCCTTGAGTTCGAACTCCAGTAAGCCAGCCCCGGGTGTTTTCATGTCAAAGCTCAGCGTCAGACGGCGCTCGGGCTCAATCGCTGTTACTGTCCAGAAATCAAGCTTGTCGCCAAGATGTAATTCGGTCGGATTGGGGCGCCTGCGACATAACCCAGGCCCTGCGATCAGCCAGTCTAGCGAGCCACGGATTTGCCACAGGATATCGAGGTAGAAGTATCCGCGCTCGCCACCCATCGAGCAAAGTTGTCGCCATACACTGGCCGTTGATGCATTGGCTACAGCCTTGCCAGCCGCTTTCTTGGCATAAAAGGAATAATCGGGTTTGAGGTTGCGAACGGCAAGATCGCCCTCCACCCAAGGCCCACCAAAACCTGCCTCACGGCGCTCGGCGCAAAGTGCAGCGTCAACGGATTCACGAAAACTAAGCAAGCGCTGTGGTACCAAGCGGGCCAGGGTATCTCCCTTCGCCGGAATGTCGTATTCGAGCCCCTGAATCAGCGCCCGAGCTATATTTGTCGGGACACTTGTCACCAACCCTAGCCAGCGTGATGACAAACTGGGGGTTAGCACCGGCACCCGAAGAATGAACGGACGCCGACCAGCGGAATCGGCAAATTGCCGCATCATCTCTTCGTAGCTGAGAAAATCCGGGCCGCCCGCATCCAGTATCTTGCCCTCTGCTTCAGGCAATTCGGCAAGACGCACAAGATAGGTCAGCAAATTTTCCAAAGCAATTGGCGCCGAACGCGATTGCACCCATTTCGGGGTAACCATGATCGGCAGGTGGTACACCAGGTCGCGAATCACTTCGTAAGCCGCGGAGCCTGTTCCGACAATGACGGCAGCGCGAATTTCGATTATAGGCACGGGGCCGGCACGCAATCGCTCACCGGTGTCCCGACGCGAGAGCAAATGTTCGGAACGAGCCCCTTCAGGAATAATCCCGCCGAGATAGACTATGCGCTGGACGCCCGCTGTGGCTGCTGCTGCGGCAAAATTGCTGGCCGCCTCAAGATCCAATTGGCCGAAATGTCGACCGCTGGCCATGGAGTGAACCAAATAATAAGCAACGCTAACGCCCGCCAAAGCCTTGCCCAAGGTCTCCGGCTTGAGGGCATCTGCCTCAATAAATTCAACGCCTTCCCAGCCACGGGATTCCAAGGTTGCACGGCGCCTGGCAACAGCACGCAATGATCGACCTTCGGCCAGCAAACGTGGCACGAGGTGCGTACCAATGTAGCCGCTGGCACCAAAAACAAGGGTTAGCTGCTTACTTGGTAACTTGTCGTCGTCGAATTTACTCACGTTACCGACCTATGGCAGTTGAAATGCAATAGGCAAATCATTTTTGAAAAAACGGTTAACCGTAGTGGAGTAGAACAAGACGTCTTTAATCACTACGGCAAACAGCAAAATACGCTTTTGATTGAAAAAGATGGAGTACTGCCCAATCTCAATCAGCTTTCTTTCGCACCAATCAACTCGCGATAGGCGTGCCACGTTGCATGCCCTGCGATGGGCGCTGTATATACCAGCGCAAGGAACCCGGTTGCAAAACCGATCCCGATCAAGGCAACCAGTAGCGCCGCCCAGATGAACATGGCCATGGGGTTTCTGGCGACAACCGAAAGACTGATCAACATGGCGCTGATCGCATCTTTGCCCTGGTCAAACATCAATGGCACGGCAACCACGCTGATGGCGAAGATGAAGCTGGCAAACAGAGCGCCCACAGTCAAATAGCTGACCACGAACTTGATATTTTCGAATGCCAAGAGTTCATTGACGAAATCATTCGCTGTTGGCAGTCCTGTATCGTACAGAACCGCAAAAACCACCATGGAAGCTCGCGCCCAAATCATCGAGACCACGCCGACAACCAGCGCGAAAATCGAAAGATTGGCCATATTACCCCGCCAGCAAGTCAAGGTAGGAGGCAAATGCGGCTCTTCGCCGCGCTCCACTTGGCGTGAAAGCGCATACAGACCGATCGCCAGCAACGGCCCCACCAACATGAAAGCCCCCGCTGCAGTGATCGTCAGCCAATACGCAGCCCCGTAGAAAAATGCGATCGTCCAGCCCATCAAGGCGAAAGCGACGCCATAAAACATGCTGGAAAACTGGCACTTCAACAGATCACGCGCCCCTTTCCTGACCCAGGTAAAAGGCGCCAGCAATCCAACCTTGTTAACAACTGCAAATCGCTGAAGCAACTCCGGCGTGGCTGGGGTCAGGCTATCCAGTTTATCGTTCATAAGACCTCCGTTTTTTCGTGCGGCTGTGATGCAAACATCGAAACTCAAACAGTTTTGGTGAAACCCGATATTGTTGATTTCGACCCGAAATCGTCTAAAACGTTGAAGTTGATTTTTCCCCGCTCGACAAGACAACAGGGACCGGCTGGCGCTGGCTTGCCAGCATGGTGAGGTGTTGGCGAAACAAGGTTTTGAGGGTGGCAACGGAGTGATTGCCGGGAGCGGAGAAGACACTCGACGCTGGAAGGGCTGTTGCCAACAGGGGAGGACCGGCTCGCGTCACAATGTCGTTTTCACCGTAGGCCAGCCAGATTGGCACTTGGGAATTGAAATCCTGCTGACTGATCCAGCTCCAGATCATCCGCTGCCAGTCTTTTGGATCGCTGTGATTGGGCACCCACTCAGTAATTCCCCCTGCCTGCTGAATTTCACTGTGGATACCGGGCCATCCCAAGAAAGGACTGGTCAGTAGAACGCCGTCGATGTCCTCCGGATGGCTACGCAAATAGATCAGCGAACCCAAACCTCCCATCGAAAATCCTGCCAGCCATATTTGCTCGTAACCTTGGCGACGCGCGGGCTCGATCACATCCTCCTTCAAGCGCTGAACAAAGGTTTCCGCCCGGTAGTAGCCAAAATGTGCATTTGGCGCAATGACGTCAAATGGCAGCCCGAGATCGCGTATTTCATCGACGACGCCTTCCTTGGCGAATATGGCGTGGTCAGCACCGAGTCCGCGTATCAGGACCAGCAAATTAGGCTGCCTTTGAACTTCATCGCGCGGGTAGCTCAGTGACTGCATTGGTGCATAGCCCGTTGAGGCACAACCCGACAAAAGCAGCGAGGCAAGCAGCAGCGTCAAGATTGCACGCAAAACGCTAAATTCATACGAATCCGAATTTTTCACGGCAGCCCCTCCAATTTGTGTTTCTACGTATGACGCCTCGTTTTGGCGAGCCCAAACGAACTTACTTTTTGTCCTAGACAATTACAGAGACAAACTCAAAACACAAGAAGTTCCAATAGAAACCAAAGTTCACTTATCGCGCGGGCAAGCGTGTGGCGCATGTCTGGCCCCCTTGGTCAGCGGAGTGCCAGAATGCGGAAATATTGTCCAGCACGCGAATGGCCATCAGGCATCACGCCACGCAAGCTGCATTGGAGCACCCCATCGTTGCCAAGGGCACAGTCATCGACGCAAGCAGGCTGCTGGGCGAGCCAAAGATGCGACCGGGGCCAATCGAATGGTCATTGCCCCTCAGAACGTTGATGATTGACCCATATCAGCCTATCGGTGGCAAAGCCGAACTCTCTGGCCTGGCTGACCAGCTTCGCACGAATGTCGGCGGACAGCGACTTTTCGCGGGCGAGAATCCACAAATATTCGCGATCCGGCCCGGCGACGAGCGACCAACGATAGTTCTGATCCAGCGCTATCACATGATAGCCACCATAAAATGGGCCAAAGAACGATACCTTGAGAGAACCAGTTCCAATGTCACCGCTGAAAAGGGCGCGGCCGATAGCCTCCTTCCATGCCTGCCGTTGCGTGTCGTAACCCCGATTGATGACCTTAACGCTTCCGTCATCCTGCAGCAGGTAGGTGGCATTGACGTCGCTCATGCCGCGCTCGAACGAATGATCAAGCCGGGCGATTTCATACCATTGTCCGAGATAGCGATTGATGTCGAACGAGGTAACCGGGCGCAGACCCTCGGGCGGAACAGTCGAACAAGCACCCAGTGTCAGTGAGAAAACCAGGGCGAGGATGGCAGCGTGAATGGAGGGCATGTAGGGACTTTCGGAAAAAAACTGAAATTGTCATTGAACGGTATTATCTCTATTTTGTCCTAGACAAAACTGCAATACAATCACTTCAGCAATCAGAGCAGCAAATATGTCTTTTATTAATCGTTGCAGAGCTGGACGAAACACAAACCCGCAAAGGAGCCTAAATGAGCAAAATCGCACTGGTCACAGGCGCCGCCGGCGGTGTCGGGCGTGCCGTGGTGGCGCGACTCGCCACTCAGGGCTGGCAACTGATTGTCGCTAGCCGCCACGCAGAGCACTTGGCGGAAGCTTTCGGCGACCAGCACCTGCAAGTGGCCGCCGATTGCTCGACTGTGGCAGGTGCCAGGCAGATTCTGCAAGTAGCCAAAGACCACCAGATGCTGCCCACCGCACTGGCCCATTGCGTCGGCAATATTCGCCTTGGCGCCATGCATCGGATGAGTGAGGCGGATTTCAACGATTGTCTGAGCGCCAATCTGATCAGTGCCTTCCACACCCTGTCAGCATTCGTCGGCGCCTTGCGCGAGGCCCGCAGCCCTGGTGCAGCCATATTGGTTTCATCGGCCGCAGCGCGCATCGGCACGCCCAACCACGAAGCAGTCGCCGCCGCCAAGGCAGGGCTGGAGGGTTTGGTTCGGGGAGCCGCAGCCAGCTACGCCGCCAACGCCATCCGTATCAACGCTGTGGCACCCGGCATTATGGAAACGCCGGCTTCGGCGAGCGTGATCGCCAACCCGGCCGCCCGCGAAGGTGCCGCCCGGCAGTATCCGCTTCCCGGCATCGGCTCGCCGGATGAACTGGCCGAACTGATGGTTTGGCTACTTTCCGATTCGGCCGCCCGCATCACCGGGCAGGTCTGGTCGCTCGACGGCGGATTTTCCAGCATCCGCCCCTTGGTCAAGTGAGGTCAATGATGAATGACGCAAAATCCTCCACCCTGCCGACTAGCGTGGCCTGGCTTGGCTACGGCGGCCTTCTCCCTTTTCTGGTTCTGATGCCGGCCAGCCTTATTGATCATCACGGCGCAGTCTGGAGCGATGCTCTCTACGCCTACGGGGCCATCATCCTGAGTTTTATCGGCGCGCTGCATTGGGGCATGGCGATGATCCTGCCTGATCTTTCAGAACGTCAGCGCTCGGCTTGGTTTGTTTGGAGCGTGGTGCCAGCGCTTATTGCCTGGCCGGCTCTTCTGTTCTCGCCGCTCCTTGCTGCGCCGCTGCTGGTGTTCGGCTTTGTTGCCCATTACCTGCAGGACCGCCGGCTGGCCGACCAGGTGACACTACCGGGCTGGTATCTGCCGCTTCGCTTGCGCCTGAGTATCGTCGCTATTGTGTGTCTGGTTGGTGGCGCTTTCTCAAGTCATTTTTAACTTGGCAACAAATTTGAAGGACTTATCATGAACTTGTTCAATCGTTTGCCCGGTTTCTCCCGCGCACCGGCCGGCAAGGAACGCGTCGTTATCCGTCTGCTCCCCAAGGCATTTTTTCTGGGCACGTTGTCGCTTGCGATCCCCTCACTGATGGCGCGCCTCATCGACAGTCCTGAGAATTCACTCACCGTCATGACTACCGACATTTACGTCATCAGCCTGATCATCCTGCACTGGACGGTGGTGTTCACCGTCGGCATTGCCGCCTTCATCGTTATGATGATGAAAGGCCCAGCCTATGTCGCCGACGCCTATCCGCTCAACGAAGCTGAGTCGCTGGATGCGCCACCGAAATGGAAGCCACACGGGAAGCCGCATGGTCGATGAGCCGGTAAGGAAGTCATCTTCCGTTCCCCATGGCCGCTGGTCGCGCCTGGCCCGGCTCGGTTCACTGGTTGGTGGCGTGGCCGGCAACATGCTGGCTGAGGGCGCCCGCCAATTTGCCCAGGGCAAGCGGCCGCAAATGCATCAACTGCTGCTGACGCCGGCCAACGCCCGCCGGGTGGCGGATCAACTTGCGCAACTGCGCGGCGCGGCGATGAAAGTTGGGCAACTGCTGTCGATGGATGCCGGCGAACTGTTGCCGCCGGAACTGGCCGAGATCCTCTCCCGGTTGCGCGCCGATGCCATCCCGATGCCGATGAGCCAGGTCGTCAGCGCCCTCAATGCCAACTGGGGTGAGGGCTGGGATCGCCATTTCGAGCGTTTCTCCTTCACGCCGATGGCCGCGGCCTCGATTGGCCAGGTGCATTTCGGGCAACGCAAGGATGGCAGAAGTATCGCGGTCAAGATCCAGTACCCCGGCATCCGCCGCAGCATTGACAGCGATGTCGACAACGTCGCCACCCTGCTCCGGGTTTCTGGCCTGCTGCCGAAGTCGCTGGACATCAAGCCGCTGCTTGACGAGGCGAAAAAGCAATTGCACGACGAGGCCGACTACCGCCGCGAAGGCGCCTGCATGATGCAGTTTTCCAGCCTGCTCGCTGATGCCGACGAGTTCATGGTGCCGGAAATGCACGACGACCTGACGACAGAAAACATCCTGGCCATGACGCGCCTCGATGGCGATGCGGTGGAAACCTTGATCCACCTGCCCCAGGCCGAACGCGACCGTATCGTGAGCCAGCTATTCCGCCTGCTGTTTCGCGAAATCTTCGAATTCCGGCTGATCCAGACCGACCCGAACTTTGCCAACTATCGTTACGCCGCAGCATCGCAGCAGCTCATCCTGCTCGACTTCGGCGCCACCCGCGCTTATCCGGCGACGATGGTCGACAGCTATCGGCGTCTGATGACCAGCGCCCTGCGCAACGACCGCCAGGGCATGAACGCGGCCGCCGTCGCCATCGGTTACTTCCAGCAGGACATCAAGGAAGGCCAGCGCCAGGCCGTGCTCGACATTTTTGCGCTGGCTTGCGAACCACTCGGCCACATCGGCGAATACGATTTCGGCACATCCGACCTCGGCGTGCGCATCCGCGACGCCGGCATGGTGCTCGGCATGGATCGCGATTTCTGGCACACCCCGCCAGCCGACGCGCTCTTTTTACACCGCAAGCTGGGCGGGCTTTATTTGCTGGCAGCTCGATTGAAAGCCCGCGTCAATATGCACGAAGTGGCCGGGGCGAGTGGTTTGAGCCCGGACGCAATCCAGCCTCAATCCAATTTAACAATCAGTCTTTTCCCAACGGAGTCCCCATGAAAAATTCACTAAAAGGCCTCGCCGTGATCGGGCTTCTTTCGCTCGCGGCACCCAATGCATTTGCCCAGGCCTTTGATGCCGTTCGCCTGGCTGGCGGCGCAGCTGAAAAGGATCGTGGCTCCGTCGGGCTGGCCGTCATTGCCGGTATGGCCTACCAGGGCGCCGACGAACGGCGAACGCTGGTTCTGCCGGGGCTCGACTACCAGTGGCGAAATGGCTGGTTTGCCGGCACCCGAAATGGCATCGGCTACAATTTTGGTCAGACTCGGGAATTGCAGTATGGCCTGCGCATCACCGCTGATTTAGGGCGCGACGAGAGCCGTTCGAACGCGCTGCGCGGCATGGGTGATATCGATCCACGCCCGGAGTTCGGCGCCTTCCTTAACTACGCGGTCAACAAGGAAGTCACCCTGACCTCGTCGTTGCGTTACGGCTCGGGCAATGACAGCGCGGGGATGCTCATCGATCTCGGTGCCGGCTATTCGACGAAGTTGTCCGCGCTGTGGCGCCTCGGTTTCGGCGCCAGCATGACGCTGGCCAACGAGGACTACATGCAGTCCTATTTTGGCGTTACCGCAGCCCAGTCGGCGTCGAGTGGTTACGCGGCTTACCGCCCGGGATTCGGCCTGCGTGACGTTCGCGCCAACGCATCGCTGAGCTATCAAATCACGCCAAGCGTAGCGATCCTGACCACCGTTTCGGTCAGCAGCCTGCAAGGCGATGCGAAGGACAGTCCGCTGACGCGCCAGGCGACGTCGGTCACCGGTGTCGCCGCACTATCGTATGAATTCTAAGTAGGAAGCCTGCGGGGAACGACGCCAAGCGACTTCCACGGTCAACCGGAAAAAACGGCCAAAATTGAAATCACGCCAAAGTCTGGCGTGATTTCAAAAGCGATCAGTTGGTCAGAATCCGCACCTTGACGGTCTTGCCCTTGACCTTGCCGGCTGACAGCTTGCGCACCGTTTCCTTGGCGACCGCGCGCGCCACGGCCACGTAGGTGCTCTGATCGGTCACCGTGATCTTGCCGACCTGTTCGCGGGTCAGGCCAGCCTCGCCGGCCAGCGCGCCCATGACGTCACCGGGACGGATCTTGTCCTTGCGCCCGCCGAGCATGAGCAGCGTCGACATCGGCGGCACGAGCGGTGAATCATCGGTGACTTCCACCGTCTTCAAGTCGAGCACGTCGAGTTTGCATTTCATCATCTCGGCGATGGTCGCCACCCGGCGGCGGTCGCCGGAACTGCACAAACTCAGCGCCCAGCCCTCCTCATCACCACGACCGGTACGTCCGATGCGGTGGATGTGAATCTCCGGATCAGGCGTCACATCGACGTTGATCACCGCTTCGAGCTGGTCAATATCGAGTCCGCGCGCCGCAACGTCCGTCGCCACAAGCACCGAGCAACTGCGGTTGGCGAACTGGATCAGCACCTGATCGCGCTCACGCTGCTCCAGATCGCCATTCAGCGTCAACGCATGAATGCCGGCATGGCGCAGCACATTTACCAGATCGCGGCACTGCTGCTTGGTGTTGCAGAAGGCCAGCGTGCTGACCGGGCGGTAATGTTTTAGCAGGCGCACGACGGCGTCGAGGCGCTCGTCGTCCCTGACTTCGTAGAAGCGCTGGCGAATCTTGGTTTCTTCGTGCTGCTCAAGGAGTTTTACCTCCTTCGGCTGACGCAAAAACTGCTTGGCCAGCTGGGCAATGCCTTCGGGATAGGTCGCCGAAAACAGCAAGGTCTGGCGCTGCGCAGGGCAACGCTTGGCGACGTAGGCGATGTCGTCATGGAAGCCCATGTCGAGCATGCGGTCGGCTTCGTCAAGAACCAGCGTGTTCAATTCGTTGAGCTTGAGATAGCCGCGCTCCATGTGGTCCATGATGCGACCGGGCGTGCCGACGACAATATGCACGCCGTTTTCCAGACTTTTCGCCTGGTTGCGCAGCGTCGAGCCGCCGACCAGCGACAGCACCTTGATGTTCTCTTCGAAACGGGCCAGCCGACGGATTTCCTGCGTCACCTGATCTGCCAGTTCGCGCGTCGGGCAAAGTACCATGGCCTGCACGGCGAAACGGCTGGTGTTCAGACGATTGAGCAGCGCCAGACCGAAAGCGGCCGTCTTGCCGCTGCCGGTCTTGGCCTGGGCGATCAGGTCGTTGCCGGCCAGCGCCAGCGGCAGGCTGGCGGCCTGGATCGGCGTCATGTTCAGGTATTCCAGCTGCGCCAGATTGGCCAGCATGGCCGGCGACAGGGGCAGCGTGTCGAAAGCCTGGCTGGTGGCGGCAGTCTCGCTCATGCGCCGCTCAAACCCGACGCTTGCGCGCCGGCATCGGCTTGCGCTGGCGCTGGCCCGGCTTATGAACTTCGGCTTCCGGCTTCGGCTTGGGCACCAGCAGGTTCTTGGCTGTCGTCTTCTCCGCGGCGCGATGGGCCAGAATGGCCTTGGTCACATCGGCAGGATCAACGGTAACGCCGGCGTGCTCGCCCTTGATGTTGTATTCCGAGAGGCGGTCCTTGATGGCGAACAATCGCTCCGGGTTTTCCGCCTTGCGCGGCAGGCCGGTCACGATCTCCTGCGCCACAGCGGTCAGCACGAAACCATCGCCCTCCGCCTTGATCAGGCCACTCTTGGCCAGCCGGTCGAAAGCCTCGACCAGCTTGGCCTCGTTGGGAATATTGTTCTGCAGCAGATCGGCCGCCGCGACGATCTCGACCAGCTCGGCCGGCCGCCGCTTGGAAGAAAGCGCCGTGGCGAGAATGAGAAGGGAGTCAACGTCGTGGACTGGATGCATCGGAGTACCTATGAATATCGGGAAAATGAGAAACGGCGGGGAGTCAGCGGGTCAAGGGCCGGAAAAAATCGGCCTGAAATCAGTTTCTCGAAAGGACGACAGTGTACCCGGTTTGCCGGCCGAGGCGGCGCGAAACCTGACATCCAATGCCACGGTCAACCGGAAATTCATGCCAATTTCCACGCGTAAAAAAAGGGCCACCCAAGGGCAGCCCTATTTCGTTGCCGATAAATTCGGCAGATTACTTCGTTGACAGAGCCATCATCAGATCGTTGATGCGCTTGACGAAACCGGCTGGATCATCGAGCTGGCCACCTTCGGCCAGTGTTGCCTGTTCGAACAGCAGCGCCGCCCAGTCATCGAAACGGCTTTCCTCGTACTTCAAACGCATCACCGCCGGGTGCTGCGGGTTGATTTCAAGGATCGGCTTCGAATTCGGCATCGGCTGGCCAGCGGCCTTCATCAGGCGAGCCAGATTGCCCGAAGGGTCGTGCTCGTCAGAGACCAGGCATGACGGTGAATCGGTCAGACGGTAGGTGACGCGAACATCCTTGACCTTGTCACCGAGCGAGGCTTTCACCTTCTCGAGCAGATCCTTGTACTCGTCGGCCGCCTTTTCGGCTTCCTGCTTCTCGGCTTCATCTTCCAGCTTGCCCAGATCCAGACCGCCCTTGGCGACCGATTGCAGATGCTTTCCATCGAATTCAGTCAGGTGTCCAACGACCCACTCATCCACGCGATCCGAAAGCAGCAGCACTTCGATGCCCTTCTTGCGGAAGATCTCGAGATGCGGGCTGTTCTTGGCAGCGTTAAAGGTATCGGCCGTTACGAAGTAAATCTTCTCCTGGCCTTCCTTCATGCGGCCGATGTAATCGGCCAGCGAAACGTTCTGGTCCGGCGTGTCGTTGTGCGTAGAGGCAAAGCGGATCAGGCCAGCAATCTTTTCCTTGTTGGCGTGGTCCTCGCCAACACCTTCCTTGAGCACGGCTCCGAAAGCTTCCCAGAATTTGGTGTAGCTTTCCTTGTCGTTCTCGGCCATGTCTTCCAGCATGCCCAGCACCTTGCGCGTGCAGCCGCTGCGGATGCCGTCGATATCCTTGCTCTGCTGCAGGATTTCACGCGAGACGTTGAGCGGCAGATCGGCGGAATCGACTACCCCGCGCACGAAGCGCATGTAAAGCGGCATCAGCTGTTCAGCGTCGTCCATGATGAAAACGCGACGAACGTAGAGCTTGATGCCATGGCGGGCATTGCGGTCCCACAGATCGAACGGGGCACGGGCCGGGATGTAGAGTAGTTGCGTATATTCCTGCTTGCCTTCGACGCGGGCATGCGTCCACGCCAGCGGATCTTCGAAGTCGTGGGCAACGTGCTTGTAGAACTCCTTGTACTGCTCATCGGTGATGTCCGACTTGGAACGTACCCACAGCGCGTTGGCCTGATTGACCGTCTCATCTTCATCGGTCGCAACCTGCTCGCCGTCCTTCCAGTCCTCCTTCTTCATCACGATAGGCAAAGTGATGTGATCAGAGTACTTGCGAATAATCGACTTCAGCTTCCAGCCGCCAAGGAACTCATCTTCGCCCTCGCGCAGGTGAAGCGTGACATCCGTGCCACGCGTGGCCTTCTCAACCATTTCAACCGTGTAATCGCCCTCGCCACCAGATTCCCAGCAAACAGCCTGATTCGCCTCGATACCAGCACGGCGGGAAACCACCGTAACCTTGTCGGCAATGATGAACGACGAGTAGAAACCGACGCCAAACTGCCCGATCAAATGGGCATCCTTGGCCTGATCACCGGTCAGTGCAGAGAAAAACTCCTTGGTGCCTGACTTGGCAATGGTACCAAGATGCTCAACCGCTTCGTCGCGCGACAAGCCAATACCATTGTCGGAAATGGTGATCGTGCGTGCCGCCTTGTCGAAGGCAACGCGAATCTTCAATTCAGAATCGTCGCCGTAAAGTGCGCTGTTGTTCAGCGCCTCGAACCGCAGCTTGTCGCACGCATCGGAAGCGTTGGAAACCAGCTCGCGCAGAAAGATTTCCTTGTTGCTGTACAAGGAGTGAATCATCAGTTGCAGCAGTTGCTTTACTTCAGCCTGGAAGCCCAGGGTTTCGCGATTTGCGTTCGCGGTTGCAGACTCGGACATGCTTGAAACTCCCAATGAAACAATAAGAACGTGGATTGAGAGTTGGGGGCAGTACGGGCGAATTCAAGGGGCGGGACAAGGCGAAAACCAAAATTCCGGGCGCTACAAAGTCAAAAGCCCCGTTAGCGTGGGCTAACGGGGCTTTTGTAATGGGTGTCTGGCGTTGACCTACTTTCGCGAGCGGAAGCTCACTATCATTGGCGCTCATCTGTTTCACGGTCCTGTTCGGGAAGGGAAGGGGTGGTACCAGAAGGCTATTGACGCCAGACGTAACTTGTATGCTTCTCGTCCTGGGGACGCGAAGCGCAAAATGGGTAGAAGGTTGTTTGTTGTGACTGCGAATATGAGTTACTGCAGGGTATTACAAGGTTATAGGATCAAGCCGTACGGGCAATTAGTATCAGTTAGCTTAACGCATTACTGCGCTTCCACACCTGACCTATCAACGTCGTGGTCTTCGACGACCCTTCAAGGAGCTCAAGGCTCCGGGAAATCTTATCTTAAGGCGAGTTTCACGCTTAGATGCTTTCAGCGTTTATCTCTTCCGAACATAGCTACCCGGCGATACGACTGGCGTCATAACCGGTACACCAGAGGTTCGTCCACTCCGGTCCTCTCGTACTAGGAGCAGCCCCCTTCAAAT
>JAEUOG010000024.1 GCA_016790815.1 Dechloromonas sp.
TCTCGTACGATTGCGCACGCAGATGCAGTTCGCCATCGTCGAAAAACGACGGGGGCGTCAATGCCCCCGTATCGTCAAAGCCCTACCAAAACGTTACACCGTTCGTTACTTGAAGAAAGACCTTAACTGAACGGCATTAGGGGCAACCCGGGCTTTTTTTCGTTCTGAATTTGGCTGTTTTTTCCGGTTGACCGTGGAAGGGCAAGTTTGCGCGCCGGATTCGTGGAAATGCGGACGAGCTTGTGCGCTGCGGGAAGTGCAGGGCAGTTTATTTGATAGACTGTGGGACTTGGGGCGAGGAAAAAACGGTAGGGGGCCGCCCAGTGCAGGTCGGGCAACCCCCTGAGTAGCGGCATTCGCCGCGTACTCCAGAGACCATAAAAGGAGAACAGCCCAATTAGAATAATGCGACAGGCTTACAGAAATCTTACGTCGGCTCAGGCCAAACCAAACCATGCGCATACTTATTGCTGAAGACGACACCATCATCGCCGATGGGCTTTCCCGCTCACTACGCCAAGGCGGTTACGCCGTAGACTGGGCGCCAAACGGTTTGGAAGCTGACGCAGCGCTACTGACGGTGTCCTATGACTTGCTTATTCTCGATCTCGGCTTGCCGAAACTGTCCGGGCTCGACCTGCTGAAGCGCATACGCTCGCGCAATTCGCAATTGCCGGTTCTTATCCTCACGGCGCTCGATGGCACGGGTGACCGCGTCAAGGGGCTGGATCTGGGCGCCGACGACTACATGGTCAAGCCATTTGAACTGCCCGAGCTCGAAGCGCGGGTTCGAGCACTGACTCGCCGCTCGGCCGGAACCTCACCAACCATTCAGTGCGGCGCACTGAGCTACGATCAAGTCGGTCGGGTGGCCCAGATCAACGGCGAAAACCTCGAGTTGTCGGCGCGCGAAGTCGGGCTTCTCGAAGTCCTGCTCAGTCGCATGGGGCGTCTAGTCAGCAAGGATCAGCTGGTCGATCATCTGTGCGGCTGGGGCGACGAGGTCAGCCACAACGCCATTGAGGTTTACGTTCATCGATTGCGCAAGAAGATTGAAACCGGGGGCGTGAAGATCGCTACGGTCCGCGGTCTGGGCTACTGCCTTGAGCGACCCCAGAGCGAATAGCCCGCAATCGCCGGCTTCTGATTCCGAGCGCTCGCTGTTTGGCGAGATTCTCGACTGGATGCTGGCGCCCCTGCTGTTCGTCTGGCCGCTCAGCATTGCATTTACCCATTATTTCGCCAACAACGTCGCCAATTACCCCTACGATCAGGCGCTGCGTGAGCATGTCACGGCAATTGCCCGCCAGGTAAAGCTGGTCAACGGCAAGCCCCTTTTGTCGCTCCCGGCTTCGGCGCGCGCCATGCTGCGAGCCGACGAAACCGACAGCGTCTATTTTCATGTTTTGTCCGGCGAAGGAAAGCTGCTGGCGGGCGACAAGGATCTCCCGGCCCTGGTGTCGCCGTCGGATGATTCGATCCTGCCCGGCGAAGTCTATATGCGCGACGCAGACTTCAAGGGGCAGGACCTGCGCCTCGCCTACACCTACCTCGCCGAGCCGCAAATGACCCGGTCACAGTGGATCCTTATCGAGGTCGGTGAGACGACCGACAAACGCAGCCAGCTGGCAAACAAGATTGTGGCCAGCGTCATCTTGCCGCAGTTCATCATTATTCCCCTGGCCGTCATGCTCGTCTGGTTCGGCCTGTCGCGTGGTCTGCGACCCTTGACCCGCCTCCGCAAGACCATCGAGGCCCGCGAGCCCAGTGACCTTTCTCCCATTGCCACAAGACGCGTCCCGGAAGAGCTGGAGCCTCTCGTCGAGGCTTTCAACGAAATGCTCGAACGCATGAAGCGCAGCGTGTCGGCGCAGCAGCGCTTCGTCGCCGATGCGGCCCATCAGATGCGCACGCCTCTGACCGGACTCAAGACACAAGCCCAGTTTGCCATTCGCGAAACAGATCCTGAGGCGCTGCGTCACGCCCTGCGTCAGATTGCGACTGGTGTGGATCGGGCCGGCCGGTTGATCAACCAGTTGCTCACCCTGGCGCGAACCGAAGGTGGCGAAGCGACCCAGCAAAAACACGCGCCGCTGGATCTGGGTAACTTGATTCGCGATGTCGTGACCGATTGGGTTCCGGTTGCCATCGAAAAAAATATCGATCTCGGGTTTGAATCCGACAAATCGGCCATGATTGTTGGCAATTCGTTTCTGCTGACCGAATTGGCCAAGAACCTCCTCGACAACGCATTGCGCTACACACAGGAAGGTGGGCACGTAACCTGTCGAGTCATCGCCAATCAGGCCACAGTACTGCTTGAGGTCGAAGATAACGGTGTCGGTATCAGCGAGGATCAGGCGGAGCTTGTGTTCGAGCGCTTCTACCGGGTTGACGATGCAACGACCGAGGGTAGTGGTTTGGGGCTCGCCATCGTTCAGGAAATCGCCATGCAGCATGGATCGCGCGCAAGCTTGCGGCCCAGTCCGCACGGTCGTGGCGCCGTTGCACATGTCGCGTTTGCAACCTGGCACCCTCCACTCCCACCTCTCCCTCCACCGGACGACTTTTCCGAGCTTTACCGCCAATCGCCACCAATCGGTACTTGATCTATCAAAAACCTCGACGGCTTGTTGCGGAGCAGCAGTGACATCGCTATAATGCGCCCTCGTTTGGCCAATTAGCTCAGTTGGTAGAGCAGCGGATTGAAAATCCGCGTGTCCGTGGTTCGATTCCGCGATTGGCCACCAATAGATTCAAGCACTTAGCCCACCGCAAGGTGGGCTTTTTGCTTTTATCTCGGACTTTCTGCAAGTTTTCTGCAAGTCCAGGTGCGCGCCAGTGCGAGTGACCGCGTTTTAAGGTATTTATTTTCGCGTGACGGCGAGAAAACAAACCTGGTCGCTATACACAGCTCCTCAAACCAATGGAGTTGTGCAATGTTTTCCCTTTTTGAAGTAACCCCGTCCTCCCCCTGTTGCGATAGCAACCTGGGAGGTCACCATGGCTAATGCGTATCGTGAAGGCAAAGGCTGGTCCATCCGCGCCCAATACAAAGGCATCTCTATTTATAAGGGGGGCTTTTCCAGCGCCCGCAAAGCCGAAGCGTACCTGCGGGAGCAGCAGAGCATCATTGACCGCGACGGCAAACCCGCGCGCCAAGGACCCGAGCGGACCTCGCTGGCCGTCGCTCTGTCGGACTATGCCCGCGAGTGCCTGCCGTACCGCAAAGGGGCTCGCCAAGATGCTCAGCGGGTCAACAACTATCTTCGGGCTGCCAATCTGCCGGTTATCAAACTGACCGAGTTTGTGCCGGTTGGGGCTTCCCTGGCGACTGACACAGCGTCAGACGCTAAGCAGAATCGCACGCGATACTGGGACGTGGCATTGGTCGACGAGCCGGAACGCAACATTCCCAACAGCCTAGTGGCTCATCGGGATGCTCAGGCGCAGAAGCAGTTGGCCGTCCAACAAGCGCGCAATCGGCTGGGGTGTATGAAGGTACGCGATATCCAGACCTATCACGTCAATGCGTTCATCGTCGCGATGAAAGATTGCGGCGCAGCGCCGGCCAGCATAGGGCTGGAGCGGGCAGAGTTGCGGCGGTTTTTTAACTATGCCAAGAAGGTTTGGCACTGGGACAGCAACAGTGTCAATCCGGCGGTTGGCGTCAATATGCCGAAAGTCGAAAACGTCAGAACTCGCATCCTGACCAACCCCGAGTTCGAGCGTATCTGCGAGCACCTCGCTACCTACGACAATATCTATGTCATGCCGCTCGCGCTGTTCATGCTTGAAACGGCGACGCGGGTTTCGGAGCCGGTTGACCATGCGCGTTGGGAAGACATTGACTGGGATAGAAAGGTCTTGCACCTCAGCGATGCCAAAGGAGGGGCGCGCGATGTGCCGCTTTCCAATGTGGCGCTCGGTATTTTGCGCGAGCTGAAGGCCGCCATCATCCAGCGGAGCAAGACCGTCACGCGTCGTGAGCATCGTGAAAAGTGGCAGGCGGCGGCAGAGAGCGGCCGGATTTTTCAGACCAGCTACGAAGCGATGAAGAAGGCCTGGTCGGTGGCCTGCGAGGCAGCCGGGGTCGAAAACGCCAATATCCACGATATCCGTCGCACTTCAGCGACGCGCTATGCCCTTGAGTTTAACGGCAACATCTTTGTCGTGAAAACCATCACCGGCCACAAGACCGACAAAATGGCGGCGCGCTATGTGCAGATTTCCGCCGAGATGGTCGCCCGGATGATGGACAACGAATCTCTGCCCGCGGATTTGGCCCCGGCGAAGGTGTACTCGGTTGCCGCGGACGTCCGCCCCTTGCCGGCGAACGTGGTTTCATTCGCACAATACCAGCGGAGCGCGTGATGAGCTTGCGACTCCATACGATAACGGAGGGGGAAGGAGGCAGGCAGTTTCTGCATGCGCTCGACCAGCAACGCCTCTTGCGCTCAATGTCACGGCGGGAACTGGCCGAACATCTGGGCATCAGCCCGCCCTACTTGTCGCAGTTGTTCAACGGTGACAAACCGGTCTCGGCCTTGCCCCTGGCGTGCTTGCGGCGCTGTGCCGAGTTTTTGCAGCAGCCCATGGTGCGATGCCTGGTGCTGTCCGGTCACCTGAGTTCGTCCGACTTTTTTTGGGACGCCTACAGTGAGCGCGACTTGATGAAGGGGGCATTGGCCGTTGTGGCCTGTTCGCGGTGGGGGGAGGTTGCCCAGGTGAACAAAGCGCAGCTGCTTGACCTACCGCAGCCGGTGCAATGGCTGCTGATTCGGCTCTATGAATCAGCAGCGCAGCAATGCATGTTTCCCGACCTCCCGGCGGCCTGCCCAGGCGTTACTCTGCCACCGCGCTAGGGGTGATTGCTCCAGGCAAATCAGCTTTGCCCGTGGCTAGTTAGCCACGGGCAAAGTTTGTTTACTGCTGGAGAAGGGCTACGTTGCTTAGCTGACAGCTAACAACGTTTTCCAGGGGAAAAGTCTGTTGCCTGCCCTGGTCGCGCCTCTGAAAATACCGCTCGGATATGAACGGGAGCGATGGACATGGGGGTGTTGAAGGACGCGCTGGAGGCCATGCTGGCAACGACTCAGGATGGGTCGGCGAGGAGCGGGGTATCGGGAAAGACCCCACTGGTGCCGCTGGCCGACTTGTACAACTTGTTCCGGTCGAGAGGGATTGCTGTCCTCGGGGCGTCCACCACGGCCTTCGCGGTCTACGATTGTCGGCGCGCGTTTAATTTTGACCACCTGTGCGCGTTGAATTTTGACCAGGTGTGATAGCCACCTGACATAGGTGGGCTTGTGGATAAGTGTAGCTCAGAACAACTGATTTCCGAGCCACGACGAATGCGTTGGGAAA
>JAEUOG010000025.1 GCA_016790815.1 Dechloromonas sp.
ACCATGGTCGACACCTGGGTGACCGTCGGCTCCTGCGCCCAGATCGGCAAGAACGTGCACCTCTCAGGCGGCGTCGGCATTGGCGGCGTGCTCGAGCCGCTGCAGGCCAACCCGACCATCATCGAAGACAACTGCTTCATCGGCGCCCGCTCGGAGGTCGTCGAAGGCGTCATCATCGGTGAAAACTCCGTGCTGTCGATGGGCGTCTACATCGGCCAGAGCACCCCGATCTACGACCGCGAAACCGGCGACGTCACCTACGGTCGCGTGCCCCCGGGTTCGGTCGTGATCAGCGGCACCTTGCCGAAGGCCAATGGCGCCTACAGCCTGTATGCTGCAATCATCGTCAAGAAGGTCGACGCGCAAACCCGCTCGAAGACCAGCATCAACGAGTTGCTGCGCCCGTAAGCACCACCATTCCACGAAGGTCTTGTCATGATTCTCGACAAACTGTTCCAGTTGATGGCCGAAAAGCAGGCCTCGGATATCTTCATATCTGCAGGCGCGCCTATCCATATCAAGATCCAGGGCAATACGCTCCCGGTCAACCAGCAGGTCATGCTGCCGGACATGATCGAGAAGATCGCCTACGAACTGATGTCGCCGGACCAGATCAAGACCTTCGAGGCAAGTTGGGAAATGAATCTGTCGTTCGGTGTGCCGAATGTCGGTAATTTCCGGGTCAATATCTTCCGTCAGCGCGGCTCGACCAGCATCGTCATCCGCTTCATCCTGGGCAACATTCCGCCGCTCGACGAACTCGGCCTGCCGACCATCCTCGGCGAGTTGATCATGGAGAAACGCGGGTTGATCCTGATCGTTGGCGCGACTGGCTCGGGCAAGTCGACGACCATCGCCTCGATGCTCGACCACCGCAACGCCAACCGCTCCGGCCACATCCTGACGGTCGAAGACCCGATCGAATTTCTGTTCAAGCACAAAAAATCCATCGTCAATCAGCGCGAGATCGGCATGGACACCATGGACTGGCAATCGGCGCTCAAGAATGCCATGCGCCAGGCGCCGGATTGCATCCTGATCGGCGAAATCCGCGACAAGGAAACCATGCAGGCGGCCATCGCCTACTCACAGACCGGCCATCTGTGCCTCGCTACCCTGCACGCCAATAACTCGTATCACGCGCTTAACCGCATCATCAGTTTCTTCCCGGCCGAAAATCGCCCAGCACTCTTCCTCGACCTTTCCGTCGCACTGCGCGCCATCGTCTCCCAGCGTCTGGTCAAGAAGCCCGATGGCAAGCGCATCCCGACCGCTGAAATCATGCTCAACACGCGCCATATCAGCGAACTGGTCGAGCGCGGCGAAGTTCAGGGCATCAAGGACGCCATGGAACAGACCCTGGCACCGGGATCGCAGACATTCGAACAGGATCTGTTCAGACTCTACAGCAGCGGCACGATCACCATCGACGAAGCCCTGGCCAACGCGGATTCACCGACCAATCTGTCGTGGCTCATCAACAACTCCGAGTTCGGCAGCAGCAACGGCAAGGATGATCGCAAGACCGACGTCGCGCTCGAATTCGATAGCACGAGCGAAGGCGGCACCTCGTTCAAGGAATTCACGCTGAGCCTCGCCGACCACGAAGAAGAGCACCGCCCATAATGTCCGACCCCACGTTTGTTCTAGCCCGACAGATCATTACCTGTCATTCCGTCACGCCGGAAGATGGCGGCTGCATGGAAATCATCGCTGACCGACTGAAGCCGCTCGGTTTCACCATCGAGTACATCAACCGCAACGGCGTCACCAACCTCTGGGCGCGGCGCGGCACGACTGCCCCGCTGTTCGTCTTCGCCGGCCACACCGATGTTGTGCCGACCGGTCCGCTCGACAAGTGGACTTCGCCTCCTTTTGCCCCGGAAGTCCGCGACGGCATGCTCTACGGGCGCGGAACAGCCGATATGAAATCATCGCTAGCTGCCTCGGTCACCGCCGTCGAAGCCTTCATCGCGGCAAATCCGAACCATCCCGGCTCGCTCGCCTTCCTGCTCACGTCCGATGAAGAAGGCGACGCCACCGATGGCACCGTGATCGTCGTCGAAACCCTGAAAGCCCGTGGCGAGACCCTGGATTTCTGCATCATCGGCGAACCGACCTCGGTCGATACGCTCGGTGACATGATCAAGAACGGCCGTCGTGGTTCGCTTTCCGGCACTTTGACCATCAAAGGCATCCAGTGCCACATCGCCTACCCGGAAAAAGGCCGCAACCCGATCCACGAAGCTGCGCCGGCCTTGGCAGAACTGGCCGCCACGGCATGGGACCACGGCAACGAGTACTACCAGCCGACAAGCTGGCAGATTTCCAACATCCACGGCGGCACCGGCGCGACCAACGTCATCCCCGGTCAACTGGAAATAAAGTTCAATTTCCGCTTTTCCACGGCCAGCACGCCTGAAAGCCTGCAACAACGCTTGCTCTCCATTCTCGACAAGCACAATCTCGATTACGACATCAAATGGACGCTGGGTGCCCGTCCCTTCCTGACTGGCCGCGGCCCGCTGGCCGACGCGGCGACGACGGCTATCCGCGAAATCTGCGGTGTCGAAACCGAGCTTTCGACTACCGGCGGCACATCAGACGGCCGCTTCATCGCTGAAATCTGCAAGCAGATGCTTGAAATCGGCCCGGTCAACGCGACCAGCCACAAGATCGACGAATGCATTGCCGTCGACTCGCTACCCAAACTCTCGGCCATCTATCGCCGCATCCTCGAACAATTGATGACCGCATGACCACTGCCGCCAAAACCGAACTGTTCACCGTTCGCGACTACATCCGTTATGCCGTCAGCCGCTTCAATGCCGCCCAGCTCTTCTTCGGTCACGGCAGCGACAACGCCTGGGATGAAGCCGTCTACCTGACCCTGCACACCCTCAACCTGCCGCTCGACCGCCTCGAGCCCTTCCTCGACGCCCGCCTGCTGCCGCATGAGCGCGAACTGCTGCTCGACATCTACACCCGCCGCTGCCAGGACCGCCTGCCGGCCGCCTACCTGACCAATGAAGCATGGCTCGGCGAACATCGTTTTTATGTCGACGACCGCGTCATCGTCCCGCGCTCCTTCATCGCCGAACTGCTCGACGAACAACTCACGCCGTGGATCGACGATCCGTGGGCCATCGAATCCGCCCTCGACCTGTGCACCGGTTCCGGCTGCCTGGCCATCCTGAGCGCGCTCGCCTTCCCGAATGCCGAAGTCGCTGCGGTCGACCTCTCCGATGATGCCCTTTCGGTCGCCGCACGCAATGTCGCCGACTACCACCTGACCGACCGCATCGAACTGATCCAGTCCGACGCCTTCGCCAAGCTGGCCGGCCGCAAGTTCGACCTGATCATCTCGAACCCACCGTACGTCAACGCCGAATCGGTCGCCGCGCTGCCACCGGAATACCTGCACGAGCCCGAACTAGCCCTCGGCTCGGGTGAGGACGGCCTCGATTTCACGCGCATCATCCTGCGCGAAGCGAAGAAGCACCTGACGGAAAACGGTATCCTCATCGTCGAAATCGGCCACAACCGCGACGACCTCGAAGCCGCCTACCCGACGCTGCCCTTCACCTGGCTCGACACCACCGCCGGCGACGAATTCGTCTTTCTGCTCCACGCAGCCGATCTGCCGGATTGAACCAGCTGTTTGAAATGCCCAGCCCGTTCGAAGTCGAAACGGGCACCGTATTTCTGCACGAACCGCCATCCGCAAAGGAAGGCGAACTGCGCGCCCGGCTACTCGACGAAAGCTACCCCAAGCCTTTCGTCATCGACGATGGCAAATCGCGTTTCCTCTATTTCAACGTGCGCCTGATGCAGAGCGAAATGTCGCTCAAGGCACCGAACGATCTGGCCATCCGCTACACGCAGAAGATGATGGCCTTCCTGCTTTTCCAGCCACGGCCGAAGCGTATCGTGCTGATCGGCCTCGGCGGCGGCTCGCTGATCAAGTTCTGCTACCAGCGCATGCCCGGCACGCAATTGACCGCCGTCGAACTCGACCCAAATGTCATCGCCTTTCGCGACACCTTTCTCATCCCGCCCGACGATGACCGCCTGCAGGTACTCGAAGCCGACGGCGCCGAATTCCTCGAAAACACCGAAAAAGGCATCGACGCCCTGCTCGTCGACGCCTTCGACAAGACCGGCTTTGCCCCCAGCCTGGCCAACCGCGAATTCTTCGACAACGCCTGGGCCAAGCTCTCCGGCAACGGCGTGCTGGTCATCAATCTGGCGGGCGAAAAGGAAACCTACGCCGGACTGATCGGCGAAGCGATGCACGTTTTTGACGATCAGGTCATCGTGATTTCGGTACCGGATGACGGCAACCACATCCTCTACGCTTTCAAGGAGCGCCATTTCGAGCCGCGCTGGCGCTGGCTGCACAACTACGCCAAGGAGCTGCGCGCCAAGTTCGGCCTCGACTTTCCGGCCTTCGTGCAAAAGATGGAACGCTCGAGCAAGCTCGGCCTGGCTCGCCGCGAGGCAATCCGGGGCCGGTAGCCTAATGCCGTTCAGTTAAGGTCTTTCTTCAAGTAACGAACGGTGTAACGTTTTGGTAGGGCTTTGACGATACGGGGGCATTGACGCCCCCGTCGTTTTTCGACGATGGCGAACTGCATCTGCGTGCGCAATCGTACGAGA
>JAEUOG010000026.1 GCA_016790815.1 Dechloromonas sp.
CTCGTACGATTGCGCACGCAGATGCAGTTCGCCATCGTCGAAAAACGACGGGGGCGTCAATGCCCCCGTATCGTCAAAGCCCTACCAAAACGTTACACCGTTCGTTACTTGAAGAAAGACCTTAACTGAACGGCATTACCCGCCAAGGCGGGTTTTTACCGGGGGTGAAACTGGATTACTTTTGCGTCGGGCAGGTCTTGATGCCGAACAGCGTGTAAGCCGGGCACCAGCCCATCAGGCCGGTGGCCAGGGGCACGATGCCGATGTAGCCCCAGACCGGCAGCAGGCCGGCAGCGGTTGCGCCGATCAGACCGGCGCCAGCAACGATGCGAAGGATTTTGTCGATACCGCCAACATTTGCAGCCATGATGTTTTCTCCGTTAGGTGTTGTGTACGACGCCACTGTAACGGTCTGGCCGGTGGGGGTATGTAACCGCGGTCACACAGCCGCAAGTTTTTGCAATCCGGGGCGATCGGTGATGGTGATTTGTTCGCGGCCGAGCGTCACCAGGCCTTGCTCGGCAAAGCCTTTGAGCAGTCGGCTGACGATTTCGCGGACGCTGCCCAGTTCGTCGGCCAGTTGCTGGTGGGTGACCCCGAGCACCGTTTCATTGCGGGCCAGAATCAATTTGGCCAGCCGCTGATCGAGGCGGGCGAAGGCGACTTCCTCGACCAGTTGCATGAGTTCGCCGATACGGTCGGCAAACAGATGAAAAACGAAATCGCGGAACGGGGCGTGTTCGACCATGAGCGCGGCGAAGGCGGGCACCGGCAGGGCGAGCAGGGTGAGCGGGGTTTCGGCGATGCCGCGCGCGTTGTAGTCGGTGTGGCCGAGCAGGCAGCTCGATGAAATGATGCACGAGCCGCCCGGTGTGACCCGGTAGAGCATCAGTTCGCGCCCGCTGGCAGCCAGCTTGATGACTTTGATGCTGCCTTCGAGCAGCAGCGGAAAGCCCTGGCAGGGCTGGTGTTCGGCGAAGACCTGGGTGCCAGCCGGCAGATGCATGATGGCCTGTGGTGCCAACAGGGCGGTGAGCCGGTCGGCCGGCAGGCTGCTTAACGCCGGATACAAATTCAGCACTTTTTCCCGGTTGACCGCAGTATTCATGCTCATCCGCCTATCTCGGCCCACACCGGGGCGTGGTCGGACGGTCGTTCGAGCTTGCGCGGTGCGCGGTCGACGCCGGCGGCGGTGCATTTCTCGGCCAGCGGCTTCGAGAGCAGCACGTGGTCGATACGCAGGCCCTGATTTTTCTGGAAGCCGAGCATCCGGTAATCCCACCACGAGAAGGTTTTTTCAGGCTGCTCGAACAGCCGGAAGCTGTCGCTCAGGCCTAGACCTATAAAACGCTGGAAAGCGGCTCGTTCGGGCGGTGAGACGAGAATGCAGTCGGCCCAGCGCTTCGGGTCATGCACGTCGCGGTCGTCCGGCGCGATGTTGTAGTCGCCGCACAGCGCCAGCTTCGGATACTTGGTCATATCCTCGCCGACCAAGACCGCAAGCGCATCAAGCCAGCGCAACTTGTAGTCGTACTTGTCACAGCCGACCTCCTGACCGTTCGGCATGTAGGCGCAGATGACGCGCGTGTCACCGACAGTGCCGCTGATCAGGCGCTTCTGTTCATCGGGAAAATGCGGGTTGCCGCAGGCGACATCGGCGATCGGCTCACGGGCGAGCAGGGCGACGCCGTTATAGGTTTTCTGCCCTGAAAAGGCGACGTGATAGCCCGCCGCTTCAATGTCGGCGCGCGGAAAATTGTGGTCTTCGAGCTTCAATTCCTGCAGGCACAGTGCATCCGGTTTTGCCGAGGCCAGCCAGTCGAGCAGGTGCGGCAGGCGAACCTTCAGGGAATTGACGTTCCAGCTGGCGATCTTCACTTGCCCGGGCCGCCTGCTGATTTCAACGTACTCTTCGGATAGCCGGCGAGGTTGAGCAGATTGTCGTAGGCGCCCGTTTCGAAGCCACGGAAGCGCTGGTTGCCGACCTTGATCGAGGGCACGAAGGTGTCGCCAACCAGTCCCTTCAGTTCGGCAACGTCCTCAGGGGTCTGCACCATTTTTTCGGTGAAGGGCACGCCGCGCCCGGTTAGCAGGTCACGCGCGCTCTTGCAATCGTTCACGCAGTCGGCAGAGGTGTACAGGATGACCGGAAAGGCCTCCGCCGCGCGTCTTGTTGCGAAAGACATCCCATCGCTGGGTTCAGCCTTGCCACCGACCTTGACCACACTCTTCGCCCGACCTGGCGGTGGCGTATCGGAAACCACCGTGTGACCGCTGGAGTCGGTCCAGCGATAAGTCTCGGCCTGTACGCCGGCGGTGACCAGCACAAGGCACAAGGAAAGCAGATGGCGCATGGTTTCTCCCTGAAACGCTTAGGCCGCAATCATACCGCTATGGCGAAGCAGCGCGTCGACGCTCGGTTCGCGGCCGCGGAAAGCCTTGAACGATTCGATGGCCGGGCGCGAACCGCCAACCGACAGGATTTCGTCGAGGAAGCGTTTGCCGACCGTAGCATCGAACGGGTTGCCGGCCTCTTCGAAAGCCGCATAGGCGTCGGCCGACAGCACTTCAGCCCACTTGTAACTGAAATAGCCGGCGCCGTAACCACCGCCGAAAATGTGCGAAAAGCTGTTCGGGAAACGGTGCCAGGCAGGCGGCAGCAGCACGGCCACTTCCTTGCGCACGTCGTTGAGCACGTCCATCACGGTCAACCCGGATTTTGGGTCAAAATTGGAATGGATCAGCATGTCGAACAGCGAGAACTCGATCTGGCGTACGGCCATCATGCCGCTCTGGAAGTTCTTGGCGGCCAGCATCTTGTCGAACAGCTCGCGCGGCAGCGGGGCGCCGGTGTCCACATGCGCCGTCATCCCCTCGACCACTTCCCATTCCCAGCAATAGTTTTCCATGAACTGCGAAGGCAGTTCGACGGCATCCCATTCAACGCCGTGAATGCCCGAAACGCCCAGTTCTTCACCACGCGTCAGCAGGTGGTGCAGGCCGTGGCCGGTTTCGTGGAAGAGCGTGGTGACGTCGTCGTGCGTGAAGGTCGCCGGCTTGCCGCCGTTCGGGCGTGAGAAATTGCAATTGAGGTAGGCAATCGGCTTCTGGATGCCGTTGAGCACCCGGCGCCGCGAGCGGGCTTCGTCCATCCACGCCCCGCCGCGCTTGGTTTCGCGGGCGTAAAGGTCGAGGTAGAACTGGCCGACCAGATCGCCGGCCGGTGTTTCGAGACGGTAGAAGCGGACATCCTCGTGCCAGACCGGCGCCGTGTCCGGCTTGACCTTGACGTTGAACAGGCTCTCGATGACCTTGAACAGGCCGCCGAGCACCTTGGGCTCGGTGAAGTACTGCTTCACTTCCTGTTCGGAGAAGGCATAACGGGCCTGCAGCAGCTTTTCGGAAACATAGGCCGCATCCCAGGGCTGGAAGTCGGTCAGGCCGAGTTCGTCCTTGGCAAAGGCGCGCAGCTCGGCGATGTCCTTCTCGGCGAAAGGCTTGGCCTTGGCCGCCAGTTCGCGCAGGAAGGCCAGCACCTGGGCAGGCGTGTCGGCCATTTTCGGGGCCAGCGACACTTCGGCGAAGTTGCTGAAGCCGAGCATCTTGGCGTCTTCTTCGCGCAGTTCCAGCATGCGCTGGATGATCGGCGTGTTGTCCCATTCCGGCTTGCTCGACCCGTCGTGGAATTCGGCGGCGCGCGTCGCGTAGGCGCGGTACATGCGGGCGCGCAGTTCGCGGTTGTCGGCGTACTGCATGACCGGCCCGTAAGACGGGGCCTGCAGGCTGAAACGCCAGCCTTCGACACCGGCCTTTTCGGCATCCGTCCTGGCGGCTTCCTTGGCGTCGTCAGGCAGGCCGGCGAGCAGGGCTTCGTCGGTGACAACTTCGGAAAAAGCATTGGTCGCGTCGAGCAGGTTTTCGGCAAACTTGGCCGAGAGCTGCGACAACTCTTCCATGATGGCCTGGAAGCGCGGCTTCTGGTCTTCCGGCAACTCGGCGCCGGACAGGCGGAAGTCGCGCACTTCGTTGTTCACGACCTTTTTCTGTTCGACGGTCAATGTGGCGTACTCCGCACTCTCGCGCAGCGCCTTGTATTTCTCGAAGAGCTTGAGGTTCTGGCCAAGCTCGGCGTAGAAGCGCGAGACTTCCGGCAGCATCTCGTTGTAGGCCTCGCGCCAGGCGGGAATGTCATTGACCGAATGCAGGTGGCCGACGATGCCCCAGGCGCGGCCGAAAGGCTCCAGGCCATCGGACAGCGCACCGGCGAAGTCCTTCCAGGTGGCCGGGGTGGTGTCGGCGGTCAGGCACTCGATCAGCTCGCGTCCTGCGGTCAACAGCGATTCGATGGCCGATTTGACGTGTTCGGGTTGGACGGTATCGAAACGGGGGAGATCGGAGAAGTCGAGCAGGGGATTTACGGTCGTCATTTTTAGTTTCCAGGCAAGAAAAACGGGCGGTCAGGCCGCCCGTTGAATCTGGGGGCAGAACCCCTATTCTACAAGCTCGCGGTAGGCATGCCACGAAGCATGGCCGAGAATCGGCATGATCACCACCAGGCCGAAGAGCAGGGTGGCGAAACCGAACAGCGTCAGGCCGACGAGCAGCGCAGCCCACAGCAAGAGCGGGGCAGTATTGCGCAGGAAGGCGCGCAGGCTCGTCATCATGGCCGTGGCCGCGTCGGCGTCACGGTCAAGCATGAGCGGCACTGCAACGACGCTCAGCGCAAAAACGAAAAGCGCCAATACGCCGCCCAGCGCAAACCAGGTGGCGGCGAAAGCGAGGTGCTGGCCGTCGAAGAGGATTTCGTTGAGGTAGGCGCTGGCCATCGCAGCAGAGTTGGCGCCGATCAGGGCGAAGGCGACGGCAGAAAACCGCTCCCACATCAGCATGATCAGCGCCAGGATCAACCCGAAAAACGCCAGCGACTGGCCATTGCGCCGGAAACACTTGAGCGAGTCGATGAACAGGATCTTCTCGCCGGCCTCAGTGCGCCGGCTCAACTCGTAAAGCCCGGCCGCGAGCAGCGGCGCAATGAGGAAGAAACCGGAGATGGAAACCGAAAGCAGATGCGGGCTCTGGAGCAGGGCGAGGATGATCAGATCGCCACCCAGCGCGAAGAGCAGGCCATAGGCCAGCGAGGGCAGCGGGTTGGCCTTGACGTCCTGCCAGCCGGCGCGCAGCCAGTGCAAGGGGCGATCAGCGGCAATGCGCCGGATGTGGGGTAACGGAACCCCTTGTGCATGGAAATCGGAAAGCGGGTTCATGGCAGCCTCCTCTGTCAGGATCACGGGTGTTTGACCGGGGAGAGGGGGCGGGGTTCAGTTGACGGCTAGGCGCGGTCGCGGCCACTGCCTCCACAAGCGGACAAATCCACTGTGCTGCGTGTATGCTTTCGTCGTTATTTGGCTCGGCCCCGGTAAGAATTCGAGCCTCGCCCTTTTGATCAATCTTCCAAAACGCGAGTGGCTAAATTGAAAGTAGTGCTATTAACTGGTTTATTGGCTTTGCTCACTACTGCCTGTTCGCCGGTTCGTCCCAATATTGACCTGAGTGACTCGGCCTATATTGCCTCTGCCAGCACAAAGAGTGATTCGCGGAAAATCAGCAATCTCGACATTCGATCAACGGCCGATGAAGGCGAAATTGTTCGGTTATTCCCGGAGACGTACATCCCGATCAAGACAGTGATCACGACCAGTAAAACCGTCGAAGCGGATCTAAAGAAGTTCTTTGATGATGTGACCTCTGTGGATCCAAGCGCATCTCGATCCTTGGCAATCACGATCACCAAAGCGGATTGCTATTGGCTCTATGGCGGCGCTATGGCTATCCCTTTCGTCGGCCTGCTTGCGGTTGGCGCAGATACGGATTTCGGCATGAATCTTCGATTCCTGATCGAAGTAGAGGAAAACGGAAGGGTGATCTCGACCTACCGCGTTGAAGAGAAGATCGTTATTCAAGGCAAAGCAACTACTCGGGACTCAGTCGAAGAGTCGTACAAAAAATTGATGGCCGAATATCGCAAACGTGTCTTTGGGGCGCTTGAGGATCGATTCGTTAAGCGCTATCTCTGATGGCTGGTTAGGAAATGGAGAATCGCCAATATTTGGGCAAGTTTGGAGTTGAGAGTGAAAAACGGAACCCCGAAGAGTTCCGTTTTGAGTTTTTAACTCAGCCTAAAGCCATCAGCACTTTTAGCCGCCGACTAGCGCATAACGCGGGCGTTTTTCTTGAAGCGACAATCGCTTACAGCGTCTTGCCGGTGAGCTTTTCGTAGGCCTCGATGTACTTGGCGCTGGTCTTGGCGATGACGTCGGCTGGCAGCTTGGGGCCGGGGGCGACTTTGCCCCAGTCGAGGGTTTCGAGGTAGTCGCGGACGAACTGCTTGTCGTAGGAGGGCGGGTTCTTGCCTTCTTCGTACTGGTCGGCCGGCCAGAAACGCGAGGAGTCCGGGGTCAGGGCTTCGTCGATCAGGTGCAGGGTGCCGGCGGCGTCGAGGCGATTGCCCGTCAATGCAGAACGGGCCGGTGCATCACCCCAAAACGCTCCGCCAATGCAGACAAGCGCTTGTCCAAGGTCCACAATTCAACGCCCGGCGTCATCATGGTCGATGCCAGCAATTGCATGTCTACCAGGCCGCAGCCCATCCCGAACAAGCGCTCTCGTTCGACGAATGCCATAACTTCACGCACGCTTGCCTGTTGCGTCTGTTGCAATTTTTCGAGATCAATCAAGGTCTGAACCCGATTCGGCGGTGTTCCACACGCGATTTCCCCCAACACCATCGGGTGGGCCATCACAAGATCAAACGCCAGCAGTTCAACCAGGGTGTCGCTCCGATTTCGGAAGTGGTCGACCCACACCGAGGTATCAACGAGAACCCCTTTCATCCTTGCGTATCCTCGCGGCGGCGTGAAATATCCGGCATGTCCGGCATGGTCGCGCCAAGGGAAGCAAGTCGTTTGCCTGCCTGGATTCGGACAAAGGTTTTGATGGCCTCACGGAACAGATCTGCCTTGTCCATGCCTGGATCGGCAACTTCCAGCGCCTGTTCGTACAGGACATCATCAATGGTTACTGTGGTTCTCATATGTGCCTCGCGTCATCAAATGTGGCTTCAGTATGCATCACTCGTGATGCTTGCGCAATGGAAGCGGCGGTGAAGGGGCAAACAAAAACGCCCGCGTTGCGCGGGCGTTTTGCTTGAAGCGACGGTCGCTTACAGCGTCTTGCCGGTGAGCTTTTCGTAGGCCTCTATGTACTTGGCGCTGGTTTTGGCGATGACGTCGGCCGGCAGTTTGGGGCCGGGGGCGACTTTGCCCCAGTCCAGGGTTTCGAGGTAGTCGCGGACGTATTGCTTGTCGTAGGAGGGCGGGTTCTTGCCTTCTTCGTACTGGTCGGCGGGCCAGAAACGGGAGGAGTCCGGGGTCAGGGCTTCGTCGATCAGGTGCAGGGTGCCGGCGGCGTCGATACCGAATTCGAACTTGGTGTCGGCGATGATGATGCCGCGGCCCTTGGCGTAGGCACAGGCTTCTTCGTAGAGGCGGATGGCGGCGATGCGGGCTTCGTCGGCGAGTTGGGCGCCGTTCTTGCCGGTGCCGGCCAGTGCTTCTGCCAGGTCGGCGCCGCAGTGGGCCTGGGCGACGGGGAAGGAGACGTTTTCGTCATGGTCGCCGACGGCGGCTTTGGTGGCCGGCGTGAAGATCGGCGAAGGCAGCTTGGCGGCCATCTTGAGGCCGGCCGGCAGGGCGATGCCACAGATGGCGCCGGTCTGCTGGTAGTCCTTCCAGCCGGAACCGATGACGTAGCCGCGAACGACGGCTTCGATGGGCAGCGGCTTGAGGCGCTTGACGACGACGGCACGGCCACGGACCTGGTCGCGTTCGTTTTCGGCGACGACGGTTTCCGGATCGATGCCGGTCAGCTGATTCGGGACGATGTGGCCGAGCTTGTCGAACCAGAAGTTGGCCACGGCCTGCAGGACTTCGCCCTTGCGCGGAATCGGATCCGGCAGGATGACGTCGAAGGCGGACAGGCGGTCGGTGGTGACGATCAGCAGCTTGTCGGCGTCGACGGCGTAGATGTCGCGGACCTTGCCCTTGTTGAGGAGCGGCAGACTGGTGATGGTGGATTCGAAAAGCGGAGCGGTCACGGACTTGTTCCCGAAATTGGCAAAGGAGAGATTATAAAGGTGGTGGGTTTTCTGGACCATCGCTTTCCGCCTTGAGGGCGTCTTACTTTCTTTTGCTTCGCCAAAAGAAAGTAAGCAAAGAAAAGGCGACCCCGAGGGCGGCGCCGGCGTTGCCGGTTCCTTGCGCTACTCGGCAGGCCGGGCGGCTGGCTAAACTCGCCTGCGGCTCAAACAACGCCAGCCGACTTCCCCCGGCCTACCTGCGTTGCTCAGCGCCTTCCACGGGGACCCCAAAGGCGTCCTTGCTCAACCGAAGTAGCGCAAGAAATGGACTTCCACGGTCAACCGGAAAAAACGGCCAAAAATGAAATCTACAGCTTGATGGTGGACGCCTTACCGGACCCCTTGAAAGGTGCCTAGCAACGCAGGGGCTGGCGGGAAAAGGGCGAGGACTGTCTGAGGGCGAAGCCCGAGTTCCGCAGCCCCCGCCAGTTCCGAGTAGCGCAGGGAGCCGGCGCAGCCGGCACCGACCCAGGGTCGCCTTCTTCTTTGGCTACTTTCTTCTTGGCGAAGCAAGAAGAAAGTACGTCCGCGCATCAAGCACGGAAAGCTACGTTTCAGAAAACTACTGGTGCCTCAAGCCGCGCCGCCCTCTTCGGCGGCAAGTTTCTTCCGCATCCGCCTCGTGCCCCAGAACACCAGCCCGGCGATGACCGGGATCGAAATCGCCGTGATGAGGTCGGTATTCAGGTGATGCAGATCCTTCGTACCCTTGGCCAGATACTGCACAAGCTGTGAGCCGTAGTAGGTCAGGACAACGACGGAGAGTCCTTCGACCGTTTCCTGCAGGCGTAGTTGGAGCTTGGCACGGTTGTTCATCTGGCCGAGCAGTTCCTGGTTCTGGCGTTCCAGTTCAAGATCGACACGGGTGCGCAGCAGCTGGCTGTTGCGGGCGACGCGGGCGGAGAGTTCTTCCTGCCGGCGGCTGATTGCTTCGCAGGTGTTCATGGCCGGCAGCAGGCGGCGCTGCATGAATTCGAAGAAGGTCGGCAGGCCGGAAATGCGGGTTTCGCGGAGTTCCTCGATGCGCTGCATGACCAGCCCGTGATAGGCGCGGGAGGCGCCAAAGCGGAAGGTGGTGCGGGCGACGGAGTGTTCGACGTCGGCAGCAAGGGCTGACAGGATGCCGAGCACCTCACGTTCGTCCGCCGGCGACTTGGCCTGGCCGATGCGGTCCATCATCTCGGCCAGCTGTTTTTCGCCGGTGTACAGCCAGCGGCCGACTTCCTTGGCAACGGGCTGGCCGAGGAGAGCCATCATGCGGTAGGTTTCAATTTCGCAAAGGCGCTGCACGGTACGGCCGGACTGGCGCTGGGTCATCTTGTCATTGAGGACAAGAAAGCGCGAGAAGCCGTTGTCGATCTTGAAGTCGGTGAAAATCCAGGCCGCGTTGTCGGCAACCTTGGCGGCAACCATTGTTCGGCCATTCGGCGTCAGGCCGGCGAGTACTGAGTCCGGGCTGATTTCGGTGGTCGACCGCAGCTCGACGTGGGTCGCGACGATCAGTTTGCCGGGAATGCCGGCGATCCACTCGGGAAGGACCGCATCGAAGGCGGTGGCGTCCGGATGCAGCTCCTCGCCTGTCGCCAGTGGCCGGAAGAAGGTGTAGCTGGAAAATTCGGTGTGCAGCTCCCAGCGCATGCGAAACGCGCCGGTTTCGATCATCAGGTGGGAGTCGGAGCTTTCGATCGAATTGCAGAGATGGCCCTGGCAAAGTTTGCTCAGGTTCTCGCGCGCGGCAGGGGCTTTCTCGGTGCTGTGCTTGAAGACCAGATGCGAGACGAGCACCGCACCGACCAGCGGCACGGGCGGGCGGGCGTGGAACTCGTTGTTGAGGCGCTGGCGGAGCGGGTGCTCCTGCAGCTCGGAAAGCATCAGGCGTGGGTGCATGATCGGCGTCTGGGGTGTTGTTGCGGTGCAGCAGATTGTAGCGCAAGGTGTTCACATTACGGCGGATGTGGTGATGCCGTGTGCCCTGATTTTGCGAGCGAATTGTTCCTTCAAGGCGCCAATCGACAATCCCGTGCGCTTGGAAAGCGGGACGGGGCGGAGTGGCGTAAAATGGCGGGCTGACCAAGGCGCGAAGCTGCCTGCCTGACCACGACAAAGGGACTATGAAAGACTATTACGGATTGCTCGGCGTCTCGCCCGACACGACCACCGAGCTGATCAAGACGGCCTACCGCAAGAAGGCGGCGCAGTTTCACCCTGACCGCAACCCGGCGGCCGATGCGGCGGCCAAGTTTCGCGAGGTGCAGGAGGCATACGAGGTGCTGGCCGATGTCGATCGCCGCAAGGCGTATGACGAGACCCGCCGTTCCTGTCTGATCGATGACCCTCTGGCGGTGGCGCGCGAAATCTGGTCCAACCATCTGGGAAAAATGCAGCAGTGAAAAAATCTTATTACTTTGCCGAACTGTCATCGTCGTACGACGCCGAAATCCAGGATCTGCTCAACGATTCGGAAGGCAAGTCGGCGCTCAAGGCCCGGCTCAGGGAAAAGCGTCAGGAACTGGCGGCCATCCTGCCGATGATCGAATTCGCCCCGGAGATGGTCGTTCCGGTGTTCTACGATGCGTTTTCCTTTGCCAATCCGAAGGCGATGGCGGCGGTGGTCGATTGCGAGCCGGATGACGGCGATTTCCCGGCCTGGGATGATGTTGCTCCGCTCGTTACCGTTGCCGATTGGGCAGCGCCCTACGTGTCTGCCGTGCTGGCCGAGCGGGCCGGCGAAGAATTCATGGTGACGGCGGCCAGCCTGGAGTTCATCCGCAAATTCGACACCAGCGCGCCCGAGCCTGCTGCCAAAGACGATGATGATGGCGAGGACGGTGAAGAGGGTGGAAACGACAGCGACGGGCGCGACGACGATGATGGCGATCGCGACCTGGCCGAAGCCGGTGACGACTGGCTTGGCGAACAGGGCTTCGATTCGATCAAGTCCTGATCCGGGCACCCAGAAATACGCATTTTCAGATAAGGCATGACATGACGCATCCCGTTGTACTCAAGACTTCCCAGCTGATCCTGGCTGGCGACCTGCAGGGCGCCGAAAAGGCCCTGGTCGAAATCGCCGACAACGAGGGCGACTGCGCTCTGGTCGAGGTGATGAATGACATCGCGCCGAAGGATTTGCTGGCCGTCATGCGCGGCTTCGATGGTTCAAAGCAGTCGATCGTCAACATGCTGGTCACGCCGGAGCAGTTTGCCCGTGCGGTCATCCTCGAAACGCGTTACCGTGACCAGACCCACGCCGCCCTGCACGGCATGATGAACGCGGTGCTCTATCGCGACGAGGACATGACCGCCGAGTACCTCGAGGCCATTGGCGAGATCGAGGGCGGCTACGAGGTGCTGGCCAACTATTTCGGCGAGCGCGACGACGAACTGCTCGCCTTCGCCATGTCCGGCGTCTTCTCGGAAGATTTTGATGCCGAGCACGCCCATGAATCGAAGTCGATTTCCTGGCTCAACGAAAAGATCGAAGAGATCGACGAAGCGCTGCACGAAGGGAATTCCATCGCCGGTTCACGCCCCAAGGTACCGCGTTCGCAGATTGCCGACCACGACTGGCAGGAGACTGCCTGGGTGCTGCGCTACGAACTGTCCGATATTTTCGAGCAGATTGTCATCACCCTGCGCGACCGTCTGCAGCACCGTGTCGAAATGTTGGAGGAGGGCGAAGCGGAAGACAGCAAGCCGAAATCGGCCCCATCTGCGGCAGTGGATGACGAGGAGTCGGCGCTCTAAACATGGCTTCAGTGAACCAATCAGTCGCGGTCGTCGATGACCGCCCGTTTTTCGAGAAAGCCGTCCGCTTCGGGCTGGCGCAAGGCATCCTGACGCGCGAGAACATGGCCCGCATCGAAGCCGATGCGCCCAAGGGCATCGTCCAGATCGCCGACCATTTCGGCACCGCCTATTTGCGCACCGATCTGGAAAGCGCTGTGACGCGCATGAGCAACCTGATCAGCCTCTATCTCGAAGACTTCTCGAACGGCGACCTTCGCGCCGCTGCCATGTCGCTGCGTGACAACACGCTGCTCTCGCATTCGCGCGGCGGCTCCGAGATGTTGAAGCGCCTGCACGCCATGCCCGGCGACACCAGCCTGCATGCCCGCAGCGTCGATGCCCAGGGCCAGAAAATCTTCGTCAATGAGCGCAGCTTTGCCTTTCCGCTCAGCGTCGTTGCTTACCGCACGCAGGTCGAGCAGTGCCAGGCCAACCAGATGCGCATCGATTTCGCCCGCTGGCTGGCCAGGCAGCTGAACACCAAGCCGGGCGAGTGCGAGGACTACAGCGCCGAAGAAGTTATCCGCTCGGCCATGCTGCTGCTGTACGTTGGTGCCAAAACGCTGGAAATGCCATCGAAGCGCGAATTCGTTCAGCTCATCGAGGCGCTGCGCAAGAAATCCTTCAAGCACAAACCTGCCACGCTCGACGCCTTCCTGCGCGAGGCGCCGCAAGCGTTTCAGGACATGACCCGGCAGGCCATGCAGGATTTCATGGAAGATGCCCTGCCGCGCCTCAAGTTGCCGGAAAAGTCTGCCGACGAGATTCTTCATGCCGAAGCCCAGGGCGCCTTCTTCGTCCGCGATCTTCCCGAAGAAGACGTCGTTGCCTACGACCGGCTTGTCGCCAAGGAGTGGGTGCGCATCACCAAAGGCAACGCCGACGATCCCGATGTGCTGGCGACCATTTTCCTCAGCGTCGCCACCGGCCATCCGCCCAAGGCCGCCGCCCTGCTCAAGGAGGCAAAGAGCATCATCACCGCCTTCCGCACCAAGGGTTTCGACAGCAAGGCAGTGCTTGCCTTCATCGACGAGCACGCCCCTTTCGAGCAGCGTGAAGACCTCAAACTCATGTGGACGCAGGATCTGCAGCCGGACGCCGAAATCCATCTCGCCGACAACGACCCGCAGATGCCGGACAGCCACATGGATCGCGCGTTGCAGTACTTCCGCCAGAACTGCGTGGCAAACTGGAAAGGCAGCCGCTAGGAGAATGCTGCGGTCAACCGGGAAAAACGGCCCAAAATGAAATTTCTTGGCAAACGTCCGGCGCTATTCGGGTCGCACTGGCCAACCGCCTGATCCCCAAAATCCTTAGAATACGCAGCCATGAAATCACCGTTTTCGCTGCTGTGCCGTTCACTCTCGCTGGCCATCCTTGCCAGCTTGCTGCTGGGCGCCTGCACCACCTCGAAATCGTTGCGCTCCTACCAGTCCGAGTCCTTCTCCAGCGAAACGCCGTATCAGTACTACAGTAACCGAGACGCCGAAGGCGCCTGCGAAATCGGCAAACGCGCCCTGCTCAGCCAAGGCTATCAGATCGATGACGAGAAGGCGCGCAGCATTCGCGGCGAAAAATTTTTCCGGCCACGGCCCGACGAGGCAACGCGCCTGAGCATCACGCTGGTCTGCCTGCCGAGCAGCCTGGGTGCGGTCATCTACGCCAGCGCGCTCGAAACCCAGTTCGAAATGAAATCCAAGGGTAGCAATGCCGGGGTTAGTGTTTCCGCACTCGGCTCAGTCTCGCTGCCGTGGGCCATCGACAAGGACACCCTCGTCAAGGTCGGCGAAGAAACCGTGACGGCCCCCGACTTCTATCAGCGGCTTTTCGATCTGGTCAAATCGCTCGACAGCTAACGGGCTGTTATTTCCGCTCCGAATACGTCGGCAGCGTGATGCGGTAAGTCATGGCCAGCAGACGGACGGTGAGAACGACGGCCATGCCGACCCAGGCGGCGATCACTGACGAAACGCCAACATATTGCAGCCCGACCAGCGCCAGCGCGCCGGCCCCGGCCGCCGAAGCATAGAGCTCGCCGCGCACGAAAACGAGGGGCACTTCGTTGCAAAGCACATCGCGCAGCACGCCGCCGACCACGCCGGTAATGACGCCCAGCAGGCTGGCGACCAGCCACGGCGCCTGCCATTCCAGCGCCACCTGCGTGCCGGCGATGGTGAACAACGCCAGGCCGATGGCGTCGGGAATCAGAAAAAGCCGCGGCGCCAGCTTGAGGCCGCGTACGGCAAAGAAAATGATCAAGGTTGTCGCGAAGGCAACCAGCAGGTAAGTCTGGTCGCTGATCCAGAACACCGGCCGATCGAGCAGCACATCACGCACCGTGCCGCCGCCCAGCGCCGTCGCGCTGCCGACCATGACGGCGCCGACCAGGTCCATGTTCTTGCGGCCGGCATCGAGCACGCCGGTCAGCGCGCTGACAGCAACGGCGGCGAGGCCGATCCAGTAAAGCAGGTTTTCCATGGGTGATTTAAATGAGCCGGAGCGCGAAGTGTAGCGGTTTGCGCCGGGCCGGGCATGGGCGGCCAGGGTCGAAAATTGTTACAGTCAGCGCCAGCGGATCGGGTTATAACTGTCGGCGCACGGCGCCAAGTTTCCCGCCGACCGACTTACTGCGCTGGCGTAGCTTCGGTTTTCTCGATTTCCGTCAGCGTCAGGTAGCCGTCCTGCGTGTTGATGACCTTGTAGATGGCATCGGGCTTCGCTTGGGCTTTTTTGAGCACAGATTGCCATTCGACCTCGGCCGAGCGCAGGCCGTCGATTTTTTTGTGCAGCGCAGCGACACTTTCCGCGAGTTCGGTCTTGAGGTCTTCGTTGAATTGCTCGACCTTTTTGGCCGTGGGGTTCATGACGATGAGCGCGGTGTTGGCGAGCGTGAGGACGAGGGCGACGCCGACGAGGATCAACGTGAGTTTCTCGAATGATCTTGTCTTGGCGGGTTGCTCCGGACTGTCTTTGGTCTCTTTTTCGCTCATGCTCTCGCTCCCGGTTTGCTTGGTATATCTACCCATTACGGCCGAAATGGGGGCGGACTTGAGTTTTTCGTGGTGGGGCGGGCAATCCGGCTTGCTGCGGTCAACCAGAAAAATGGGCCAAATTCGAAATCATCTGATTTGCAGGAGGCGGCCCACGCTGTCGTGGGCTGCGCTTCCGTGCCTGTTCCGAACGGGTCGTCTGGGTTACTGAACCTTTGATTCCGCCAATTCTCCTTCCCTGGCTCGCTCGCGGGCATCCTTTTTCAGGGAGAGGATGATCGAGGTGGCGATGATGGCCGCGACGATGCCGAGAGAGACTGCCACCGGAATCTTGAAGAGGTCGATGAGCAGCATCTTCACACCGATGAACATGAGCACCATGGCCAGGCCGTACTTGAGCAGCGAGAAGCGGTCGGCCATGTCGGCGAGCAGGAAGTACATGGCGCGCAGGCCGAGGATGGCGAATATGTTCGAGGTGAGCACGATGAACGGGTCGGTGGTGATGGCGAAGATGGCCGGAATCGAGTCGACCGCAAAGATCAGGTCGGTGAATTCGACGAGGATCAGCACGAGGAAGAGCGGCGTGGCGTAGCGCACCAGCTTGCCGGCTTCTTCCTTCATGACGAAGAAGCGTTCGCCCTGGAGGTCATCGGTCACCTTCATGTGCCGGCGTATCCAGTTGATCACGCGGTTGTTGGCGAGGTCCGGAGTTTCGTCGGCGAACCACCACATCTTGACGCCGGTGACGAGCAGGAAGGCGCCGAACACGTAGAGCAGCCAGTGGAACTGGGTGATGAGCCAGACACCGGCGAAGATCATGACGGTGCGCATGACGATGGCGCCGAGCACGCCGAGGATGAGCACGCGTTTCTGGAGTTCGAGCGGCACAGCGAAGAAGCTGAACAGCATGAGCCAGACGAAGACGTTGTCGATGGCCAGCGATTTCTCGATGAGATAGCCGGTGATGTATTCCAGCGTTTTCTGATTGGCCAGTTCCCGGCCGGCCGTGCCGTCAAGGTGCCACCACAGGGCGCCGGCGAAGAGGAAGGAGACGCTGACCCAGATGACTGACCACGTGGCCGCTTCCTTGAGGGTGACGCGGTGTTGCTTGCTGCCGCCGACGACGAAGAGGTCGATGGCGAGCATGATGAGGACGATGACCAAAAAACCGGACCACATCCACCAGGTGCCGATTGTTTCCATGAGAATTCTCTCCCGTCAGAAAAACCTTCAAACAGCGCCCGGCAAGTGCTCCTTTCGGAAAACGCCACTCTTGCGGTGCTGCAAAGGTCTTGCTCGCGGCCCTGTTGCCAGAACCACCCGTGACGCCGGGAACCGATGAATCATTCCGTGCTGACGACGTCGCGGCGGAGAGCTACTCCCCCTTGTACTTGTTCCGGATTAAAAATATCCGGCGTAGTTCAACAATCAGGCATGAGCCTGTGCAAATCGAGCCTTGGTTCGAACGCGCAACGAGGGAACCGCGTTGTCAGCGACTTCGTAGAGGTCGATTTCCCAATACTTCATGGCTTCGGCAACGAGAACCGCTTCGCCACCGGACAGCCTGCTGTCGGCGTTGACGACGTCGAGCATCATGCGCAAGACCTGTTTACGCAGCAGCGGGTGCTGAACTTCGGCAAGCAGAAGGTCGATGTTGTCCACATCCAGTTCCAGCTGTCCGACGGGTGTGCGATGCGCGCTGGTCAGCATGTCGTTGCAGAGATCATGGATCACTTTGTCAAAACCGGCTTCATCCAGGCCCAAGCGGCGAATGGTGTCGGTGTGGTCGAGTTGCCTCAGTTCGCTGGCATCAATGGCGCCGTCGGCCATCAGGGTCAGGGCAACAAGGCGGCCCATGGCTTCGGGGCTGTCGGAAGGGTAGTGACGCATTTTGAATCTCCTTGAAAGTCAGGTTGGTGTTTGGGTTTGGCCCCTTTGCTGCGGGGACGGGACCACTATGCGGGTGGATTTGTATTTAATCCAATTAAACAAATGATGGTGATGTATTACTTTAAACTTATACTGCGTCAGGTCCGACGTTCATAGGGCCGCTATGGACAGATAGGCCCGCAACTTCAGTTCGGCCGCGCCCTGTTCATCGGACGGCCTCGCCTTCTGCAGAACGCTCCGGGCACCTTCGGTGGGTGCTGTCATGACGGCATCGCTGAAATTGACGCGAAAGGACTCCTGAATCTCGGGCAGGTCGACCCGTTGGTCGCGGGCTGGCCGTTCCAGGCGGATTGCGAACTCACGAAGAATGCCAGTGCGCAACGGCGCTGCCGTGGACGAGGAGGGCAGTCTATCCTGTAGCAACATGATGACTTCCTCCGTAGCCTGTTGCCGATCTGCGATTGCCCGGTATTTCTGCTGGCAGGCAATGGTGCGGGACGGATGATTCGGCCGTACCGCACAATTCCATCCCCCAGCGCTCAAGGGCCAGCGCAATGAGAGAGGCTTCTCCAGCGCTCAGGCGTTGGTCGGCATGGACGATGTCGAGCATGATGCGCAGGATTTTTCGCTGTAGCGCGGCGTCGCTGATTTCGTCCAGAATCGCACTGGTACGGCGTTCATCCAGTTCGAGCCGGCCGGATAGATTGCGGTTGGCGCTGGCCAGCATGTCCGCGCAGTACTCATAGTAGATCGCGTCGAACTGTTCATCGTCCAGTCCCAGCCTTCCGATCACATTCTGCCGCTCGAGCAACAGGACTTCATTGCGATCAACGGCCCCGTCGGCCATCAATGCCAGTGCCACGATGCGGGCGCCAGCTTCAGGACTGTTGTTGGTATATCTGCGCACTTCAGCTCTCCTTGAAAAGTCGGGTTGATGTCTTGGGTGCTTCCAACTCCACTATCGATGGTGAATGGTATAAAATCAAATTAAACAAATTGTGATATTTGATTTGTGGGAGCTTATACATGCCGCGTCGCCGAATCACCTTTCGCCAGCTGGAAACCTTTGCTACCGTCTCTCGTCTGAACAGCTTCACCAAGGCCGCGGACGCGTTGCATCTGACACAGCCCGCCGTCTCAATACAGATCAAGCAGATCGCCGACACCATCGGGCTGCCCCTTTTCGAGCAGAACGGGCGCGATATCGCCCTGTCACCGGCCGGTGAGGAACTGCTGCAGACGGTGCGCAGCCTTGACGACATCTGGAATCGCTTCGAGTCGGCGATCGATGAACTGAAAGGCTTGAAGCGCGGCAAATTGCGCGTTGCACTGGTGACCACAGCCAAGTATTTTCTACCGCGCATGCTGGGCACTTTCTGCAAGCGCTATCCCGATATCGACCTCGAACTGGAAATCGCCAATCGCGAAAACATCGTCCAGCGCCTGCGCAACAATCAGGACGATCTCTACGTAATGTCCTATCCGCCCGATGATCTGGATATCGTCCGGATGCCCTTTCTCGATAACGACTACGTGGTCGTCGCGCCCCCCGCGCATTGGGCTATCGGCAAGCAGGTGTCCCTGCAGGATCTGGCCGCCGAGCCCTTCCTTTTTCGCGAAAAGGGCTCCGGATCTCGCCATGCGATCGATCGGCACATGAACGAGACGGACACACAGCTCAAGGTACGTCTGTCACTGGCCAGCAACGAGGCGATTCGCGATCTGGTCGCCAGCGGCATGGGGCTGGCGGTGCTCTCCCGGCATGCACTGGGCAACGACCTTGCCCGCGATGGACTGGCCACGTTGAACGTCGAGGGATTTCCGCTGAAACAGGCGTGGAACGTTGTCTACCTGCGGAACAAGATACTCTCGCTGCCGGCCCGGGCATTCCTCGATGAATTGCTTAACGAAGGGCTCGGCGACGCCAGAAACACCCGGGCCCTATGATGGCAGCTGCGGGAAGGCTTGCTGCGGTCAACCGGAAAAAGCAGTGGAAATTGGAAGGGTTTTGGGACGTTAAGACGGCGTCAATTCGTCGGCCAGTCCTTTCATAGGGCCACTGGCCCAAGTCGGGCGGCAATGTGCCGGACATCTAAGGCGCAACCCCAAGGCGCTGTCTATGACCGCTTGTCACTTCAAGCCACAGCCAGTTTCGCCCCTTAAGGGCTGGTGTTTGCCTGTTGTGTGTTAGCTGTGTGGTTAGACTCGGCAATTACAGAGATAAGTACCTTGTCGACCCGGTTTTTGTCCATGTCCATGACCTCAAACCGCCACCCGGCAGCGTCAAAATGGTCGGTCGGTGCGGGAATTCGCCCCAAGGCATGCATGATGAAGCCGCCCAACGTGTGGAAGCCATTTTCATCTTCGCCCGGTAGGTCATCCTCAATATCGAGTGTCGACTTCATACGTTCGACGCCCACATCGCCATCAACCAGCCACGAGCCATCCTCACGCTGAATCATGTCGCGCTCTTCCGGCCTTTCCGGTTCAGAAAGTTCCCCGACAATAGCTGACATGACGTCAGTCAAGGTCACCACGCCCTGGACATCGCCATATTCATCGACGATAAGAGCAAACTGTAGACGCGCACGGCGGAAGTTCTCCAGCAACTGGGTGGTGGTAACTGTTTCCGGTACATACAACGGAGCGTGAAGGACGGCTTCAATATCAACGACGGTAATGCAGTGACCTGGCAGCGCTTTCTTGAGAAGATCCCCGGTCTGCAAGATGCCAAGAACATGCTCTATGCCATTTCGACAAACAACAAGCCGCGAATACTCGGTTTCGATGATTTGCTGGCGAACAGCTTCGTCACCTTCGTCAAGGTCGATGACGAACATCTCACGGCGCGGCGTCATGATGGCCGCGATTTTTTGCTCATCCAGGCGCAGGACGTTGGAGACGAGTTCTTGTTCGCTTTCATGGAAGACGCCGGCCTCAGACCCTTGCTCCATCAGCACCTTGATTTCGTCGTTGGTGACTGGAGGCTCTTCCTTGCGGCGAGCACCAAGCATACTCAGGATAGCCGTTGAGGTGCCGGAAAGGATGACAACCACCGGGTGTGTCACTTTTGCCAGCAGCATCATGGGTCGGGCAATCAACGATGCGATACCCTCAGGTGCCAGCATGGCCAAGCGCTTGGGTACCAACTCACCAACCACGACAGAAAAATAGGTCAGTACTACCACGGTGAGGCCGAGGGCTACGCTATTTGCATACGGTTCAAGCGGTGGGAAGCCAGCCATCCAGGCAGCTAAGGGGGCTGCAAGCGCGGCTTCACCAATGGCGCCACTCATGATACCAACCGAAGTGATGCCGACCTGAATCGTGGACAAGAAACTGGAGGGTTCCTGGTGCAGGGAGAGTGCTGCTTCTGCCCCCAGGCTGCCGTCGTCTGCCAGATTCTGGAGCCTCGCCTTGCGCGAGGAGACGACTGCTATTTCCGACATGGCAAATACGCCATTGATAAGGATGAGTACGACTAGTAGAAATATATCCATGGTTGAAACCGCCCTACGCAGTCTGACTGCCTGCGGTTTCGGTGTTATGAGGGCATCGAGTATAGCAGTAGGTATTTTTGCTGAACCGTTGAGGCTGCGCTTGCTCTTCAAGGCACATCAGCATACGAGCCCATTTGCCTCGGTGCAGTCTGCAATACTGCTGACGATGGCCTTGTCTGAGCAGGGCCCGCTTGCATATATTGAAGAGGCAGGAGTTCTCATGAGTCGTATAGAAAACAAGCCGCAGAGCAGCTTGTCGGCAGCTCCAAGATACTGGATTCGACTATTGTCGTAGAGCCGTTTATTGGAAGCATAAAGGTTCTCTAAGGCCTGAGATGGAGAGAGGCCGCCTTTGGCTGACCGGCCGAGAGAATGCGCAGCCCTTCACGAGCGCGTCGGCAATACTCAGGTCTACCTCGCGGCTTCAGCAGCATGCATATCCTCAGTCTCAAATGGCAATGGCCGGTCTGTATCTTGGACATGTTCCGCCCGTAAAAAAGCCGCCCGCAGGCGGCTTTCACGGTCGACCGGAAAAAATGGCTTATTTCACGATCTGGTTCAGTTCGCCCTTGGCGTAGCGATCTGCCATCTTTTCCAGCGACATCGGCTTGATCTGGCTGGCGCGGCCGGCGCAGCCGAAGGCTTCGAAGCGGGCGAGACAGATTTTCTTGGCGGCTTCGCGGGCCGGCTTGAGGTAGTCGCGCGGGTCGAACTTGCCCGGGTTCTCGGCCATGTAGCGGCGGATGGCGCCGGTCATGGCGAGGCGGATGTCGGTGTCGATATTGACCTTGCGCACGCCGTGGGCGATACCCTTGACGATTTCCTCGACCGGCACGCCGTAGGTTTCCTTCATGTCGCCGCCGAATTCGCGGATTTCAGCCAGCAGTTCCTGCGGCACGCTGGACGAGCCGTGCATGACGAGGTGGGTGTTCGGGATGCGGGCGTGGATTTCGGCGATGCGGTCGATGGCGAGGATGTCGCCGGTGGGCTTCTTGGTGAATTTGTAGGCGCCGTGGCTGGTGCCGATGGCGATGGCCAGCGCATCACAATTGGTCTGCTTGACGAAGTCGGCGGCCTGATCCGGGTCGGTGAGCAGTTGCTCGCGGGTCATCTTGCCTTCGGCACCATGGCCGTCTTCCTTGTCGCCCATCATGGTTTCAAGGCTGCCCAGAACGCCGAGTTCGGCTTCGACGGAAACGCCGATGGAGTGGGCCAGCTTGACGACTTCTTTGGAGACGGCGACGTTGTATTCATAGGAGGCGGTGGTCTTGCCGTCGGCTTCGAGCGAGCCGTCCATCATGACCGAGGTGAAGCCGGAGCGGATGGCACCCATGCAGACGGCCGGGCTTTGGCCGTGGTCCTGGTGCATGACGATGGGCAGGTTGGGGTAGGCTTCGAGGGCGGCCAGAATCTGGTGGCGCAGGAAGGGTTCGCCGGCGTATTTGCGGGCGCCGGCCGAGGCCTGCATGATGACCGGGGCGTCGATCTGGCTGGCTGCTTCGCAGATGGCCCAGACCTGTTCCATGTTGTTGACGTTGAAAGCGGGCAGACCGTAGCCGTTTTCGGCGGCGTGGTCGAGCAGTTGGCGCATGGATACGAGCGGCATGGGAACTCCAGTTCGGTTGCTTGATTAGTTAATCAGGGTATTTTAAAGGATTTGATGTTCGCCGACTCGGACGATCTTGAGTGTGTTTGTGCCCCCGGCAGAGCCGATGGGCTCGCCGATCGTCAGGGCGATCAGGTCGCCGTATTCGACGACGCCACGGTCGATCAGCAGTTGTTCCGCTTCGGCCAGAAGGCGGTCGCGGTCAGTGTGCTGCTGCTCCATCAACAGCGGGCAGACGCCGCGGTAGAGCACCATGCGGCCAACCGATTCGGTATCCGGCGTCAGCGCGTAGATCGGCACGCCACAGTTCATTCGGCTCATCCACAGCGCCGTCGAGCCGGACTGGGTCAGTGCAGCGATGGCCTTGACCTTGAGATGATGTGCAGTCCAGATGGCGGCCATGGCGATCGACTGATCGATGCGCGTGAAGACGCGATCGAGGAACTCGCGGTCGAGCGTGACTTCGGCTGAACGTTCGGCTTCGACGCAGATGCGGGCCATCGACTCGACGACTTCGACCGGATATTTGCCAGCGGCTGTTTCGGCCGAAAGCATGACCGCGTCGGTGCCGTCGAGCACGGCATTCGCTACGTCCGAGACTTCGGCGCGGGTCGGCACCGGCGACGAGATCATGGACTCCATCATTTGGGTGGCGGTGATGGTCAGTTTGTTCATGTCGCGTGCCATGCGGATCATTTTTTTCTGCAGGGCCGGCACCGCTGCATCGCCGACTTCGACCGCCAGGTCACCACGGGCCACCATGACGCCGTCGGAGGCATCGAGGATTTCCGCGAGGTTCTCGACGGCCTCGACGCGTTCGATCTTGGCGATGAGCACGGCGGTGCTGCCGGCAGCGCGCAACAACTGGCGCGCCATGTACATGTCGGCTGCGCTTTTCGGGAAGGAGACGGCAACGAAATCGACGCCGATCAGCGCGGCGGTCTTGATGTCGTCCATATCCTTGGCGGTCAGCGCTGGCGCGGTCAGGCCGCCGCCCTGGCGATTGATGCCCTTGTTGTTCGACAGGTCTCCGCCAACCAGCACGCGGGTGTGGATTTCTTGGCCACGTACACCAACGACTTCCAGTTTCAGGCGGCCGTCATCAAGTAGCAGGATGTCGCCGTGGACGACATCCTTTGGCAGATCCTTGTAATCGAGGCCGGCCCGCTCCTGGTTGCCGAGCGCGCATTGCGCGTCAAGGATGAAGGCGGCTCCGGCGACGAGGGTGATCTTGCCGCTCTCGAACTTGCCGACGCGAATCTTCGGCCCCTGCAGGTCGCCGAGAATACCGACCGTGCGGCCAAACTTGGCCGCTGCTGCGCGAATGCCTTCGGCACGTGCCTTGTGGTCATCTGCGGAGCCATGCGAAAAATTCATCCGGACGACGTCGATGCCGGCCAGCACCATGCGCTCGAGAACTTCGGGCGTCGATGAGGCAGGGCCTAGGGTGGCAACAATCTTGGTATGGCGTGACATGTCTTCTCCGTCCTTTTGTTGTTTTTTGGTCTGTTCTTGCAGTCGACCGCAGGAATGCTGCGGCCGACTTCTTGCAGCATTATTTCGCGGCGCGTTGTTCCAGAACCTCGATCGCCGGCAGGGTCTTGCCTTCGAGGAACTCGAGGAAGGCACCGCCGCCTGTGGAGATGTAGCCGACATCTTCGGCGATATGGAACTTGGCGATGGCGGCCAGCGTGTCACCGCCGCCGGCGATCGAGAAGGCCTCGGAGTGGGCGATGGCCGAGGCCATCATCTTGGTGCCGCCGGCGAACTGCGGCAGCTCGAAGACGCCGACCGGGCCGTTCCAGACAATGGTGCCGGCGTTGGCGATGATCTCGGCCAGCTTGGCGGCGGTTTTCGGGCCGACGTCGAGAATGCGATCGTTGGCGTGCACATCATCGACCGAAATCTTGTTGGCACGGGCCAGCGCCGAGACTTCGTCAGCGACGACGACGTCGGTCGGTAACGGCACTTCGGCGCCGCGTTCCTTCATGATGTCCATGATCGCGTGGGCTTCCTTGACCAGATCCGGCTCAGCCAGCGAGTGGCCGATGCGCTTGCCGTGGGCGAGCAGGAAGGTGTTGGCGATGCCGCCGCCGACGATCAGCTGGTCGACCTTGCTGGCCAGCGACTTGAGAATGGTCAGCTTGCTGGACACCTTGGAGCCGCCAACGATGGCGACAAGCGGACGTTTCGGTTCACGCAGGGCCTTGGTCAGCGCGTCGATCTCGGCGCCCATCAGCATGCCGGCGCAAGCGACCGGGGCGTATTTGGCGATGCCGTGGGTGGTGGCTTCGGCGCGGTGGGCGGTGCCGAAAGCGTCATTGACGTAGATGTCGCAGAGCTTAGCCATCTTTTGTGCCAGCTCGTCGTTGTTCTTCTTTTCACCCTTGTTGACGCGGCAGTTCTCGAGCAGGACGACCTCTCCGGGTTTGACGTCGAAGCCACCGTCGACCCAGTCGGTGATCAGGCGAACTGAAGTGTGCAGCATCTGGCCGAGGCGCACGGCTACCGGCATCAGGCTGTCTTCGTGGGTCAGTTCGCCTTCGGTCGGACGGCCGAGGTGGGATGTGACCATCACGGCCGCGCCCTTTTCCAGGCAATACTTGATCGACGGCAGCGATGCCCGGATACGCGTATCTTCGGTGATGTTGCCGGCTTCGTCCTGCGGCACGTTGAGGTCGGCGCGAATGAAGACGCGCTTGCCGGAAACGTCCAGGTCGGTAAGTTTGATAACGTTCATGTAAATCTCCAGTATTGGCAGTTAATTATATTGGTCGTGGTTGTGCCACAGGCGCGACCAGTGGTCGGCGACTTCGAGCATGCGGTTGACAAATCCCCATTCGTTGTCGAACCAGACAAAGAGGTTCACGAGATGGGTGCCGGCGGTCCGCGTCTGGCTGCCATCAACAATGGCCGAGTGCGGGTCGTGATTGAAATCGATCGAGGCATGGGCGGCCTCGGAATAGGCGATCAGTTTTTTCAGCGGTCCATGCGCGGCATCGGCGAGCAGCATGTTGATGCTGTGCGCGGAAACGGGGCGCTCGGTACTGATGGTCAGATCGATGGCCGAGACGTTGGTTGTCGGTACGCGGATCGCCTTGGCTTGAACACGGCCGGCCAGTTGTGGCAGCAGACGCTCGACGCCACGGGCCAAGCCGGTGGACACCGGGATGATGGACTGCATGGCCGATCGCGTGCGGCGCAGATCGTCGTGGTGGTAACCATCGATCAGCGGCTGGTCGTTCATGACCGAGTGCAGCGTGGTGAGCAAGGCCTGCTCCACTCCGACCTCACGGTCGAGCAGGTCGAGAATCGGGACGATGGCGTTGGTCGTGCACGAAGCTGCCGAGACAAGGCGCTCGCTCCCGGTCAGGATGTTCTGATTGATGCCGGCGACGATGGTCGCGTCGACATCGTCCGCACTGGCGCCTGGGTGCGAGAGGAGCAGGCGCGGGCAGCCAGCGGCGATGAATTGGGTCAGTTTTTCCCGTTGACCGTAGAAGCCGGAACATTCGACCACGAGGTCGATGTCGCGCCAGTCGACCTCCTCCGGCGTGCGTGCATGGCTGATGCGGATTGGCCGGCCGTCGATCAGCAGGCGTCCCTTGGCAACATCGACGCTGCCGGGAAAGCGGCCGTGGGTTGAATCGAAGCGCGTCAGGTAGGCCATGCTCTCCAGATTGGCCGGTTCATTGATGGCGACCACCTGAAGATTGTGCGCTGCCGGGGATTCCAGCAGTGCACGCAAAAAGCAGCGACCGATACGACCATAACCATTGATGGCAAGACGCAGAGGCATGGGGTGTCCGGTCGTGGTTCGTGATGATTATTTCGTCGCTTCGCCGGTGGCTTCCGGGTTGTACTCGACATAAATCAGCGTGGTAGGCGTGCTGCCCTTGCAGATACGGAACGGGAACATTGTTACGCCGGCATTGAAGTCAAGTTTGCCCATCCCCTTGAATTGGGCTTCGGCCCGGCCTTTGTCATCGCCGAAGTAAAACGGAATGTTCTGCTTGCCGGTGCACCAGCTCGATTCGCTGGTCGGCTTGCCGACAATGGCGATGACTTCCTCGTAACTCATGCCGATCCTGAGCTTGCCAAACGGAGAATCGGCCGGCGGGTTGCCAACGATGACGGGTTCGGCGGCCTCTTCCTTCTTGGCGGGCTCTTCGGCAGCAATGGCCGTTGTTGCGAAAAACATCGCGGCGATGGCGGTCAGGAAGGCAATACGGTGCGTTTTGTGCATCTTGATTCCTCCGGAAGTCTATCGGGAAGGGGTGAAACAAAAGGGGCCTTGCGGCCCCTTTTATGAAACAAACAGCTTACTTGGCGGCCATCCAGGCACGTGCAGCGTCGAGCATGCGGCAGGAGTAACCCCACTCGTTGTCGTACCAGGCCAGAACCTTGACCAGCACCGAGCCGTCTTCGCCCTTGATGACGCGGGTCTGGGTGGCGTCGAAGGTGGAAGAAACGGTGGTGTGGTTGAAGTCGCTGGAAACCAGCGGCTCGTTGTTGACGTCCATGATGCCCTTGAGCGGGCCGTTGGCGGCAGCGGTCATCAAGGCGTTGATTTCTTCCTTGGTGGTGGCGCGGTCAGCTGTGAAGGTCAGGTCGACCAGCGAGACGTTGATGGTCGGTACGCGCAGGGCGAAACCGTCAACCTTGCCAACCAGTTGCGGCAGCACCAGGCCGACAGCCTTGGCGGCACCGGTCTTGGTCGGGATGATGTTGGCGGCAGCGGCACGGGCGCGGCGCAG
>JAEUOG010000003.1 GCA_016790815.1 Dechloromonas sp.
CCAGAACTTGCCGCTGGTGCGGGGTTAGATCCTTCAAACTGCTCGACAGTTTCCGAAAATCATTGGCCTTCATCTCAACACCTATCCAATTGATTCAGATAACTTTGTTATAGACCAACATGCAAAGATTACATAGCCTAAAGAAATAGCCTTCGCCGTGAATTTGTCAGGAACAGTCCCGCGCTAGCGGGATTGTTCTTTTTTGGCGTGGCGATTATCCTGCTCCACCATGATTCTCTATCTCCACGGCTTCTGTTCGTCACCAGCCGCGTGGAAATCGCAGTTGCTGGCCGAAGAAATGGCACGGTGCGGCATGGCGGCACAGTTCGTCTGCCCACAACTGCCGACGGTGCCTGATGAGGCCGTAGTCAGCCTCAGTCGCCTGATCGAACAGGCCGACGGGCCAGTCACCCTGATTGGCAGTTCGCTGGGCGGGCATTACGCCAACCATCTGGTGGAAAAGTACGACCTGAAAGCCGTGCTGATCAACCCTGCTGCGGTCGACCGTCTGGATTTGGCCAGATTTGTCGGCGATCACGCCAACTTCCACACCGGCGAGCCATTTACATTCACCAAAGCGCACGCCGCGCAGCTGCAAGCCCAGGTCAGGCAGCCGACGCCGGAGCGCTACTGGCTGCTCGCCGAAACCGGCGACGAGGTGTTGGATTACCGGCAGGCCGTGGATTTCTACGCCGGCTGCCGGCAAACAGTGTTGCCGGGCGGTGAACACGGCTTCACGCAATTTCCCTGCTTTCTGCCGCAAATCATTGAATTCGCTGGGCTATAATCCGGCGATGAATGTATTGTTTGAAGAAGATGGCGGTTTTAAAGCCGGCAGCATCATGGCCGACAACGACAGTTCGTTGCAGGTCGAAATGCCGAGCGGCAAGCGCAGCAAGATCAAGGCCGCAACGGTGTTGTTGCGTTTCGAGAAACCGTCGGCGGCGGCCTTGCTCGATCAGGCCACGCCGCTGGCCGAAGAGATCGAAGCTGAATTCCTCTGGGAGTGCGTGAACGATGGCGAATTTTCGTTTCTGGATTTTGCCCGTGATTACTACGGACACGAGCCCAGCCCGCTCGAAGCGACGGCGGTGCTGCTTGCAGTGCACGCCGCGCCCGTCTATTTCCACCGCAAAGGCAAGGGCCGCTTCCGTAAGGCGCCTGCCGACATTCTCGCAGCTGCTCTGGCCAGCCTTGAAAAAAAGCGTCAGCAAGCGCTCGCGATGGAAGGCTGGATTGTCGAGCTGAGAGAATTCCGCCTGCCGCCGGAAATCGGCGTGATGACCGACGCCCTGCTCTACGCGCCGGACCGCAACAAACCCGAAACCAAAGCCTTCGAAACCGCCTGCGCCGAAACCGGCCTGACGGCGGCGCAAATGCTCTTCAAGTGCGGTGCCATCAAGTCGCCCTACTTCCTGCATTGCCGCCGTTTCCTGCACGAACAATTCCCCAAGGGCGTGGCCTTCCCCGCCCTTGAGGCGCCAAAATTGCCGCGCGACCTGCCGCGCGCCGACGTCCGCGCCTTCTCGATCGACGACGCCAACACCACCGAAATTGACGACGCGCTGTCGGTCGTCAAACTGCCCGGCGTCGGTTCGCGCATCGGCATTCACATCGCGGCACCGGGGCTGGCCATCGAACACGGCTCGCCGCTCGATGGCATTGCCCGCGCCCGCTTGTCGACGGTTTACATGCCCGGCAACAAGATCACCATGCTGCCCGATGCCGTGGTCCAGAACTACACGCTGGCCGGCGGCGTCGATTGCCCGGCCGTGTCGTTGTACCTGACGGTCAATGAGTCGCTGGAAATCCTCAGCCACGAATCGCGGCTGGAAATGGTGCACATCGCCGCCAACCTGCGCCACCATGAAATCGAGCCGTGGTTCAACGCCGAAACGATCAATGGGCCGCTGCCCGACCAGCCGTTCAAGGACGAACTGGTGCACCTCTGGCACTTCGCCAACGCCTGCGAAGGCCGGCGTGGCAAGCCGTCGGCGATGCAGGGCGTCAACGACTACAACTTCGAGATCGTCGGCGATCTGGCCGATCCGGACAACTGCACCGTCGAGATTTCCGAACGCAAGCGCGGCAGCCCGCTCGACAAGCTGGTCGCCGAACTCATGATCGTCGCCAATTCGACCTGGGGCGGCCTGCTCGCCGAAAACAATATCGCCTGCCTGTATCGTGCCCAGACGCAGGGCAAGGTCCGCATGACGACCTCGCCGCTGCCGCACGAGGGCCTCGGCGTGCCGCAGTATGCGTGGATGACCTCGCCGCTGCGCCGCTACTGCGATATGGTCAACCAATGGCAGCTGATTGCCTGTTTGAAGGGTGAAACGCCGGCGTTTGCACAGAAGTCAGCTGAATTATTCGGCGCCATGCGCGATTTCGAGCTGACCTACGCCGCCTACGCCGATTTTCAGCGCCAGATGGAGCGGTATTGGTGCTTGCGCTGGATCCAGCAACACGCTTTGACTGAAATCGAGGCCACTGTACGCCGGGAACAAAGTATCAAGCTCGACCATCTGCCTTTATTGCTGCGCGTGCCTTCCCTGCCCGCTGATCTGGTCGCTGGGCAACGCGTTCGTCTGGCCATCGAGAATCTGGATCTGCTGGCGCCGGAAGTCAGTTGCCGGTTCGTTAGCCTGCTGGGCGAAGGCGACCTGGCCGACGCCACGGAGGACGAGGAGCAGTGACAGGTAAGCGTGTCCTGCCCGTATCCCGGGTGGCGAAGCAGGATCGCCGCCTGTGGTTCGCGTTGGGCATCTCGCTCGGTATTCATGTCCTGCTGCTGACGCTGCACTTCAAGTTTCCGGAGCATTCGCAAACCTTCCGCGAAAAGGCCATGGACATTATCCTGGTCAACGCCAAATCGTCGCGCAAGCCCACGGATGCCCAGGCGCTGGCACAGTCCAATCTTGATGGTGGCGGCAATACCGACGAGAACAGGCGGGCCAAGACGCCCTTGCCGCCTTCGCCACATAAGAACGATGGCGATGCCATCCAGCAGATGCAACGCCGAGTACAGGAGCTTGAAGCGGCTCAACAGCGACTGCTCACGCAGGCCAAAAATCTGCGCAGCGTTGCAGCCGCAACGACAGCCAGCGAGCAACCGTCACCGGTAGTGCCCAGTGTGAGCGGGCTCGACCTCGCCGAGTCGGCCCGGGCAATGGCCCGCCTCGAGGGCGAGATCAGCAAGTCGGCCGATGAATACAGCAAAAAGCCGCGCAAGAAGTTTGTCGGTGCGCGCACCGAGGAGTATGGCTTGGCCGCCTACCTCGATGCCTGGAAGCAGAAGATCGAGCGTATCGGGACACTGAACTATCCGCCCGAAGCGCGCGGCAAACTCTACGGCGCAGTCGTGATTTTTGTCGAATTACGCGCCGAGGATGGCAGCCTGTATAGCGCGGAGATTTCGCGATCATCGGGACACAAGGTTCTCGATCAGGCGGCGCTGCGCATTCTCAGGATGTCGGCGCCATTCGGTGCCATTCCGTTGGATGCGCTGGGCGGAGCAACGGTACTGTCCTTCGCCCGGACCTGGTATTTCACGCAGGGCGATGCCCTCAATACAGCCAGCAAATGAGCGATCTCTACGCAGTTTTCGGCAATCCGATTGCCCACTCAAAATCCCCGGCCATCCACGCTGCTTTCGCCGCAGCAAGCGGGCAGGATTTGGTCTACGAAGCACGCCTTGCTGCGGTCGACGGCTTTCAAGAGGCTATTTCCCAATTCGTTGCGGCGGGCGGCAAGGGGGCGAATGTCACCGTGCCTTTCAAGGAAGACGCTTTTCGGTTGGCATCTCGTCTTTCCGAGCGCGCTGCGCGGGCCGGAGCCGTCAATACGCTGATGTTCAGCGACGGCAAAGTATTTGGCGACAACACCGATGGCGCCGGGCTGGTTCGCGACATTACGCATAACCTCGGCTTTGCGCTGGCTGGCAAACGCATTCTTCTGCTCGGTGCCGGCGGTGCCTCGCGCGGGGTGATAGCGCCGATGCTGGCTGAGAAGCCTGCTTCGTTGTTCATCGCCAACCGCAGCACCGACAAGGCCATCGCGTTGGCAGCATCGTTTGCCGACACTGCTGCGGTCGACGGTGGAAGTTTCGCAAAAACTGCAGGCTATTGCTTCGATCTGGTTGTCAACGCTACCTCAGTAAGCCTTTCCGGCGAGAGTTTGCCGCTGCCGGCCGGCATTTTTGCGCCCGACTCGCTGGCCTACGACATGATGTACGGCAAAGGAGAAACGCCTTTTATCGCGCTGGCTCGCGAACAGGGGGCTGGGCAACGGGCTGACGGACTCGGCATGCTGGTCGAGCAGGCGGCCGAGGCTTTTTTTGTCTGGCGTGGCGTGCGGCCGGCAACCGCTCAGGTGCTGGCTGACCTGAGAGCAAAACTGGCGGCATGAGCGTCCTCGGTCGCTGGTTCAAATGGGCCGTGCTGGGTCTCGTCGGTCTGTTCCTGATCTGGCAGCTATGGCTGCTTGGCTGGGTGCTGTTCTGGGGCTGGGTCAATCCCGGCGAAACCCGTTTTATGGAAATACGCCTGGCCGAATTGCGCCAGAAGGCGCCCGAGGCCCAGCTCAAAAAGCAATGGGTGCCTTACGAGCGGATTTCGATTCATCTCAAGCGCGCCATCGTCTCGGCCGAAGATGCCAAGTTCGTCGATCACGAAGGCTTCGACTGGGAAGGAATGCAGAAAGCGCTGGAAAAAAACCAGAAGAAGGGACGTTTCGCAGCCGGTGGTTCGACCATCAGCCAGCAACTGGCAAAAAACCTGTTCCTGACACCGACCAAGTCCTATTTCCGCAAGGCCGAGGAGGCAATCATTACGCTCATGCTGGAAAACCTGTGGAGCAAGCGGCGGATACTCGAGGTTTACCTCAACGTGATTGAGTGGGGTAACGGCGTCTTCGGTGCCGAAGCTGCCGCTCGACACTATTACAACGGCAGCGCCGCCCAACTAGGCCCGGAACAGGCGGCGCGGTTGGCGGGCATGGTGCCGAATCCGCGCTATTACGACCGGAATCGCAGCGCGCCCGGTTTGGGGCGCAAGACGGCGATCATTCTGGGCAGAATGCCTGGCGCCGAAGTTCCATGAGAATTGCCGAAACAGGGATTTTCTAGCGTAATTTTGTGGAAACCCTGATCTTCGCCCGATGCTAAAATGCCACACCTTTTGCGGCGCCGCACCATGAGCGAAGAAGCCCAGCTGACCGATACCGAAGACTTGCAGGAGCGCCTCGCCGAGGTGCAGACCCTGCTTGCCCGGCACAAGCTGGTCGAGGAACTGGTGCACCGGCAGGAAGGGCCGCGCCACGACCTGGTTGAGGACATCGTTCACAAGCAGCATCTGAACGAGTTGCAGGCCCGCCTGGCGCCGATGCACCCGGCCGACATCGCCTACATCCTCGAAGCATTGCCGCTCGATGAGCGCCTGATCGCCTGGGATCTGGTCAAGGCCGAACGCGAAGGCGAAATCCTCCTCGAAGTCTCGGATGCCGTCCGCGAAAGCCTGATCGACTCGATGGAGCGGACCGAGCTGGTCGCTGCCGCCGAGACCCTCGATGCCGACGAACTGGCCGACCTTGCTCCCGACCTGCCGCAAGGCGTCATCGACGACGTGTTTCGCGGCCTCTCGGTCGAGGAGCGCGAGCAGTTGCGGGCCGCGATGTCCTATGCCGAGGATTCGGTCGGCTCGATCATGGACTTCGACATGGTCACCGTGCGCGAGGACATCACGCTGGAAGTCGTGCTGCGTTATCTGCGCCGGTTCGACGAACTGCCCGACCATACCGACCAGTTGTTCGTGGTCGACCGCGATGAGCACCTGAAGGGCGTCCTGCCGCTCAACATCCTGCTGGTCAACGAAGTGGAGGTTGAGGTCGGGGTTCTGATGCAGACCGATTTCGTCGAACTCGAACCGGACGACATGGCCGAAGAAGCGGCCAAGGC
>JAEUOG010000041.1 GCA_016790815.1 Dechloromonas sp.
CTCGACTTCTTCCTGAATGGACGAGCCGAGGGCCGAGTTGCCGATGTTGGCGTTGATCTTGGTCAGGAAGTTGCGGCCGATGATCATCGGCTCGCTTTCCGGGTGGTTGATGTTGTTCGGGATGATGGCGCGGCCGCGGGCAATTTCGCTGCGCACGAATTCAGGGGTGATTTCTTCCGGAATGCTGGCGCCGAAGTTCTGGCCGGGGTGCTGGCGGCCAAGCAACTTGGCCATCTTCTCGCCCATCGGGCCCGTATTCTTCAGGCTTTCCATGTAGGCGCGACGATTGTTGTTTTCGCGGATGGCGACGTATTCCATCTCGGGAGTGATGATGCCTTGCCGGGCATAGTGCATCTGGCTGACGTTCTTGCCGGCCTTGGCGCGCAAGGGTTTGCGGTGCAGGCCGGGGAAACGCAGTTCGTCGAGCGCCTTGTCTTCGGCACGAATGCGGCCGAACTCGGAGCTCAGGCCGGGGAGCTCTTCAACGTCGCCGCGCTCCGCAATCCATTGGGCGCGCAGGGCGGGCAGACCAGAGCGGATGTCAATCTTGGCGGCCGGGTCGGAGTACGGGCCGGAGCAGTCATAAACGTAGATCGGCGGGTTCTTTTCGCCACCGAAGGCGGTCGGCGTGTCGTCCTGAGAGATTTCGCGCATCGGGACGCGGATATCCGGACGGGAGCCTTCGATATAAACCTTGCGGGAATTGGGCAGCGGCTTGACTGCGGCCTCGTCAACGTGGGCGTTGGCGGCGAGAAATTGTTCGGTGGCGTTCATTGAAGCTCCATGCGTGGGTGCAGCGGGTAAGACGGGCAAGGAGCAACAAAGTTCGTTTCCCTACGACGGCATGACCCGGTCAGGTTCGAAGGGTGATTCTCAGCCCGAATCAAGTCGGGCACCCCTAACGAGAGGCTGCAAGTTACTGGAAATACAGGCAAAATGCAAGGAATGACAAAAGGTGCTCAAGATTTCTCGAAACCAGCCGAAATACCGTCGACAAGCGCCAGAATTCTAAGAGAAAACGAGGGAAGCAACATGCGCCAACTGATGATCGCCAGCCTGCTGGCTGCACTGCCCTTTGCCGCCGCGGCGGCGCCGACTTGGCAAACCATTTCTTCCGAACCCGGCAAGCGCATCGAGCTTGATCGCACCAGCCTCAAGCGCGAAGGCAACACCGTGCAGGCGCAGGGCCGCGTCGTACTCGAAAAGGAACTGGTCGATGGTCGTTCAGGTGCGCCCTACCGCGTGATTGAAGCCGTTACGCGCTACGACTGCACGACACGCAGCGCCAACACGATCAGACGCATTTTCAAGAAAAACGAAACCGACGTCGTCCGCGAAGAAGAGATCAAGGGTGCAGACCTCCCCGTGCGCACCGGCACCCTCGACGACAAGGTTTTGCGCGAGGTCTGTCGCCCACCCAAAGAGGGCGCCGTCGAAATCGCCCAGAAGGCCAATGAGGCCGCCGGCCAGCTGAAAGCAGCCAACGAGGCGATGCTCAAGAAGGAAATGGTCAAGGCCGAAAAGCCCGAAGCCATCAAGGCTGCAGATGCACCAAAGGAGGGTGCGATTCCGTCCATAAAGCCCAATCTCAAAGCGGCCATGGAAAACGCGAAGGAGAGTGCCAAGGAAGCCGCACCGCCCCCCCCGCCGCCGCCCGCACCAGCACCGGTCAAGGTGGCCGCGCCAAAACCGTCAACCGTCATCGTTCACACCACCCAGGCGCCAGCCCCAAAGCCGAAAAAAGCACCGAAACCTGAAGGCTACATGCTGGAATTGGCCCATCTTGAACCAGCCAAGCAGCACGCGCACATCCATTGGGACTACGAAGGCGCCGGCGGCCCGGAAAACTGGTCGAAGCTCGACCCGAAAAACAAGGTCTGCGCCATCGGCGAACGGCAGTCTCCGATCGACATCAAGGAAGGTATCAAGGTCGACCTGGAGCCGATCAAATTCAACTACCGCCCATCGACCTTCCGCATCGTGGACAATGGCCACACGATTCAGGTTGAAGTCGGTGAAAGTTCGATTTCCCTGACCGGCAAGACCTACGAACTGGTCCAGCTCCATTTCCACCGCCCGTCGGAAGAAAAGGTCAACGGCCAGCGCTTCGACATGGTTGCCCACCTCGTGCACAAGGCCGACGATGGCCAACTTGCCGTTGTCGCAGTGCTGCTCGAACGCGGTATGGAAAACGCTTTCATCCAGACCTTATGGAACAACATGCCGCTGGAAAAGAATCTGCCGGTAGCACCGCCAACCACCATGATCGATCTGAACACCTTGCTGCCAAGCGCTCGCAACTACTATACCTATATGGGCTCACTCACCACGCCGCCCTGTTCCGAAGGCGTTCTATGGCTGGTCATGAAGCAACCTGTGCAGGTCTCAGCGGATCAGATCAACATTTTCAGCAGGCTATATAAAAACAACGCCCGCCCCATTCAGCCTGCGGGTGGCCGCCTGATCAAGGAAGGCCGTTGACCGGAAAGTAGCCCTGATGGTAATTTAATGACCAACGAGTCATTAAATTACCATGCCCAATTCTGCGACTCCCCGCAAGCGACGCAAGGAAGCCCGTCCGTCAGAACTTCTTGAGGCGGCGCTCAGCCTGTTCGTCGAAAAAGGTTTCGCCGCCACCCGCCTCGAAGACGTTTCGGCACGCGCCGGTGTTTCAAAAGGAACGCTGTATCTCTATTTCGAGAACAAGGAGGCGTTATTCAAGGCGGTAATTCAGGAAGGAATCATCCCGGTCATCGCCGAAAACGAGGCGATAGCAGCCAAGCATAGCGGCTGCAGCTTCGACCTGCTGGAACTTCTGCTTGCAAACTGGTGGACAAAGATTGGTCAGACTGCGTACGCAGGCATCCCCAAACTCATGGTGGCCGAATCACGAAATTTCCCCGAACTAGCAAGCTTCTATTACGAAAACGTGATCAGCCGAGGTCGAGCCCTCGTGGGTAGCGCACTTCGACGCGGCATGGAAAGTGGCGAGTTTCGCGGCCTGGACGTCGAAACCACGGTCGACGTCGTCATCGCCCCCATTTTGATGCTGCTGATCTGGCGTTACTCGATGAGTTGCTGCCAAGGCAGCGAGAGCGACCCACAGATGTATTTGCGTATACATATGGACCTTCTGCGCCAGGGTTTGCGTAAGCCGGAAAAAGAGAGTCAGGTATAATTTTGATTTGTCGGAACACACATATTAGCTTGTGCTAATATTTAGTCTGCGGAGACCACCAATGAACATCGAGCAAGCGCGCTTCAACATGATCGAACAGCAGATCCGTCCCTGGGATGTTCTGGATCCGCAGGTTCTCGACCTCCTATTCGTTGTCAAGCGCGAGGACTTTACCCCGCCGGCCTATCGCAATCTGGCTTTTGCAGACATGGAAATCCCGCTTGGCGATGGCCAGTTGATGCTGGCCCCGAAGATCGAAGCCAAGATGCTTCAGGAACTGGGCCTCAAGAAAACCGACAAGGTTCTCGAAATCGGCACCGGTAGCGGCTACATGGCCGCCCTCCTGGCAGCCCGTGCCGAGCACGTGGTTACGGTCGAACGCCGGCCAGCACTACTTGATCTTGCCAAACAGAATTTCGAACGCGCTGGCATTTCCAACATCACCATCGAACTCGGCGACGGCGCCAATGGCTGGTCCCAGCGCGGCCCTTACGATGCGATTGTCGTATCCGGTTCGCTGCCGGCTGTTCCTGACGCCCTGCTCAAGCAACTCCGCGTCGGTGGCCGACTGGCAGTCGTCGTTGGTGAGGCGCCCGTCATGGAGGCCCAACTGATCACCTGTACGGCCGACGGCGTTTACAACACGGTCAACCTCTTCGAAACGGTCATTCCGGCACTCGATGGCGTTACCGCGAAAGAGAGCTTCACTTTCTGATGCAACAGGTTCGCGCTAAACAACTGGCCGAATGGCTGGCCGATGACAGCCGGCCCAGCCCTGTGCTACTCGATGTGCGCGAACCTTGGGAAGTCGAACTTTGCCAGTTGGCCGGATCGCAAAATATCCCGATGCATCTGGTGCCCTTACGATGCGCCGAAATCGAGCCCGATCAGGAGATCGTCGTCATCTGTCATCACGGCGGTCGTAGCATGCAGGTAGCCATGTTCCTTGAGCGCCAAGGCTACGGCACAGTCTATAACCTGATGGGCGGCGTCGAGGCCTGGGCTGGCGAAGTCGATTCCACTATGCGCCGTTATTGAGGGTTGCATGAATAAACTCGCTTGGCTGTTCGCCTCGTCCCTTTGCACGTCTCCGCTGTTCGCCGCCGACCTCATGCAGGTCTATCGCGACGCACAAAACAACGATCCGACCTACGCTGCCGCCCGTGCGACGCTGGATGCCGGACGTGAAAAAGCGCCGCAGGGCCTGGCCGGCTTGCTGCCCAGCCTGACGCTATCGGGAAATACGGTGTGGAACAAGACAGAAATTTCCCCCCATAACGGCCCGACGCTTGTAAAACCGCAATACAACTCCAACAACTACCAGCTCTCACTCTCGCAGCCGCTGTTCCGTTGGCAGAACTGGGTTTCCTACGACCAGGCCAAAATGCAGGTCGCTCAGGCCGAGGCCAACTTCGTGCAGGCCCGCCAGGATCTGATCCTGCGCGTGGCGCAAGCCTATTTCGATGCAATTTATGCCATCGAGAACCTGAGGGCTGTGCGCGCCAACAAGGCGGCCATCATCCAACAACTGGAGTCGGCCAAGAAAAATTTCGAGGTCGGCACCACGACCATCACCGACACCCATGAAGCGCAGGCCCGCTACGATCTGGCCGCCGCTCAGGAGATCGCCGCCGAAAGCGATTTTGAGGTCCGGCAGCATGCCTTGCAGGCGATCATCGGCAAACCGCCAGGCACGCTTGCGACAACGCGCAAGGATGCCGAACTCACCATGCCGCAACCGAGCGACATGAATCAGTGGGTCGCCGCTGCTGAAAAAGACAGCATTACCGTACAAGTCCAGCAGGCCATTGCCGATATCGCAGCGCGCGAAGTGGACAAGCAGCGCGCCGGGCATTTCCCGACCATTGATCTCGTCGCAAACCAGGGCCACTCAAAGTCCTACGCCTCGACGCTGGGTCTAGTCGACACCGATTTCCAGAACATCGGCGTTCAACTCAACATTCCGCTCTTTCAGGGCGGCCTGACCGTTTCGCGCCAGCGCGAGGCCACCGCCAACCGAATGGCTGCGCAGTCTGGGCTGGACGCCGCTCGCCGTGGCGCCGCGCTGTCGGCCCGCCAATACTACTTGGGCGTAGCCAACGGCCTGGCCCAAGTCAAGGCCCTGAAAGCTGCACTGGTTTCATCGCAGTCCGCTCTTGAATCAAACAAGCTCGGCTACGAAGTGGGCGTGCGCATCAATATCGATGTGCTGAACGCCGAGAATCAGGTTTTTGTCACCCGCCGCGATCTGGCCAAGGCCACGCTCGACACGCTGATGGCACAACTCCGACTGAAAGCCTCGACCGGCGCGCTGGGCGAGGACGATGTCGCCCAGATCAACGCCCTGCTGGATCCATCCAGCGCGTTATAAGCGCCAACATCATGCCTGCCGCGCCCTGATGGGCGCGGGCGAACGATCCGGCCGCCGAGCGCATTTCCGCCAATTTTATTTTTTGGCCAAAAATCCGGTTCACCGTAGCAGCGAGCATTTGCGGGCTGTCGACCCGCTCTGCGGCGCCGGCTGCTATGGCATCTTCCGTCGCCTGCTTGAAATTGAAGGTGTGCGGACCGACAACAACCGGGCAATCGCAGGCGGCGGCTTCGATCAAGTTCTGACCGCCGAGCGGTAGCAAGCTGCCGCCGACGAAGGCCAGGTCGGCCAAGGCGAAATAAGCCGCCATCTCGCCCATGCTGTCGCCGAGCCAAACCTGCGTATCGTTCGCCGGCATACCGTCGCTGCGGCGGACCGTAGCTACCCCCTGCTGCTCGAGCAACGCAGCCACCTCGTTGAAACGCTGGGGATGGCGTGGCACCAGGACAAGCAAGGCATCGGGAACAGCCACGCCACGCCAGGCCTCGAGCACCAGCGGCTCCTCGCCCTCGCGCGTGCTGGCCGCCAGCCAGACTGGCCGCTGGCCGATCGCCGCCCGCCATTCATGGCCGAGGGCGAGCTTGTCGGCGGGGGGCGTGACATCGAATTTCAGGTTTCCACAAACCTCGACGGCAGTCGCCCCCAACCCGGCGATGCGCTCGGCGTCACCTGCCGTTTGTGCTGCAACGCCGGACAGGGCCGAAAAAGCCGGCCGCGCCAACGCCGAAAATCGCCCGTACCCGCGCGCCGAACGGGCCGAAAGACGGGCATTGACGAGAAAGACCGGAATTTTGCGGCGTTTGCTGGCAGCCAGCAGGTTGGGCCAGATCTCCGTTTCCATCAGCACGCCGAAAGCCGGCGAAAAATGGCGGAAGAAACGGTCGACGGCGCCTGGATAATCGTAGGGCAGATAGACTTGGATGACTTTGTCGCCATAGACCTGCCGGCCTGCTTCGCGGCCAGTCGGCGTCATGCCGGTAAGCAGGATGCGATGATCCGGCCAGCGCGCCAGAAGGCCCTCGATCAGCGGCTGGGCTGCGCGGGTTTCGCCGACCGAGACGGCGTGCACCCAGATCAGTTTTTCCGGCGCCGCCTGGCGATAGAAACCGTAGCGCTCGCGGAGATTTTGCAGGTATTCGGGCTGTTTGCGGCCGCGCCAAAGGAGGCGCAGCCAGATCAGCGGCGTGATCAGGTAGAGTAGCTCCGAATAGAAAAAACGTGCCATCAGGCCAGCGCCGACTTCAATTCGGCCAACACGACATCTGGCGAAGGAATCTGACCCTTGCCACCCAGATTGCGATGAAAGGCGACACCAAGAACTCCGGTCAGGCCTGGATCGGTCGCCGTGTAGAGCGCGACGGTCGGCACTTTGAGGGCAACGGCGAGATGGGTCAGGCCGGTGTCGACACCGACTGCGGCGCGGCCACCGGCGAGCAGGGCAGCCAGATCGGGAATGTTCATGGCCGGTGCGGCCACGGCACCGGGAATTCCGGCCGCCAGACGACTTGCTCGTTCCCGTTCGACCGGGCTGCCGCCGGGCAGGATCGCACTGATCCCCTGCGCATTCAGTTGCCGCCCCAAGGCCAGCCAGTTCGCCTCCGGCCACAGCTTGTCGTCGCGACTGGTCGCGCTAAGGAAGACGACGTAGGGCCGATGCGGCAGCCAGGTAAATCCGGCGGGAGCGGCCTGGATGCCGTAGTCCGGCTCACCCTCGTCGGCATAACCCAACGCGGCGGCGGCCAACCGGCGGTTGCGAACGACGGCATGCAACTCGCGTGAAACTGTGAAACATCGGTCATAAAGTCGGGAGGCGATCGGTTCGCGCGCCGAATCGGCAGCATAGCCAAGCGTCGCACCGCGAGCCAGACGAGCCATCAGCGCGCTTTTCAGCAATCCTTGCGTATCGACGACCGCGTCATAAGCATCTGCCTGCAAGGCACGACGAAATTCTGCCACCTCCTGCCAAGTAGCCGATTTCAACAAACCCCTCCGCCAACGCCGGATGGCAGACTGAATAATCTTGCCCACGCCGTGATGAAGCCGTGGAATGCTGGAAAAGCTCTCTTCGACACACCAGTCTACCGAGGCATCCGGAAAATGCTGTCGGATGTCGCTAACCACCGGCAAGTTATGAATAACGTCGCCGAGCGAGGAAGTTTTCACGATCAGGATGCGCATCGACGGATAAAATCACAACTTTCGAAGCTCTAATTATAAAGCCGGCGTGCGACAACCGCTTTCGATTGCGTGCTTCGTACCGAATATGCACATATGTCATAAACTCGATGCTGCACTGCGATAAAATAGTCCAACTTTACATCAGGGCAATCCCGTGAAAATACTCGTTACCGGCGCAGCCGGCTTTATCGGCTCGACAGCCTCGCTGCGCCTGCTCGCGCGTGGCGATGAGGTTGTCGGCCTCGACAACATGAACGATTACTACGAAGTCTCGCTAAAGGAAAATCGCCTCAAGCGCCTGACTTCGCATCCGAACTTCCGCTTCGTCAAGCTTGATGTGGCCGACCGTGCCGGGATGGACAAGCTCTTCGCCGACGAGAAGTTCGACAAGGTCATCCACCTGGCCGCCCAGGCCGGCGTTCGCTATTCGCTGCAAAATCCGCACGCTTATATCGAGAGCAACATTGTTGGCTTCACCAACATTCTCGAGGGTTGCCGGCACAGCAAGGTGCAGCACCTAGTTTACGCCTCCAGTTCCAGCGTCTACGGCGGCAACACGAAAATGCCCTTCTCCGAGCACGACAGTGTCGACCACCCGGTCAGCCTGTACGCAGCCAGCAAGAAGGCCAACGAGCTGATGGCGCACACCTACAGCCACCTTTTCGGCCTGCCGACGACCGGCCTGCGCTTTTTCACTGTCTATGGCCCATGGGGCCGCCCGGACATGGCGCTCTTCCTGTTCACCAAGGCCATCCTCGAAGGCCGCCCGATCGACGTGTTCAATTTTGGCAACATGAAGCGCGACTTCACCTACGTCGATGACATTGTCGAGGGCGTCATCCGCGTGCTCGACAAGAATGCTGCGGTCAACCCCGAATATGATGCCATTTCGGCGGATCCCGCGACCAGCAACGCGCCCTACCGCGTGTTCAACATTGGCAACAACAATCCGGTGCAGTTGCTCGACTTTATCGGTGCCATTGAAAAGTCACTGGGCATGACAGCTGAGAAGCGTCTGCTACCGCTGCAGGACGGCGATGTTCCGGCAACGTACGCCAATACCGACCTCCTCAACGACTGGGTCGGCTTCGTTCCCGGCACCCCGGTCCAGGAAGGCATCGATCGTTTCGTCGCCTGGTATCGCGATTACTACAAGGTCTAAGGATTAGCTATGTGTGGCATCGTCGCGGCAGCAGCTGGCAAAAATATCGTTCCCGTTCTTGTTGAAGGACTGAAAAAACTAGAGTATCGAGGCTATGACTCGGCCGGGTTGGCCGTGATCGCCGGCGGCAGCATTGAACGCGTCCGCTCGGTCGGCCGCGTCGCCGAACTGGAAGCGGAATCGGCCAGCACGCTATCGACTACCGGCATCGCCCACACCCGTTGGGCCACCCACGGCGTGCCCAGCGAGCGCAACGCGCACCCGCACGTTTCGGGCAGCATCGCGGTCGTCCACAATGGCATCATCGAAAACTACGAGTCCCTGCGTAGCGAGCTGACCGCCCAAGGTTACGTTTTCACGTCGGACACCGATACCGAAAGCATCGCCCACCTGATCGAAGCAACGCTCAAAACTGAACCGGACCTGTTCAAGGCGGTTCAGGCTACCTGCCAGCGACTGGTTGGCGCCTACGCCATTGCTGTCATCGACCACACCCAGCCGGGCAAAGTCATTGTCGCCCGCGAAGGCTCCCCGCTACTACTGGGCGTCTCCGACACTGGCAATTACGCCGCCTCTGACGCTTCGGCCCTGCTGCAAGTTACCCGCAACATGGTCTATCTGGAGAATGGGGACATCGCTGAACTGACGTCGAGCAATGTCCGCATCACCCGGCTTGACGGCACCCCGGTCGAGCGCCCGGTGCACGTGTCGCAGCTCTCTGCTGCTGCAGTCGAGCTCGGTAACTATCAACACTACATGCAGAAGGAAATCTTCGAGCAGCCGGAGGCACTGGCCAACACGCTCGAAATTGTCGGTGGCAGCAAAACCATTCAACCCGGCATTTTCGGTGCCGAAGCTGGCAATATCCTGGCAGATGTCGATTCCATCCTGATTCTCGCCTGCGGCACCAGCAGCCACTCCGGTTACACCGCACGCTACTGGCTTGAAGCCATCGCCGGCGTTCCCTGCAACGTCGAAATCGCCAGCGAATACCGTTACCGTACATCGGTCGCCAACCCGCGCCAGCTGATCGTCGCCATCTCGCAGTCAGGCGAAACCGCCGATACGCTGGCGGCTTTGCGCCATGCCAAGGCACTTGGCCAGACCAAGACGCTCGCTATCTGCAACGTGCCTGAGTCTGCCATCGTCCGGGAATGTGCCCTGCGTTTCATTACCCGCGCCGGCCCTGAAATCGGTGTCGCCTCCACCAAGGCCTTTACCACCCAGCTCGCTGCGCTCTTCCTGCTTGTGCTGGTGGCCGCAAAAGTAAAGAACCGCCTGAGCGCTGAAGAGGAAGCAGCCTACATTCACCAGCTCCGCCATCTCCCAGTTGCCGTCAACAAGGTGCTGGAGCTTGAAGACGAGATCAAGGCCTGGGCCCAGCGCTTTGCCGACAAGCATCACGCCCTCTTCCTCGGTCGCGGTCGGCACTACCCGATCGCACTGGAAGGCGCACTCAAGCTCAAGGAAATTTCCTACATCCACGCTGAAGCGTATCCGGCCGGCGAACTCAAGCATGGCCCGCTGGCGCTGGTGGACAGCGACATGCCGGTCATTTCCATCGCCCCGAACGATCAGTTGCTCGACAAGCTCAAATCCAACCTCAAGGAAGTTCAGGCGCGCGGTGGTGAACTCTACGTCTTCGCTGATGCCGACTCTGAAATCCCTGAATCCGATGGCGTTCATATCCTGCGCCTGCCGGAACACTATGGCGAGCTGTCTCCGATCCTCCACGTGATTCCGTTGCAGTTGTTGTCCTACCACGCAGCTCTCGTCAAAGGCACGGATGTCGACAAGCCACGCAATCTGGCAAAGTCCGTGACAGTCGAGTAAAGGCCTTCTGGAGCCAGCCTTGATTTTTGCCGTTTTTTCCGGTTGACCGCAGCAATGGCCACCTACGCGATCGGTGATATCCAAGGCTGCTACGACTCGCTACAGCGACTTCTGGCCCACTGCGCATTCGATCCGGCCAGCGACCGTCTGTGGCTGGTCGGCGATCTCGTCAATCGCGGGCCGAAATCACTGGAAACGCTGCGCCTGATCAAATCGCTGGGAGCATCGGCGGTCACCGTCCTCGGCAACCACGACCTGTATCTGCTGATGGTCGCCGAAGGCGGTGCGAAATTTCGAGGCAAGGACGACACGCTCCAGACGATACTCGACGCCCCGGACTGCGATGAATTGCTGGCCTGGCTACGCCACCAGCCAATTTGCCATACCGAGGGCGAATATTGCCTCGTTCACGCCGGACTGCTGCCACAATGGACTGCGACAAGGGCCCGCGAACTGGCCCGCGAGGTCGAAGCTGCGCTTCAGGGACCAAATTTCCGGGAATTCATTCTCAATCTGTGGGGTAGCGAGCCGGCTGGATGGTCGGACCTGCTGAGCGGCTGGCCACGCCTGCGCGTCATCGTCAACGCCATGACCCGCATGCGCTTCTGTACGCTCGATGGCGTCATGGAGTTCAAGGTCAAGGGCAAGCTGAGCAACGCACCACCCGGGCACCTACCCTGGTTTGATCTACCGAACCGGAAAAGTGCGGACAGCGTGCTGGTCACCGGTCACTGGTCAGCGCTCGGCCTGAAAGTTACCCCGAATCTGCTGGCGCTTGATTCGGGTTGCCTTTGGGGAGGCCACCTGACCGCAGTACGCCTTGAAGATCGGCGGGTGTTTCAGGTGGATTGCTCACCATCGGAAGCCCAGCCGCCAAAGCGATAGCTTCACGCGCCTCGACCGCGACCTGCTTGCGGTCTTCTCCGTTCGTTCCACGAACCGGGGTCGTCACCAGTCGGGCAATCAAGCGCTTTCTCCGAAGGATGGCCGACGCGCATTGCCCCAGCGAAATATCGCCGTCATAGCGCGGAGCCAAGCTTCGCTGACCGTCGAGCTCCCAGTACGAGATCGCCACCGGCAACACCGGTCGCCCGGCAGCCAGCGCCGGCTGGATAAGTGCGGCATGAAAATGAAGCAGGCTTCGGCCATCAGTGGTCGTCCCTTCCGGAAAGGCGGCGACATGCTTGCCCTTGCCCAGAATTTCCGCGACCTGTTCATTGATCACCTTGGCGTGCCCCCGACTGCCACGGCGCAGGAATACGGTGTCATTCTTCGCTGCCAGCCAACCGATCACGGGCCAGTGCCGGACCTCTTCCTTTGAAACGAAGGCTGAGGGCAGCGCAGCATTGATGACGTAAATGTCGATCCACGAGATGTGGTTGGCAACCAGCAACGCCCCAGGTACGGCGTGCGTCAAATCGGCCTCGACCTCGACACCGAGGGCATCAAGCAACGCCACTGACCAACTCGCCTTGAGCGCAAGGCGTTTTCGATCAGAGCACAGCGGGAAAACGCATAGCGAAAAAACCACCCCGCTGACTACCAGCAAGGCTATGCGGAAGATCCGGAAAGCGCGGACTACTGCGTTCGTTTGGTTCAGTCTTCTTATCCCAGATAGTGCTTGGCGTAGCGGCTCGAAACCTTGGCCATTGGCATGAGGATCGGCAAATCCGCAGTGTTGAAATCCGGATCCCACGCCGGTTCACCGCAGATCCAGGCCCCGGCACGCAGGTAACCCTTGATCAACGGCGGCGTTTCGGCCGGCAGATCCTGCTGCAGGGCAGCCAGCGGCAGCGGACAACGCGGAAAGACGCGGTACTCCTGCGGCCCAAGGTGATCGGCAACCAATCGATTATACAAGCTGGCTGCCGCGTGGCCACCATCAGCCATGCTGATCGAAGCACAGCCCATCAGGTAGTCGTAGCTGTTCTCAATCATGAAATTGGCCAGTCCCGACCACAACAGCGTAATGGTCGCACCAGTCCGGTAATCAGGATGAACACAGGAGCGGCCAATTTCGACAAGCCGTGAGCGCAGGTGCTGCAGGCGGGTCAAATCGAATTCGTTTTCCGAGTAGTAACCGACCTGACGTGCGTTTTCCGGCCTCAGGATGCGGTAGGTGCCGACGATCTCGCCGGTCTGCGTATCGCGCACAACGAGATGCTGGCAGTACGGATCGTAGATGTCATGATCAACGCCGGGGATGCGGCTAGGCAGGTTGGCGCCCATTTCATCTGCAAAAACGCGGTGGCGCAGGCGCTGCGCATCGAGGATTTCGCTCTGGCTGCGGGCAAAGCCCACAGCCAGGCTCTTCTTCTCAGGACGACTACGGCCCGCCGCCTTTTGGATAGTTTCCATCGTTGTTCTCCTTGTATTCGTGGAGAACAGTCTGGATGAGCGTTGTTACATGCACTTTGCCCAAAGATGACAGCAATATTGCACTGAATCCAGGTTTACCAGGGTTGTGTGCCGAAGGCCTTGCGGAAGCGTTCAGCGATTTCCTCCCGGCTGGGCTGGTGATTCTGACCGCCACGATGCGCGATCTTGATGGCGCCCATCACCGCGGCCAGGCGACCCGTCGTCAACCAGTCGAAGCCGTTGGCGATACCGTAGAGCAGGCCGGAGCGATAGGCGTCGCCGCAACCGGTCGGATCGAGAATTTCGTCAGCGGCCACGCAGGGAATGTCGTGACGCACGCCATCGGCGTAGATTTCGGAACCTTCGCCACCACGCGTCACGATCAGCGCCTTGAGGCTGCCAGCCAGTTGTTCTAGGCTTCGCCCCGTACGGTCGCACAACAGCTTGGCTTCGTAGTCATTGAAACACGCGAAATCGGCCAGTTCAATGAAATCAAGCAGTTCGTCGCCGCTGAACATCGGCAGGCCCTGACCCGGATCGAAAATAAACGGGACGCCAGCATCGGCGAAATCGCGAGCGTGTTGCATCATGCCTTCGCGGCCGTCAGGGGCGACGATACCGAGCTTGGCATTGGCTGCCGCGACCTTGTTGAGATGGGAAAAACTCATGGCTCCCGGGTGGAAGGCCGTGATCTGGTTATCGTCAAGATCAGTCGTAATGAAAGCCTGGGCAGTGAAGCTGCCGCTGATCTGTCGAACATGGGTACGTGGAAGGCCAAGCTTGTCGAGGCGATCGAGATAAGGTGCCGCGTCATCGCCGACGGTCGCCATGATCTTTGGATCACCACCGAGCAGCATGAGGTTGTAGGCAATGTTGCCGGCACAGCCACCAAACTCGCGACGCATCTCTGGCACCAGGAAGGCAACGTTCAGGATGTGAATCTGCTCCGGCAGGATGTGATTCTTGAAGCGATCCTGAAAGACCATGATGTTGTCGAAGGCCAGGGAGCCGCAAATTAGTGTTGTCATGTGAGGTTAGGGGTAAAAAATGTAAAGACGGTAGCCGGAGGCACCGCTCTCCTTGGCCTCAATCCAGAGCTTGACGGGGATTTCGCCATTGGCCGGAAAGGAGTCGGAGGTCGTGCCTGGCGGCAGATAGTCGGCAGCAAACATGACCCGTCGCGAAACCACCGAGTCGTTGCTGTCGGTCAAGCTCAATTCAAGCGCAGGCCAATCCTGTGCATAGACTGCCCGGTTCTTGAGCACGGCCTGCAGCACGAACAGGCCGCGGGCGTTATCGGACTGCAGATCCGATGTTTCTATCGAAACCAGCGCCGCATTTCGCGGCAAGGGAATGTCGACCGTGGCAAATTCGTAGAGCCCCGCAGTTCCGGGGAAGCGCAACACGATATCGGAGCGGAAGAAATACAGTATCTGGCCAAGCAGGCCAACCAGGAGCAAAGCGCCGACTACAACAAAGGGCCAGACCGCCCTATGAGTCGACTCACCGTCGAAACCGCCCAAGCCATCGCTGGCCAGGGTTCCCGCGGACCAGCGGTTGAAAGAGGATGAGTCGTTCAGCTCTCGGGCAGCGACCAGGCCCGCCTGGCGCGCTGCCTGCGTAGACTCCTCGGGTGATTCGAGCAAGGGCTCGGCAAGCGGTGCTTGAACCAACGCCGGCTCCTCAACCCCTGGCGCTACTTCAGCCTCCTCGACAACAGGCTCCATTTCCGCCGGTACATCGTCCCCCACGACCTCCGAAGCCCCCTGCCCCGCATCCATCGAAGGCTCAAGCACGGACTCCTGGCCATCCTCCGGAACGGTTTCCGAGCCATCCGTAGCATGCACTTCCGGTTCATGGCCTGACGCAAGATCCGGATCGATGTCCAAATGGACAGTCAGTCCGGAGTCCGGCTCAACAACGGGCTCAATTTCCGAATTCCCGGACTCCTGCTCGCCGCCCAAAGCAGCGGTTTCTGGCGAACCCAGGTCCTCCGAGGACTGCGCTTCGTTTTCGATATGCCTATCGAGCAGCGGCTCATTTGGCTCGCTGACCATTTCGTCGAAGGCGTTGAAAACGGTCTGGCAGTTTCCGCAGCGGACTTTGCCTGCTCTCAGGCGCAACTGCTCGGACGTTACACGGAAAACCGTGCTGCAGACCGGGCAGCGTGTCCGCATCAGGGCTTGATCCCGGCCAGGCATACCCAGTCTTCACGCGTATCGGCCACTGTCATCGGTAGCCATTGGGCGTAGATGGCGATGATCTCCTCAGCCTGCTCGCGGAGGATACCGGACAGCGCAAGACTTCCGCCCGAGCGGACATGCGCGCAGATAGCAGGCGCCAGAACACGCAGCGGATTGGAAAGGATGTTTGCCACGACAACATCATACTCACCAGCAACCGGCATGGCCGAATCAGCAAACAAGGCGACTACACCATTGCGTTCGGCATTCGAGCGCGCCGCGTCGACGGCCAGCGGATCGATATCGACACCAGCAACACGACCGGCCCCAAGGCGGGCGGCGGCGATGGCCAGGATACCGGAGCCGCAGCCATAATCGAGTACGGAACACCCCTCGACGACACTGCGTTCCAGCCACTCGAGGCAGAGACGTGTAGTCGGGTGCGAACCGGTGCCAAAGGCCATTCCAGGGTCAAGTATCAGGTTGACCGCAGCAGGGTCTGGCGTTTCATGCCAGGAAGGCACGATCCACAAGCGCTCCGAAACGCGGATCGGATCGAACTGCGACTGCGTCAGTTGCACCCAGTTCTGCTCTTCGACAGCCTCGACCGCGAAATCCGGAACCGGACTCAGGCCAATTGCAGCAGATGCCGAGGCTAGCAGTGCAGCGATATCCGCATCTGGTTCAAGCAGAGCCACGATGCGCGAATGCGTCCAGCCAGAGCTCGGAAGCGACCCTGGCTCACCGAACAAAGGCCGCTCGTCCGGCGTGCCGGCATCGGCGTCCTCGATGCTGGCCGACAGCGCGCCTGCTTCAAGCAGGGCATCGCAGATCGGCTCGGCACGCGAGGCATCGGTCAGGAAACTGACACTTTGCCAACCCATCGCTTACAGCTTCACTTCGCCCTTGTCGGCGAGTTTCTTTTCAAGGTAGTGAATGCTCATGCCGCCTTCGACGAAACGGGCATCCTGCATCAGTTCCTGATGCAGCGGGATATTGGTCTTGATGCCCTGAATGCTCATCTCGGACAAGGCGATGCGCATGCGACGAATGGCCTGGTCACGGGTATCCCCGTACGCGATGACCTTGGCTACCATCGAGTCGTAATGCGACGGGACCGTATATCCCTGATAGATGTGCGTATCGACCCGGATACCAGGGCCACCCGGCGGGTGATAAAACCCGATCTTGCCCGGGCAAGGAACGAAGGTGTAGGGATCTTCAGCGTTGATGCGGCATTCGATCGAATGGCCACGGAAAGCGATATCCTTCTGCTTGTAACGAAGTTTTTCGCCCGCAGCGACGCGAATCTGCTCCTGCACGATATCGACGCCGGTAATCATCTCGGTCACCGGATGCTCGACCTGTACGCGGGTGTTCATTTCAATGAAATAGAACTCGCCGTTTTCGTATAGGAATTCGAAAGTGCCGGCGCCGCGATAACCAATCTTGCGGCAGGCTTCGGCGCAGCGCTCGCCAATGCGGGAAATCAGGCGGGCAGGAATATGCGGCGCCGGCGCTTCCTCAATAACCTTCTGGTGGCGGCGTTGCATCGAGCAATCGCGTTCACCGAGATAAATTGCATTCTTGTATTCGTCGGCCAGAACCTGGATTTCCACGTGACGCGGGTTTTCCAGATACTTTTCCATGTAGACCGCAGGATTGTTGAAGAAGCTGCCTGCTTCCTGCTTGGTCATCCCCACGGCATTGACCAGCGCCGCTTCGGTATGCACGACGCGCATGCCGCGACCACCGCCACCGCCGGCGGCCTTGATGATCACCGGATAGCCGACGGCTCGGGCGATCTTGACGATTTCCTTCGGATCATCCGGCAATTCACCTTCGGAACCGGGTACGCAGGGCACCTGAGCTTCCTTCATGGCGTTCTTGGCGGAGACCTTGTCGCCCATCAGGCGGATGGTTTCTGCACGCGGGCCAATGAAAACGAAACCTGAGGACTCGACACGTTCGGCAAAGTCGGCATTTTCAGAAAGGAACCCGTAGCCCGGGTGAATTGCCTGGGCATCAGTAACCTCTGCTGCCGAAATGATCGCCGGGACGTTCAGGTAACTCAGAGAGGAAGAGGCAGGCCCAATACAAACCGACTCATCGGCCAGCTTGACGTACTTCGCTTCACGATCGGCCTCGGAATGGACGACCACCGTCTTGATGCCAAGCTCCCGGCAAGCGCGCTGAATTCGCAGCGCTATCTCACCCCGGTTGGCGATAAGAATCTTTTCGAACATGGCCATATCAGCCAATCACATAAAGCGGCTCGCCGAACTCCACCGGCTCACCATTCTCGACCAGGATGGCCTTGATTACGCCTGATGCATCGGCCTCGATCTCGTTGAGCAACTTCATGGCTTCGATGATGCAAATAGTTTCGCCTTGCTTGACCGACTGGCCAATCTGCACGAAGGCATCGGCGCCGGGCGACGGCGAGCGATAGAAGGTGCCAACCATCGGTGACTTCACAATGTGACCTTCCGGCAATTCGTCGTCCTCGTCCAGGTTGACTGACGAAGCAGCTGGCGCCCCCGGAGCGGGCAATGGCGCCGGGGCGGCAGCATAGTATTGCTGCGGCGCCGCGGCGACGGCGCCGTAATGCTTGGCGATGCGAACCTTTTCTTCGCCTTCGGTAACCTCCAATTCGGAGATACCGGACTCCTGAACGAGGTCAATGAGCTTCTTGAGTTTACGCAGATCCATGGAGACTCCCTTCTGTGTTGCACCCGTTCGGGCGCACGCGTTCGGCCGAAGCCGGACTATTCAATATTAAGCTTGTTAAGCAGATATTCGAGGGCAAGCAGGTAGCCCTCATGACCCAGCCCACAAATGACACCGATGGCCAGATCAGAAAAATATGAGTGATGACGGAAAGGCTCCCGTGCATGCACGTTGGAAAGATGCACTTCGACGAACGGAATCGATACCGCCGCGATGGCATCGCGCAAGGCGACGCTGGTATGCGTATAAGCCGCTGGATTGATGATGATGGCGCGAACAGCCTGCTCGCGCGCCGCGTGAATTCGCTCGATCAGCGCACCTTCGTGATTGCTCTGGAAGGTCTCAAGCTCAACGCCAGCCGATTCCGCCATGCGCGCCAAGGACATATTGATGTCCGCCAGGGTTACACGGCCATAATGCTCAGGTTCACGTGTGCCAAGCAGGTTCAGGTTCGGCCCGTGCATTACGAGAATGAGGGGCTTGCCCGCCGGCTTGGAAGCAGTTTTTCGCTTCGTCATGGCTGCAAGTTTGCCGCAAATAGCAGCAACTTGTCCAGTCTATTCCTTTAGCAGGGCACGCAGGGCATCGGCCCGGATGCGATCATGCGGGAGGCCATCATGACGTTTCAGGCTCACCCGCTCCATATTTGGCGGCATGATAATGAGGTCCGCATCGGCCGTATCGGTTTCCATGCGCAAGACAGCCTCGACCCGGTCGTTTCGCGATTCGACATGCGAGATATCAATGCCGCGATTGAGCAGAAATATCTCCACCTCCTTGGCACTATCGGCAAAGAGCAGGATGTCAATGTTCGAATGCTCGCCAGCCGTGCCGTCGAGTACAGAACCGGTCAGATAGGGATTGAAGGTAGCCAGCAAATCAAGCAGCTCCAGCGCCGACTGGCGCAATGCGGCGATCAGCTCTGCGTGATCCTCACCCTGATAGAGGCTGCGATACGCCCGTAGTTCTGCCTCCACCTCGGCATTGTCCGGAAAAGGCGAATTCTCGGGCAGGCCCAGCATTCGCGCGGCCTTCTTTTTGGCATGGTGATAATCGGTAATACCGTCCTCCGCCATCAGGCGGGCGGCGGCGCTGGCGATGCTGCCCCGGGTACCGGAGCTTGTACGTTGCCGTTCATGACGGGTCATGGGGACTCGATCAAGGTAAAATCGCCCCCATTCTAACGGCTCAAACTGAAATGCACATTCACATTCTCGGCATCTGCGGCACCTTCATGGGCGGCGTTGCCCAACTGGCGGTCGACTCCGGCCACAAGGTCACCGGCTGCGACGCCAACGTCTATCCGCCGATGAGCGATCAGCTGCGCGGCGCCGGCATCGAACTGATCGAAGGCTTCGACACCGACCAACTGGCACTCAAGCCGGATGTCTTCGTGATAGGCAACGCGGTTTCACGCGGCAATCCACTTCTCGAAGCCATTCTCGACAAGGGCCTGCCTTACGTTTCCGGGCCACAATGGCTGGCCGAGAATCTACTGCAAGGCCGCTGGGTGCTTGGCGTCGCCGGCACGCACGGCAAGACGACGACGGCATCCATGTTGGCCTGGATACTCGAGGCGGCCAACATGGACCCCGGCTTCCTGATCGGTGGCGTACCGCTAAACTTCGGTGTTTCAGCCCGGCTCGGTGGCACGCCGTTCTTTGTCATCGAGGCTGACGAATACGACACGGCGTTTTGCGACAAGCGATCCAAGTTCGTCCATTACCGCCCGCGGACAGTCGTTTTGAACAATCTCGAATTCGATCATGCTGACATTTTCAGCGATCTCACCGCCATCGAAACCCAATTTCACCATCTCGTGCGCACCCTGCCGCAATCCGGGCTGATTATTTCCAATGCGGCCGAGGCCAGCCTTGATCGCGTTCTGCAACGCGGTTGCTGGACACCCGTCGAACGCTTCAACGATCCCACCGGCTACCGCGTAACGGGCGACGACGCGCGCGGCGAACTGATCTTGCATTCACCCGATGGCAAGGTCCGGCGCGCGGTCTGGAGTCTTTCCGGTGACCATAACCGGGCCAACGCCTGCGCTGCGTTGCTCGCTGCCCGTCATGTGGGCGTACCGCTGGAACAGGGGCTGGATGCATTGTCACGCTTCGAGAACGTCAAGCGACGCATGGAAGTACGCGGCGAAGTTCGTGGCGTGACGGTCTACGACGACTTCGCGCACCACCCGACAGCCATTGCCACCACCGTGGCCGGCCTTCGCCGCAAGGTGGGCAGGGCCCGCATCCTTGCCGTGCTGGAGCCACGCTCGAATACGATGAAGCTTGGAACAATGAAGGCGCTGTTGCCTGACAGCCTGCAGGAAGTCGATCTGGCATTCTGCTACGCTGGCAACCTTGGCTGGGATGCCCGGGAGGCGCTCGCCCCAATGGGGGAGCGGGCGATCGTTGAAGATGACCTTGCACGACTGATCGATCAGATCGTCATCGCCGCGCAAACCGGCGACCACATCCTGGTCATGAGCAACGGTGGTTTTGGCGGCATTCACGGCAAGATACTGGCCGGATTGACCGAATAAATCCATGCTGGCCGCACTGCTGCGGTCGACCGGAAAAAACGGGCAAAATTAAAAAAGGCGCGGTGAGGTTTCCCTCCCGCGCCCTGTTTTTGGCCGAGTTTAGCGCTCCATGGACTCCACGACTGCCAGTGCAGTCATGTTAACCAGACGTCGAACAGTCGCCGTGGCGGTCATGACATGGACCGGACGGGCTGCACCGAGCAGGATGGGGCCGATGGTGACGCCTTCGCCACCCGTCATTTTGATCAGGTTGTAGGAGATATTGGCAGCATCGATATTCGGCATGACCAGCAGGTTGGCTTCACCCTTGAGCGGGGAATCCGGATTGGCTTCGCGACGAATGTCTTCGTTCAGCGCAGAGTCGCCATGCATCTCGCCGTCGACTTCAAGCTCGCCGGCCGACATCGCGTCGATCAACCCGGCAGCGGTGCTCATCTTGCGGGACGATTCCGAACTGGACGAACCAAAATTGGAGTGCGACAACAGGGCAACCTTCGGATTCATGCCGAAACGCTTTACCTGCTCTGCGGCCATGAGGGTCATCTCGGCGATTTCCTGAGCGCTCGGGCTCTCGTTGACATGAGTATCGCAAATGAACAGGGAGCGACCCGGCAACATCAGGTAGTTCATCGCCGCCAGCGTGTTGACACCGCTCCGCTTGCCGATGATGTTCTGCAAAACGCCCAGATGATGGCTGTACTGCCCGGTCATGCCGCAGATCAGGCCGTCAGCGTAGCCGAGCCGGAGCAGCATGGCGCCGATCACGGTCGGCTTGCGGCGCAAGGCATCCTTGGCAATCCCCGGTGTGACGCCACGACGGACCATCAGCTTGTGATACGCCTGCCAGCATTCGCGGTAACGTTCATCGGATTCCGGATTGACGATGTCGAAATCAACACCCGGCTTGATGCGCAGCTTGGCCTTCTCAAGGCGGCGCCCGATGACGTCCGGACGACCGATCAGGATCGGACGGGCGAATTTTTCCTCGATCACGACCTGAACAGCGCGCAAGACGCGCTCTTCTTCGCCTTCCGAGAAAATGATGCGTTTGCCCTTGGCCTGACGGGCGGCCTGGAAAATGGCGCGCATACCGACGCCGGTGTGATAAACGAACTCGGAAAGCTTGGCGCGGTAGGCGGCCCAATCGGTGATCGGACGCGTGGCAACACCGGAATCCATGGCAGCCTGGGCGACAGCCGGGGCGATCTTGACGATCAGGCGCGGGTCGAAAGGCTTCGGGATCAGGTATTCCGGGCCGAAAGACAAATCGGCACCAGGATAGGCCATGGCCACTTCATCGGTCACTTCGGCTTCGGCCAATTCGGCAATGGCGCGAACGGAAGCCATCTTCATTTCTTCGGTGATGCGCGTGGCGCCCACGTCGAGCGCGCCACGGAAGATGAACGGGAAGCAAAGGACGTTGTTCACCTGGTTGACGTAGTCGGAGCGGCCGGTGGCGATAATCGCATCAGGACGAACTTCCTTGACCAGCTCCGGCATGATCTCCGGGGTAGGGTTGGCCAGCGCGAAGACCATCGGCTTGTCGGCCATGGATTTGACCATCTCCTGGTTGACCACACCTGCGGCCGAGAGGCCGAGGAAAATATCGCAGCCAACCATGGCATCAGCCAGTGTGCGCTGGTCGGTATCCTGGGCGTAACGGGCCTTGGTTTCGTCCATGCCGCCCGGGCGACCAACGTAGATGACGCCCTTGGAGTCGCAGATCGTGATGTTCTTGCGCTTGACGCCAAGATCGCACCACAGGTTCACGCAGGAGATGGCCGCGGCGCCGGCGCCTGAAACGACCACCTTCACCTCGTCGATCTTCTTGTTGACGACCTTCAGACCATTGAGCATGGCGGCACCGGAAATGATGGCGGTGCCGTGCTGGTCGTCGTGGAAGACCGGAATGCTCATCCGCTCCTTGAGCTTTTCTTCAATATAGAAACACTCTGGCGCCTTGATGTCTTCGAGATTGATACCACCGAGCGTGGGCTCAAGTGCGGCAATCATGTCGATCAGCTTGTCCGGGTCGTTCTCGGCCAGCTCGATATCGAACACGTCGATGCCAGCGAATTTTTTGAACAGGCAACCCTTGCCCTCCATCACCGGCTTCGAGGCCAGCGGGCCGATATTGCCCAGGCCGAGCACCGCCGTACCGTTGGTCACAACCCCAACGAGATTGGCACGCGAGGTGTACCAGGCGGCGGTCGCAGGATCTTCGACGATCGCATCACAGGCAGCAGCAACACCCGGGGAGTAGGCCAGTGCGAGGTCGCGCTGATTGGTCAGCCCTTTGGTCGGACGGACAGAAATCTTGCCCGGGGTGGGCCAGCGATGGTATTCGAGAGCAGCTTCGCGCAGATCCTTTTCCACGGATTCTCCTGGGGAATAAAGTATTGGGGAAAACCCGTTAGGTTACTCCAATCGTTGCGCCGCTGGAAGCATAATTATGAATTACAGCGCCAAATTGTTGTGCCTTTGGGCTACACCAAGGCGCACCACTTTCTGGCTTCTCAGGCCACCCCAGGCCGGCTAGCCAGTCGTACTGCCGCTATATAGCTCAGGGCGATAACGCCCATCAGGATCGCCCCAAAGAGCAACTCCTTGCCCTCTCCCCAGGCATCGACTGCCGGCGAGAGTAACTTGGCGGCGCCAAAAGCGGCAACCAGCAAGCTGATTCCGGATACGACCAGACCCATGACGCGCGACGCGACCAGTGCGGCCTGGTCGGCACGGGCAATAAGCCTGGCAATCCACAAGCCGTTGATGCCATCTGTCAGCAACATGCCGAGCATGAAGAGCAGAGCGAGGACAAGGGCATGTTCCCAGCCGCCGAAGCGGGTAGCGGTCAACGCAAAGAAGGCGGCCTGCGACAAGGTGTCGAAAGAAAGCGCAAAGAGTGCACCGACCAAAGCAATCAAAGCCGGGTGGGAAGCATGGCGCAACCTGCCGAGCAGGCGGCCCCTGATAGTGACGGGCCGGACCATTTCGCCTGCTTCGGCCGCAAGCACAGAAGAGAGATTGAGTGTGCCAAGCACTACCAGGAAGCCAATGGAAATGAGCGCGCCAAGCGTGCCGAACCACTCTGGCACAGCCCATTGCGCCGCCAGCGCGGATGTGCCGAGTGCTATCGCCATCACGACAGCACCGTGGCCTAGAGAGAACAAGGTACCGCAATAACGAGCCAAGCCCGGTCGAGCACGCGTGTTATGGCGGGTCAGGCCGTCGATGGTTGCCAGATGGTCCGCGTCGAAGCCATGCTTCATGCCAAGCACGAAGGTCAGGATCAGTAGCGAGAGCCAGTCGGAGGGCAGGTTTTCCATGGGCCAAGTAGATAGTTCAAGGCCATATTCATACAAACAAGCACTCAGATCAACCCGCAGGGTGCTCAATCAGCAATTCGGAAAACCACTGCGCACTGGCTGTTCTTTGTTCCCTGCTAAAGCCGACCCGAAAACGCAGTGCTACGATGACAGCTACCCTCTTCTGAAGCGCACACCATGACCACAGCCCTCGATACCGAACAGATCCGTTCCGCCCTGCGCAAGGTGGTCGATCCAGAGGTTGGCGCCAATATCGTCGATCTCGGCCTGATCTACCGCATCGAACTCGACAGCAACAAGCTGCTCATCGAAATGACCATGACCTCCCCGGCATGCCCAATGGGCGACATGATCATCGAGGACGCCTACGCAGAACTTGGCCGCATCCTTCCAGCCGATTTCCAGCCGGAAATCCGCCTCGTCTGGGAACCGCCGTGGGCCCCCTCAATGATGAGCGAAAAATGCCGGCTGAGCCTGGGCTGGAACCCGGCAGACGAGGCGTAGATGGCAGACCTGAAACCCGGGGCCAGGCTACCGCTGCTGTTTTTCGGCATGCTGTCGCTGGTTGGCGGCGTGATGGCTGGCCTTGCCCGTCTGGGCTGGGAAATGCCCGCCCCCGCCGTGCAGGCGGCCGGCTTGCATGGGCCGCTCTTGATCACAGCCTTTTTCGGCACGGTGATCAGTCTCGAACGCGCCGTCGCAGTTGGCCGCAACTGGGCTTACCTCGCGCCGCTGGCGGCCGGGGCCGGCGGCATCACCCTGCTGGCCGGGGCACCCCTGCTAGCTGGCCAGATACTTGGCAGCCTCGGCGCACTCGGCCTGATCGCCGCCAGCACCGTCGCCATGCGCCGTCATCTTGCTGTGTTCACGATTATCCTGGCGCTGGCCTCAGGCTGCTGGCTGGTCGGCAACCTGATCTGGATGGCGACCGGCAACGTCAGTGCAGCCGTCATCTGGTGGCTTCTCTTTCTCGTGTTGACCATTGCCGGTGAGCGGCTTGAGTTGACCCGCTTCCTGCCAACGCCGCCGTTGGCCCAGAAGCTATTCATTGGCATCGTCTGCCTGTTGCTTGTGAGCGCCATTGCTGCGGTCGACCTGCTTTTTTCAGCCGGTTTGGTTGCCCTTGCCATCTGGTTGCTGCGCTACGACATCGCCCGGCGCAACATCGGTACCGAAGGGCTGACACGCTTCATTGCCACCTGCCTCCTCACCGGATACGCCTGGCTGGTCGTCGCGGGCCTGCTCGGATTCACCGGCGCATTCACCCCTGGTCACGACTGGCGCGATGCAGCGCTGCACGCAATCGCCCTCGGCTTCGTTTTTTCCATGGTTTTCGGTCACGCCCCGATCATTTTCCCTGCCGTAACGCGCATCAAGATCCCCTACCACCCGGCCCTCTACGTGCCGCTCGCACTGCTCCACCTGACGCTCGCCCTGAGGGTACTCGGTGGCCTGAGTGAACAGTTCGCGCTGCGTCAGATGGCTGCCCTGCTCAACGGCGTGGTGCTGGTGGCGTTCATCGCCACGGTGGTCACCCTCGTCCGGCGGCAAGCCCATGGGGCGTCCCGATGAAACGTCACATCTCACTGCTGCAACTGTCACGTGAACACCACCTGGCACTCAAACTGGCCCGCATTGCCCGCATTGCCGTCGAGACCGGACAGGCGCAGGCGATTGACGATGCAGCGAAGCGGATTTGCCAGCTTTTTGCCAGCGAGCTTGAGCCCCACTTTCTGGCCGAAGAGAGAGATGTGCTGCCGGCGCTGGCCGCTGCCGGCGGCGGCGCGTTGACCGACCGGACACTGGCCGAACACGCGGCGCTGCGGGAACTTAATCAACAGTTGGCCAGCCCGGACAGTGAAACCCTCGCCCGCTTCGCCAGCCTGCTCCACGATCATGTCCGTTTTGAGGAGCGGGAGTTGTTCGAATTGGCGCAAGCCTTGCTCCATACCCCACCCTGAACGCGCCGATGCGGGGCGCGATGCTGCGCCCCGGTTCAAACCTCCTCGATGCGCACCGACACGGGGAAGTGATCGCTATAGCCATCAAGATTCACATTCTCTGCAACATCGCCGGACGGCAGCCCGAAGCGTATCGGCCCTTCGCCAACGCGATGGCTGACCATAGGCGGATAGGCTTCGATGCGTGCGCTTCCTTCGACCGCCCGCCAACCGCTCTTGCCTGTCAACAGGCCGCTGGAAATCAATATCTGGTCGAACAGGCTGGCATCACTCCCGAAATAGAGCGTCCCGTTGAGCAGGCGCTGATTGCCCTTGCGGTCCTGCGTCATCACCGTCAGGTATTCCCAGCTCAGATTGTAGAACTTGGCGCTCCGCGTCCGCGTCACGTCGCCCTTGTCGCGCAGCCCTTGGGCGTGGATGGTGACAGAGCGGTCGAAGGGCTCGTCATTGAAGTCGCCAAGCGCCATGACAGCGACGTTTTCGCCCTTCATTTCCCGTATCCGCCCATGCCAATAGGCCAGCGTTTCACCCGCCGTGGCGCGGAAACCTGCCGAATACTCGGCCCCGTCCCCGGTGGATGAGGAGCGTGATGGCCAGTGGTTGGCCAGCATGACGAGTTGCTTGCCGGAAGGCGCGACGAAAGTGACCTGCGTGATATCGCGCGTACCGGTCTGGCGCATGACCCAGTGCGAGAACAGCTCATCCGCCTTGGGGGTGAACTGTTTGGCGTCATAGAGAAAGGCGGTGTCCACCCCGCGCTGATCGCGGGATGAGTCAACGTGGACCAGCTGATAGTTACGCGCCGGCAACGCGCGATTGAGGGCATCGGCCAGCGCCTGCAGGGCGAAGCGGTTTTCAACCTCGCACACGCCCAGGACATCGGGGCCTTCCCCCTCCTTCATGCGCGTGATGATCGAGGCGAGTTGGCTGACTTTTCGTGCAAACAGCGACTCCGACCACCCCTTCAAACCCTTTTGCATGGATTTGGCGATCCATGGCTCGCGTGCCGGATAGCCCTCAGGGGCAAACAGGTTTTCCAGATTCCAGAAAGCAACTAGAGCGGACATTTTGGTTTCCTTCGGTAGCAAGAGGCGTCATCAATCGTGGCACAACTTTGGTTTTAGTCTAATGACCAAGCCATAAATCCACCAAATCATTTTCTTCGGCCTGGCAAGAACATCGACATCGTTGTCCAGCAACCCCCTGCAGAGCGAGAGAGCGAAACCTTGGGCATCACTCGGCGGACGACACGCCCCGCGCACGAAAACGGTCAATTTCCCGCTGCCGGCGTGCCAGATCTTCTTCCTTCGCCCTGCGTTCGAGCTCATCCTTGCGGCGGATTTCTTCTTCCCTGGCCCGCTCAGCCTCCTGCTCGGCACGCCGAAGATTGGCCGAAACCTCGGCACCCAAGCGTCGCGACTCCTCTTCGAAGCGCCGCTGTTCGCGTGCCTGTTGCTCGACAAGACGTTGCTGCTGTGCCTCCTCGCGCTCGGCCTCCTCCCGCTGCCTGATCTCGGCCACCAGCGAATCCGCCTCGGCCCTGCTCGCCGCGCGAATGCCGTAGGTTTGAAAGACGTCCTGGAGATAGGCCTTCTCAGCGGCAGGTGATGCCGTATCTCCGCCCGTCAGCGCAGTTGTCCGCTGGTAGGCAAGGTAGGTGACGCTGATCTGCAGGATCATCCCGATGATCATCAGCGAGGCAATGATGGTCAGCAAGCGCCGGATCGGGCTCCACCTTGGCGACGTCATCGCGACTTCGATCTGCAGCGGCGGCTCCGCGCGGCCCGACGCGGTATTGCGCGTGATCAGGCCGGCATCGTAATCCGAGCGCCGCGACGGGTTGGAAAGCACTTCATAGGCGTGCTTGACGAGCTTGAGCTGAAATGCATCGTCTGCCTCCCCGAGCGGCCCCTCGCCCGCCGAAAGCGCGCGCGAGATTCGCAGATAGGCTGTGGAAATTTCGGCCAGATCCGCATGCCGCGACACTTCCAGCAAATCGTAATACGTCGTTGTCTGCTTCATGGGAGGCTTGCCTCAACCGGAGTTTCTGCGAAGCATATCAAAGCAGTTCACCCTGCTCCCTGCTCACGCAACCTGTCGCAGCGGATTTCGATTTTGGCCATTTTTTAGCGTTGACCGTGGAAGACACCTCGAACCGCCTCTTGGCTGATTTCAGTGCCTGCCTGACGAATCCGCCAGCCGCAGCCAAAGATACCCTACCCCCCCGGCGACCAGCGACGCGATAAGGATGGCCATTTTTGAGGCGTTGACGAGGTCTGCACTACTGGCGAAGGCTAGGTTGGTAATGAAAATGGACATGGTGAAACCGATACCGCCGAGGAATCCTGCGCCGACAACGTGACGCCATTTGAGGTCACCCGGCAGCGCACAGAGGCCAAGCGCAACGGCAAGAAAGCTGGCCAGAAAAATACCGAGCGGCTTGCCGACAAGGAGCCCGCCGGCGATGCCAAGACTGTTGCTGGAGAACAACGCCTGCTCCCATCCCGGCGCGATGACGATCCCCGTATTGGCCAGCGCGAAAATCGGCAGGACAATGAACGCCACCGGTTTATGAAGTGCGTGCTCCAGTCGGTGGGATGGCGACGTTTCATCGTCCGCCCTGCCCGAAAATGGAATGGCAAAAGCCAGCAAAACGCCGGCGATGGTGGCGTGAACGCCCGACTTCAGCATCAGGAACCACATCAGCACACCGCCCAGGAGATAGGGAACGAGCGACATGATTCGCAGGCGGTTGATGATGACCAGGATGCCGAAAACGGCGAGCGATGCGAGCAGGTAGGCCGGAGAAAACTGGGTCGTATAAAAAATGGCGATGACGATAATGGCCCCCAGGTCGTCCATGACCGCCAGTGCAGTCAGGAAAATCTTGAGCGACGCCGGCACCCGGCTACCGAGCAGGGCGAGCACGCCAAGCGCGAAAGCGATGTCGGTTGCCATTGGGATCCCCGCCCCCGCCTGCGTCGGCGTATCTGCATTCAGGGCGAAGTGGATTCCGGCCGGGATGACGATACCGCCGATGGCAGCCATGATCGGCAACAATGCCTGGCGGAAATTGGACAGCTCGCCGACATACAGCTCGCGCTCCAGCTCCAGCCCGACAAACAGGAAGAAAACGGCCATGAGCACATCGTTGGCCCAATGCTCGAGGCTCAGACCAAGCAACTTGGTCTGCCAGAACGCCAGGTAGGTTGGCCCGAAGGCCGAATTGGCAACGATCAGCGAAAGAATCGTGCAGACGATCAGCACGATGCCGCTCGATTTTTCGGACTCGAAAAACTGGGTGAAGCTTCTGGAAAGTATGGTCGGAAGGTCGTTCATGCTGTACTTTCGGGGGGGTGCCGAATGGGTTTCCCTTTACTTTACCCGACCTCGGCTTTTCGAACGAATCGGAGGCGATACGCCCAAGATCGATCAATCGCGCTCGCGACCAGGTTGCTCATCGATCTGATCGATGGTTTATCCGTGTGATACCAGCCGGGCTGGGTCGCGGTGTCGAGCCAGGTGAAGGGGCGTCCAGGAATGTGCGCTCCGGTAGACGAAGCGATGCCGCGCAACGTGGAAGGCGGGGTCAAAGCCGTAGAAGTTGCGGTTCATTTCCTGCAACTCCTCTGCGCGGTAGGCGGCGAGTGGTTTGAGCGCCTCGTCCGCCAGCCTTTTTGCTCGCTTTACGGCGAGCTTTTCCCGAATATCCGGGTCCGCCGCCATTTCAACGGCACGGCGAGCAACATCGACATGAAAGCCGCGCGCCGGAAGGCAGGCGTCGTAGAAACCGATTTTAACGGCCGCCACTGCCAGCATCGGCAGACGCTGGCGCATCATGGCCCGGGCGCCTGCGGCGCCAACGCGCGGCGGCAGCAGGTATGTCCAGAACTCAGAGCCATACAGGTTACCCATGTTCTTGTAGTGCGGGTTCAGCATCACTCCGTCGCGCACCCATACAAAATCCGCTGCCCGTGCCAGAAAGCACCCACCGGCCCCGGCATTCCCGCCCACCGCTGCCACGGTCAACTGTGTGTCACAGCGCAAAATGGCCTCGGCCAGATCATCCATGGCATTGATATTGGCCCAGGATTCATCAGCCGGACTGTCGGCCGCCTCGATGGTGTTCAGATGAATGCCGTTCGACCAGAAATCGCTGCCGCCACGCAGCACGATCACGCTGGTCGGCCTCGCCGCCGCCCACAGAAAAGCGGCCATCAGGCGCTGGCATTGCGCCGTACTCATCGCCCCGTTGTAGAACTCGAAACTCAGGAAGCCCACACCTGCTGCCTCTTCATAGGCGATATCCTGCCAGGTCGGGGCCGGCGATTTCCAGTAGCCGGCCAAGGGCAGCTCGGGCAAGTCGGCCGCCACAGGAAAGGCCAGCGTCGCCGGCAGCTTGATTCCCCCCGCCGGCCTGATGTGGCCGATCCACACGGCACCGTTGACTGTTGCACGACAGATGGCTGTCTCGCGGCGGCCGATCAGACTGCCCGGAGCACCCTTGAGCATCGATTCCGGGACGGCATCGAAGAGATGACACGGCTGGCCGAACAATGTGTCGGCAACACCGGGAAAACTGTCCGCCGCGTTGATCTTGGCCAGTACCGTGGCACTGTCGTCCCGCTGCCAGTCGATGGCTCGATCGGTCTGCCGCATCGGCGGATGCGACTGCCCGCTGACCCGCTCGGGTTTGAAATCCGGGTCACTTTTCCGGTTGACCGCAGCGATCACCGCCCGCACTGCCGCTTCAGTCGTTTCATGGCGATAGACTGACGCTTTCCGGCCTGGGCGCAACGGAAATGTCGCCGCAGCCCATACCGGCCCGGCATCCATCTCTGCTTCGGCCTGCAGAACGCTAACGCCCCATTCCCGCAGTCCATCGCGGATCGCCCAGTCGAGAGCGGACGGACCGCGGTCACCGACGATGCCCGGATGAAGGATCAGACAAGTGTGCCGCAACCAGATCGTTTCGGGAATCGCCCGTTTCAGATACGGCGCGATGATCAGGTCTGGCCGAAACAGGCGCACAGCCTCCTCGCTCACTGTGTCGGAGATGTCGAACTCGACGCTCACATCGTGCTCCAGCGCGACCAGTTCGCTGAAGAGACGCTGGGTCAGGCTGTTGAAAGTGTGCGCAAGGAGAAGAATTCGCATGAACTACAGATCTTTACAAATAATGCCGACGACCTAGATCACGGCATGCAAAGGCTTTGCAGCACAAGGCTTTCCACGCCGCATAACTCTATTACCTTCGAAATATTTTGAATTCTGAGCTCCTTGACTATGATGCGTTGCAACAAAAGCAATTCAGGGGATTTTCATGCTTCCACAACGCAAGCCATCCAAACCGCACAGCGCCGTGGGCAGTCGTACGGCCCGCCCGGAGTACGTCGCCGCCATCCGCTATCCGGACGGCCGTCGTGATCTCTTTCATATCCTCAACGCCGACAATCTGGCCGATGCCCGCGAACTGGTCATTTCCGAAGTTGGCGACGTTCAGTCGGTGATGATCGCGCTGCGCCACTGAGCGCTCAGCAAATTCGCGGCAACTGCTCGCCGCTCAGCCAGTCCACAATGCGCTTGCCACCAAAGCCGGTAGTCATCTGGACAAAATGGCAGCTGTCTTCAAGCACCGTACCGATGATGGCCGCCGCCCCGCCCAGCGGGTGAGCCCGCATTGCAGCCAACAGCCGTTCTCTATCTTGTTCGGCGCAGATCGCCACCAGTTTGCCCTCATTGGCGACATATAAGGGGTCCAATCCCAGAAACTCGCAGGCGGCGCTGACTGCCGGTTTCACTGGTATTGCCCGCTCCTGAAGCATCATGCCGACCCCGGACTGCTTGGCAATTTCGTTCAGGGTTGTCGCCAACCCGCCCCGCGTCGGATCACGCAGGACATGAATATCTGCTCCACTGGCCCGCATCACATCGATCAGACCATGCAGGGCAGCGGTGTCGGAAATGATGCTCGACTCGAAAGCGAGACTCTCTCGCTCGGCCATGATGGCCATGCCATGATCTCCCAGCGTGCCGGAAACCAGGATTGCATCACCTGGTTTTGCAAAACGACCGGACAACTCCATGCCCGGCGCAACAACACCGACGCCGGTCGTCGTGATGAACACGCCATCGCCTTTGCCACGCTCAACAACCTTCGTATCGCCAGCCACCACAGGCACCCCGGCGTCTTTGGCCGCCGCGGCCATACTTTGCACAATGCGCACCAGATCAACGAACTTGAATCCTTCTTCAAGGATGAAGCTGGCAGAAAGATAAAGAGGCCTGGCGCCCATCATGGCCACGTCGTTGATCGTGCCATGCACGGACAGACAGCCGATATCGCCACCAGGGAAGAACAGCGGCGAGACGACATGCGAATCCGTGGCCACGACCAACCTGCCTTCACCTGGGTTCGGCAACAACGCACCATCGTCACCTTGGGCCAGATATTCGTTGCCGAGATACCTGGCGAAAAGCTCCTCGATCAACTGCGCCATCGCCCGGCCACCGGCGCCGTGTGCCATTTCGACCCGGCCGTGCTTGGTGTCGAGCGGGCGAGTGTGGGTCTTGCGAGTCTCAGGCATCCCGGTAGCGTCCATAAGCGTAGTGAGCGGCACAGGCGCCTTCCGGGCTGACCATGCACGAACCTACCGGGTTATCCGGTGAGCACACTGCTCCGAAAATCCCGCAATCTTGCGGCCGCTTGACCCCACGCAGAACGGCACCGCATTCGCACGCCTTGTGATCCGGCACCGAGACATAGCCAACTGAAAAACGCTTCTCAGCATCAAATTCGGCGAACTCGCTGCGAATGCGCAGCGCTGAGTAGGGAAGAAGGCCCAAACCACGCCATTCGAAATCTTTCCGCATTTCGAACACCTCGGCCACCAGTTCCTGCGCCTTCTTGTTTCCTTCACGGTCGACGGCCCTTGTGAATTCGTTTTCGACCTCTGCTCGCCCTTCGTTGACCTGGCGGATCAGCATCCTGATCGCCTGCATGACGTCGAGCGGCTCGAACCCGGCGATGACCACCGGCTTGCGGTATTCCTCGGCAAAAAATTCGTATGGCCGACTGCCGATGATGGTTGAAACATGAGCCGGCCCGATGAATCCGTCGAGCGGCACTGTTCCCCATTGGCGCACTTCCGGCGACTCGAGAATGCTGGCGATGGCCGACGGCGTCAGCACATGACAGCAGAGTACTGAGAGGTTTCGGAGACCAAGCGCAGCGGCCTGCCGGATTGCTACCGCGGTCGGCGGCGTCGTCGTTTCAAAGCCGATGGCAAAGAAAACAACTTGCTTGTCCGGATTTTTCTGCGCCAGTGTCACGGCATCAGCGCTCGAGTAAACCATGCGGATGTCGCCACCAAGGGCCTTGGCCTTGAGCAGGGAAAGGCCGTCCGAGGCCGGGACACGAAGGCAATCGCCATAGCTGCAGAGCGTAGCGCCCTGCTCCAGTGCCAGCCTGATGGCTTGATCGATGCGGCCGACTGGCAGGACGCAGACAGGACACCCGGGACCGTGAATCATCCTGACGTTGGCCGGCAGCAGGTCGGACACACCGTAGCGCGAAATGGCATGGGTATGGCCGCCGCAAAACTCCATGAAATGATAGTTGCGTGCCGGGTTCGTCTCGCGCAGGATCGCTTGGGCCAGGCCCCTGGCCAGTTCACCGTCGCGGAACTCGTCGATGAATTTCATCAATGGCGGGACGGGCTGTCCTGCAGCTGGCCGATTTCGGCGAACAGCGCGAGCGTCCTGGCGGCCTCATCGGGATCGAGTTTGTTGAGGGCGTAGCCAACGTGGACGATCACGTAGTCACCAACCCTCACCCCATCGACCAAGGCCAGCGAAATTTCCTTCCTGACCCCAGCCAGGTCGACGAGGGCGTTGTCACCATCGCGCAACTCGACGACCTCAGCGGGGATAGCCAGACACATGGCCGCTCCTCAAGCTTTTGGATTACAGATCATCGCCGCCCGCTCAGGGCACGCAGGAACCCGCGACGGCTGACCGGCTGGCGCGGTTCATCGCCGAGCGTAGCCGCGTGCGCGCCAAGGCCCAACGCCACACGGGCGTCGCCAACCAGAAGCCGGGCTGCCGACATGCCGAGCACCCTGCTGGCAGGCTCAACCAGATCAACGTACTGATAGTCGCCGAGAACGACGTCTTGCGCGGCAGCAAAGCGCCAGTCCATATTGCCCAGCGCCAGATAGCGCTGTTGCCCGAGCGGGATGTCACCCCACAGTTCGCCGCCCCCGGGCAGCAAGAAAACACGGACAAACGCCGGGGAAATCACCCCCGCCAGCCAGTCGCCTCGTGCCTTCACGCACCATAAGACCTCAGTCGTCAGTTCCGGGTTGGGCGGCTGCTCTCCCGCCATGACGCTGCAACGCTGGGCCAGCATACCTGTAGGATCGGTCTGCCATGCACCCGAGGCCAGGGTTTCGCTCACGACGCATCCTTTGTTGAAGTCGATTCAGCACGATTCTCGCCGCTCGCCAGCGGACCGGCAAGTGCCATTTGCCTCGCGATCCACGCCTGCCCCAAGGCCAGGCCGCCATCATTGGGCGGCGCCTGGCGTGCCTCCAACAAATCGATGTCCGCCGCATGAAGCTTGCTGCGCAGCGCGGCCATGAGTACGGTATTCATTGCGCAGCCGCCACCAATGGCCACGCTCTCGCCTTTCAATTTCAGGCCTTTTTCCCGGTCGACCGTGGCAATCGTCCAATCCGCAAGGCCAGCCGCGACGGTAGCATGGAAAAGTGCCGCGCCGTACGCAGCATCATCCTTGCAGCCCAGCAGGGCTGGCAACAGTGGAGAAAAATCGAGAATCGTGCCGTCGTCGCGCAGGACGTAGCCACCAGGCAGCGGTTCTACCGGGCCGTATCGGGCGGCAAGCCCTTCGAGTTCCATCGCCGCCTGCCCTTCGAAGTGCATGATGTCACGCACGCCGAGCAAACCGGCTGCGGCATCGAACCAACGACCCAGGCTGGTCGTCGACGGGCAGCGCAGTCGACGGCTGAGCATGGTGAGAAGGGGGCCAGGATCGCGCGTCGGGTAATACTGTTTGATCCACCCACCGACTCGGTAGCCCAAGCCGGCGCCGTGCAGTGCGGAAACGGCCATCCGCCAAGGCTCTTTCGCCGCACGATCACCACCGGGCATGGCTATCGGGAGAAGATGACCAAGGCGCTGGCAGTTTGCGCCGTCGACACGCAACATCTCGCCGCCCCAGGCACCACCATCCGGGCCAAGGCCAACGCCATCGAGCGCCAAGCCAAGCAGCGGTTCATTGAGAGCAATTTCGGCACAGATCGCGCCAATATGGGCGTGATGATGGCCGATGGCAACGGCGGGGACACCGAGTTTTTCCGCCAGATGAAGTGCCAGATGTGTCGAGGGGAAATCGGGATGCAGGTCGTGGGCAATCACCTCTGGCTGGACGTCGAGGATGGCCAGCAGATGCGCGACCGTCTCATCAAGAAAGGCGATGGTGGCAACGTTGTCCAGGCTTCCAATATGCTGCGAAAGGAAGGCTTCTCGCCCTTTCATGACGCAAATCGTGTTTTTCAGGTAGGCACCCAAGGCGAGAACGCAAGGCCCATCGTCGGCCAGTTCAATCGGCCCCGGGACGTAACCACGGGCGCGTCGAATGAATGCCGGGCCGGCTCGAACGACAGAGTCGTCGCAGCGGATCACAATATCGCGGTCATGCACCAGGCAGGCATCGGCGATCCCCGACAGTCGCTCAAGCGCCTCGTCGTTGCCGACGACCAGCGGTTCGCCCTGCGGGTTGGCGCTGGTCATGACCAACAGCAGGTCGCTTGCTGCGGACAACCAGTCGGTGCCGGACGGACGGCCGGCAGCTTCGTGCCAGAGCAACAAATGGAGTGGCGTGGCAGGAAACATGACGCCGAGCCTGGCGAGGCCAGGGGCGATGCCTTTCAGTTCGGCACCACCTTTCGGGCACAGGACGATGGGTGCAGCGACGCTTTGCAGCATCGCCAGCTCGGCCTCTCCAAGCTGCGCGAAGTCCGTCAGTGATGCGGCATTGAGGCCCATGACGGCGAAAGGCTTTTCCTCGCGCTGCTTCCGTTCACGCAATTCGGCCACGGCCGTAGCATTGCGTGCATCGCAGGCGAGATGGAAGCCACCGATGCCCTTGATGGCCACGATTTTGCCTGCGCGCAGCAGGCGCAGGGTTTCGGCGATGGGGTCGCCATCCAGCACCAGCGCGTCAGCTGAAAGCAGACGCAGTTGCGGGCCGCAACTCGGGCAGCAGGTGGTCTCGGCATGGAAGCGACGATCCGCCGGGTTGAGGTACTCGGCTTCACACGACGGGCACAGTGCGAAGCCTCCGAGGCTGGTTTGAGCCCGGTCATACGGAATGCGTTTGCTGACGGTGAAACGCGGGCCGCAGTGCGAGCAGGTCGTGAAGGCGTAACGCCAGCGCCGATCTGCTGGGCAAGATATGTCTGCAATGCATTCTGGGCAGATGGCGGCATCAGGGCCGATGGCCGTACTGACTTCGCCGGGCTCGCTGTCCAGAATCACAAAGCCTTTGCCAGTCACGTCGGCCGCTTCATGGTCGATGGCGTCGATACGCGCCAGACGGGGTAATTCGAGCGGCAAGCGGGCGACCAATTTCGGCCAGTTTGCCCCGTTGACCGCAACAATTATCCCCGCACCATCGTTGCGCACCCAGCCGGCCAGCCCCAGTTCGTTCGCCAGCCGCCAGACGTAGGGCCGAAAGCCGACGCCCTGGACCAGACCGCGAATGCGAAGCAGCCGGCCGCTCATCCTAGAAAATCCGGTTTGGATTTCGGAAACGGACGCTTAACGCCTTCAAAACCACTATCCATCAAGCCAGTGAAAACTGAGACATTTTTGCGAAGCCGCGCAGCAGCCTGCGGCTCGAAGTCAGAAAAATACGACTCCGGCGTGTACTCAGCTAACGTCAATGTGCAGGCATTTTCTCGCTCGACTAACTCAACCCTAACCTTAGGATACTTACCGCGCATGGCGAAAATGGAACGTACCCGTCCAAAGCGACCCAAGGAGTATTTGTTACGCACCTGTTGCCACAACCAATTACGTCGCTGAACCGTTACCACGCGGCTTACAACGTCGACATCTGCCCTCACAGAACAGCGCAACAATTCGGCGTAGCAAAACAGCAAGCCTATCGATGCAAACAAACAAAATCCCAAGCCCTCCCGGGATCGAATATCAAGCACGGGATCAGCAGAAGCGAAAATGGCGACCGCGACAAACAACCATACCCCAGCGCCAACAATCAGCTCCCAACGTTGCGCTGGCACTATCGTCACAAGTTACTTTTCCGCCAACTGGCGTTCAAGCTCTGCGATACGACGTTTCAGCGCGTCGAGGCTTTCCGAGCGAAGACTGCGCTGGGTGTCGAGCCCGGCCGCAACCCAGCCAATCCAGCCGGTCATGCCCTCACCGGTAGTCGCCGAGAGGCGGAAAATGACGATGTCCGGATTTACCCGACGGGCGTAGGCTTCCGCCAGATCAGCGTCGAACTCGACATAAGGCAACAAGTCGATCTTGTTGAGCAGCATGACATCGGCCGCGGCAAACATGTCGGGATACTTGAGCGGCTTGTCCTCGCCTTCGGTCACCGACAGGATGACAACCTTGTGGTGTTCGCCAAGTTCGAAGGCGGCAGGACAAACGAGGTTGCCAACATTCTCGATCGCAACCAGGGACTCCTCGGCCGGTTGCAATTGCTCGATGGCGTGGCCAACCATGTGACCATCCAGATGGCAGCCCTTGCCGGTGTTGATCTGCAGCGCCTTGGCCCCGGTGGCGCGGATACGCTCGGCATCGTTGGAAGTCTGCTGATCACCTTCGATGACGGAGATGGCAACCTTGCCGCGGAGCAGTTCGATCGTCCGGCAGAGCAGCGCCGTCTTGCCCGAACCCGGACTGGAGACGAAGTTGAGCGCGAAGATGCCACGTTCGTCGAACCACCGGCGGTTGGCTGCCGCATAGGCGTTGTTTCTGGACAGGATGTCCTGCTCGATTTGTACCATCCGGGCCTGCGACATGCCCGGCATATGGGTGCCAACCGGGCCCGTGCCATGGTCGTGATGCCCCTCACCGTGGCCATCCGAATGATGATGATCGAGACCGCCGCTGTGATCGTGTTCATGCCCATGATCGTGCGCATGGGTATGGACGGTGCCATCCGCGTGGACGTGCGTGTGTTCATGCTCTCCTTCAACCCGGGTTTCCCCGGCGCCGCAGCCGCAAACCGTGCACATATCCGCCTCCTTGTTACTCAACCTCGATTTCCTTCACCCGCATTTCCGTACCGCCGGTCACCTGCAACTGATAGCGCCCGCACTTGGGGCAGGCGCTGTAGCGTTCCTGCATCGGCACCGTCTCGGCACACTGCACGCACCACCCCGCGCCCTGCACAGCAAGGATGTCGAGCACCGCACCTTGCGCGATGGTCCCCTGCGCCACCGACTCGAAACAGAACTTCAGCGCATCCGGCTCGACCGACGAGAGCGTCCCTATCTCCAATACGATGATGCCAACCCGCTTCGCATTCTCGCGTCGGGCAGTCTCTTCAACCAGTTGCAGCACACCTTCGGCGAGCGACATTTCATGCATCCTTGCATTCCAATATAAAAGGTACGCAAGGATCAAGCGCCAGTATCGCCTGATTGAGCACCCGCCTGGCCTGATCCGCCGAGGCAAACTGAAGCTTGCCTAACAAAGATGACAAGGCTGAGGCATCAGCAAAGTAAGTGTCCGTCGGCGACTGAACCCGGTAACGCGCCACCCGGCCCTCCACCACATGAATGGCATGCGTCAATACGCCGCGAGAGGTCAGCGTTTGCCCGACACCCCAGCCGGCGCCACCTGCCCCAGCAACCGGAAACGGCGCACCGTTGGCCAGCGCATCCGCTGCGGCCAGCGTCTCCGCCAGCCGTGCCAGAAAAGCCGAGCGGATCGAATCTGGCACCGGCATAACCGGCATCAGTGATGAATAGCCCTGCCAATAGGCGAGCCAGGCCTCCGGCGCAAGCGGCACAGGCGCCTGAACGCTCAGGGCACCATCATCCGGAGCGACTTCCTCCGTGCTGCGGTCGACGAGCATTTCGAGGCATTTTTCGGCCATTGGCCGCACGCAGGCGTGCAAAACCTTCCGGGTTGCAGCCAGAAATTCAGCGCCTTGCGGTGCATTCCGCCAGGCGACAAAAGCATCCGTATCCGCGTGCAACCCCAGTGCTGGCGGCCAATCGAGAAGCAAACGCCAGAGATTCTCATGCAAAACTTCGGTCCACAACTCCTCGCTGACAAAAAGCCGTGGCTCCTCGTCCAGCGCTGCGGTTACAGCAGCATGCGCTGCCGCCCGCTGGGCATGCGCGCATACCGTAAACAGATAGGGCAGGGTCTTGGCTACCGCATCAGGAACCTGACCGACAAAAAGCTGATCAAGCGAAGGGCGCCGTAGTTCGACAGAAATGTTGTGCAAGCCTCGCGCCCGATAGTCAGCCTTGACGATGAGCAATCCTGAAGCCTGTGTCATCGACTGCCCCCTGAAAAAACGACGCGATTGATCGCCCGGAATGGTGGGCGCCCCAAAAGCCTTGGCACGCCACTGCCTTGCGCGAACTCGCAGCCCAGTGAGCTGATGCTGCGCACCAGTCGCTTGCTCGACGGGCCACTAAAACGCATTGTTCGCAAAAGCATTATTTCAGCCTATACGGGCACCGTCATCATGTCGAGAAATACTCGCGGTGGAACGGCCGGACAAAATTGGTCCATCAGAGGGCTTCCGGGGCGCGTCACACCCCTCAAGAATTCGATCGAACGATCGTAAAAGTCCGGACAGGTTTCCGGATACAAGGCGAACCATACTCGGAATACAGGGTCCAGTAACCGAGCCTGCATCGCATTGATAGCTATCAAGTAGCCCCAAACGTAATTCAATCTAGAATCTGCCAATGAAGAAGACACTCGTGACCCGAATCGACGCGTTGATATCGACGCAGATCGATCGCGTCGAACCCGACCTCAGCCTTCGCGAAGTTGCGGCGCACATGCTGGCCGCCAGGGTTTCATCGGTGATCGTCGTCGAAAAGGGTGACATCCTGGGCATCATCACCGAACGGGACATCATGCGGGCCATGCGCCGCCATCGCTCACCCGAACAGACCGCTCGCGACACCATGAGCAGCCCTGTACATAGCGTACCGGCCGACACACCTTTTCAGGAAGCCTACCGCGAAGCCATCCGTTTCGGTATCCGCCGCATCGTGGTCACCGACGCGGCCGGGTTGCCACTCGGCGTCGTCAGCGAATCTGACTTCCGCAAGCATCTCGGCCCCGATTTTTTCCTGCAACTCAACACCACCGACACGCTGATGGAGCGCACGTTTCCCCGACTGCCAGCCGATGCCAGCCTAGAGGATGCGCTTGCTGCGATGGAGGCCGTGGGCGCCAGTTGCATTTTCGTCGTCGATGGCCGGCGACCGATCGGTATCGTTACCGAGCACGACATCGTCCGTTTCTTTGTCGACGCCCCGCACACCCCCACCCTCGGCCAGGTCATGACCCAACCGGCACACAGCATCCAGGCTGATCGTCCGCTGGCCGATGCCGCGCAACTCATGCTCAAGCACGACATCCGTCACCTTGCCGTCGTCGATGCCGCCGGTGACCTGATCGGTCAGCTCTCCGAGCACACGCTGATCAGCCCACTCAGCCTCGGTACGGACAACGCGCTGGGCGAGCAGGAGTCCATGTTGCGCTCACGCGAGCGGATGGTCGAGGAAACCACTCGCCGAGAACGTTACCAGCGCACCCTGCTTGATACGTTCCCCTTCCTGGTCTGGCTGAAGGACACCGAGTCGCGCTTTCTGACAACAAATCGAGCCTTTGCCGATGCGGTCAGTGAAGCGAACGCCAGCGCCATCGTCGGCAAGACCGATTTCGATTTCTGGCCGCCCGAAATGGCGGAGCATTTTCGAGATGACGATGCTGCTGTGATGGCCTCACGGGAGAAGCGGATCATTTTCGAGCCGGTCAAGATTGGCGATACGACCGTCTGGCATGAGACTTACAAGGCGCCCGTCGTCGGCGACGATGGCAAGCTCCTTGGCACAGTTGGATTTGCCCGGGACATTTCCGAACGGATGCGTACCGAAGAGGCAATGCGCCTGCGCAATGCTGCACTCGCCGCAGTGATCGGCGAAGAGCCGTTGCCGCGCGCCCTCGAACTGCTCGTCATGTCGGCCGAGGCTGAAATACCCGGCTGGCGTTGTTCGATCATGCTTAGCGATGAAACAGGAACACACCTCCACATTGGCGCTGCGCCCAGCCTGCCGGCAAGCTATTGTGCGGCCATCGACGGCATGCCGATCGCCGACGGCGTCGGCTCGTGCGGTACAGCGGCGGCACTCCGGCAGCGCATCATGGTCGAGAACGTGTTCGAGCACCCGTACTGGGCGAATTACCACGACCTTGCCCGACAGGGTGATATTGCCGCTTGCTGGTCGGATCCGATCATCGGGCCGGACGGGCTCTTGCTCGGCACCTTCGCGGCCCACCATCGGTCACCGGGCCACCCACAGGACGAATATCTGAGTTTCCTGACCCAGGCTTGCCAACTCGCAGCCGTCCTGATCGCCCATCAGCGCCGCTCCCAGGATCTGGGCAAAAGCCTGGAAGCCTTCCGCAGCATATTCAACAGCACCAGCGAAGCCCTATTCATCCAGTCAGAGGACGGCACCTTCCTGGACGTAAACGCCGGCGCCGAGCAACTGGCCGGATTATCGCGTTCCCAGCTGATCGGCCTGAGTCATGCTGCTTTTACCCAGCCTGGCCTGACCGATGTGGAAACCATCAATCAGCACATTCTCGCCACGCTGGCCGGTACGCCACAAACCTTCGAAGTTCTCGCCAAAAACAGCGCTGGCCGCATTTTCCCGGTCGAAATCCGGCTGAATCGCGCCGGATACTTCGGCCGCACGGTGGTAATTGCATCGGCAGTCGATATTTCCGAGCGCATGAATGCCGGGAAGGCCCTCGAAATCGAGCACGATCTTGCGCAAGCGCTTGCGGCCGGCAAGCAGCGCGAGGACGTGTTTCAGGTACTGCTCCAGTCCGCGCTGCGCTTTCCCGATATTGATGCCAGCTGCCTCTTCTGGCGCCAGGCCGATGGCAGTTACCAGCTCGTGGCGCACAACGGAGTTTCCTCGGTTTTTGCAGACAAATTTGCTGTCCTTGACGCCAATAGCCTATTTTCCCGTTTCGCACGGTCCGGAAGCTCAGTCTGCAACTGCCTGGAGCCAAGTGATCACTGCGCCGATAGCAGCATCCTCGACAGCGAAGCGATACTCGCCGAAGGACTGGTCTGTTTGGCTGCGCAGCCAATCATGCTGGCAGATCAGCCAGTTGCCTGCATGACGCTGGCCAGCCGACGGAGTACAGGCATTCTGCCATCGACCCTGCACTCGCTGGACCTGCTTGGCAGTCGCTTCAGCCAGACCTTGCTGCAACTCAATGCACAGGAAGAAGCCCGGCGCATCCAGCAAAACCTGAGCGGCCTGTTCGACACACTGAACGATTTCATCTTCATCCTCGACGAGGACGGCCGCATCCTGCACTACAACCGTGCCGTTGCCGAGGGGCTAGGCTATGGGCCGAGCGCGCTGATCGGCAAACCGATTACCACGGTCCACCCGGAAAATCTGCAGAAAATGGCCACCGAGCTGATGATCGATATCGTCGCCGGCCACCGATTTAATTGTTCGTTGCCCATCCTGCACGCCAATGGCCAACAAACCATGGTTGAAACGCGAGTCGCCCATGGCTACTGGAATGGCCGCCCAGCACTGATTGGCACCTCGCAGGATATTTCCGAGCGTCTGGTCGCCGAGGAACGCCAGCAACTTGCCGCCAGCGTATTCGACAACGCACACGAAGGCATCATGATCACCGACGCTGCCGGGCGCATCATCGAAGTGAATTCGACCTTCAGCGAATTGACTGGATATACCCGCGACGAAGCCATCGGGCAGACGCCTGAGCTGCTCAAGTCAGGACATCACGAGCCGGCTTTCTATCAAGACATGTGGAGGAGTATCGACACAGATGGTTATTGGCGCGGCGAAATCTGGAATCGCAAGAAATCAGGCGAAATATTCGTCGAATTGCTGACCATCTCGAGCGTCCGCAACCGGAACGGAGAGATCGCCAACTTCGTCGCCATATTTTCCGACATCACCGTCATCAAGCAGCACCAGCAACGACTGGAGCATCTGGCTCATTACGATGCACTGACCCAGCTACCCAACCGCATCCTGCTCGGCGACCGCCTCCAGCTGGCCATGGCGCATACCGGACGCAGCGGGAAGATGCTGGCCATCTGCTACCTTGATCTCGACAATTTCAAACCCATCAACGACCGCTTCGGCCACTCTGCTGGTGATTTCCTGCTCATCGAGGTGGCTCAGCGCCTGAAAGCCTGTGTGCGGGCCGGCGATACGGTATCGCGGCTGGGCGGCGACGAGTTCGTTCTGCTCATTTCCGACCTGGAAGATCTCCACGAATGTGATCAAGCAGTCGGCCGCGTCATTGGCGCGCTCACCCAGCCCTTCCGTGTTTCCGAACATCGCGTCTCGATTTCGGCGAGCATCGGCGTCACACTTTATCCGCATGACGGCGCGGATGCCGACACGCTGCTCCGCCATGCCGATCAGGCGATGTATGCAGCCAAGCAGGGGGGCCGCAATCGCCACCACCTGTTCGATCCGGAAAACGATCGCCGTACCCGCATTCGACGCGAGGAAATCGTCCGCATCTCGGAAGGGCTTGAGAATGCCGAATTCCAGCTCTACTTCCAGCCCAAGGTCAATATGCGCAAAGGCAGCGTGACGGGAGCTGAAGCGCTGATCCGCTGGCAGCATCCGGAGGAGGGCCTGCTCCTGCCCGGGCGATTTCTGCCGAGTATCGCCGACAGCGAACTGGAGATCGTCGTCGGCGACTGGGTGATCAGGGAAGCCCTCCGGCAGATGGACGAATGGAATGCCCAGGGCGTAGACCTGCCGATCAGCATCAATATTTCCGGCAAGCATCTGCTGCATGAAGGCTTTACCCGGCGATTGGCCGATCTGCTCGCCGCCCACCCGAATATTCCGCCCGGCCGGATCGAGCTGGAAGTACTTGAAACGGCGGCGCTTGAAGATATGGCGAAGGTTGCCGCGCTGTTCGCGGATTGCCGGCGCATGGGTATCAGCTTTGCCCTCGACGATTTCGGTACAGGCTATTCATCGCTGACCTACTTCCGCCAATTGCCCGCCGATGTACTCAAGATCGACCAGTCATTCATCCGCAACATGCTCGACGACGCCGATGATCTGGCCATCGTCGAAGGCGTCATCGGATTGACCCAGGCTTTCCGCCGCCAGGTCATCGCCGAAGGCGTCGAAACGGTCGAACATGGTCTGGTTCTTCTGCTTCTCGGCTGCGACACGGCACAAGGCTTCGGCATCGCCCGCCCGATGCCGGCAGCGCTTCTGCCCGAATGGATACGGCAATTCAAGCCTGATGAACTGTGGGGACTCGCCACCGCCTGCAAGTGGTCTCGCGAGGACGTGCCCATGCTGATCGCCGAAGTCGACCACAACCGATGGAAGAAATCCCTCTTCGCCTACCTGGCGGAGCCTGCCGGTACCCTGCGTCCGCCGGAGCAGGACCATCGCCAGTGTCGCTTCGGTCTCTGGTACTACGGCCCGGACGGTCAGCGCAACGCCTCGTCCGAGTTTTTCCCGCCAATCGAAGATTTGCACAAGACGCTGCACGATATCGGCAGCCAGCTCCGCCATTCCCATGCTGCCGGAGATCACGCAGCCATCGAAGCGCTGAAAATGAAACTCGAGGAAACAAGCCGCAAAATGACCGAGCGCATTCACCAGATTCAGGCAGAGGTATTGCTCAATGCTGGCGCGCCAAGGAATTGAGCTGTCCCCCGCGGTCCACAGCACTGCTTTTTCTTGTTGGCGTTTATTTGATTCCCGTTAATCTGCCGTTAAACTTGCGGGCTCATAATTTGGCACTGATTTATTTCGGTTTTTCCTCCTGATGCTTGAAGCTGACAATCTGGAATGCGTGCGCGGCGAGCGCCGCCTGTTCGCAAGCTTGGGCTTCAAACTGGAAGCCGGGGAACTGCTATACCTGCAGGGCAAGAACGGTGCCGGCAAGACAAGTCTGCTGCGCATGCTGATCGGCCTGTTGCCTCCGGAAGCCGGGGAAATCCGCTGGAAAGGCCAGACGATCAAGTCCGACGATTTCCGCGCCGACCTCTGCTACCTCGGCCACCTGAACGCCATCAAGGAAGAATTGACTCCACTGGAAAACCTGCTCGCCGCTGCCCGACTGGCCGACGATGAGCTCTCCGAAGACGACGCCCTCGATGCGCTGGAGCAGGTTGGCCTGGCTGGCCGCGAAGACCTGGCCTGCAAATATCTATCGCAGGGCCAGAAGCGGCGCGTCGCACTGGCCCGACTGGTCAAGGAAAAGCGCCCACTGTGGGTACTCGACGAGCCCTTTGTTGCTCTCGACACTGCTGCGGTCGACTGGCTGGCCGGTATCATTTCCGGCCACCTGCAACGCGGCGGCATGGCCGTCATGACAACCCACCAGCTGGTCACCATCCCGGCCGGCACCGTGCGCGAATTGCGGCTCGGATGAGGATCGCAGACTGATGTTCGACGTTGTCTCCGCAGTCATCGGCCGCGATCTCAAACTGGCCATGCGCCGGCAGGCCGACATCGTCTCGGCGCTATTTTTTTTCGTCATCGTCGTCAGCCTGTTCCCGCTCGGCATCGGGCCTGAACCCGACCTGCTGCGCAAGCTGGCACCCGGCGTACTCTGGGTAGCTGCCCTGCTAGCCACCATGCTTTCGTTGCCGCGAATGTTCGCCGACGACCATCGCGACGGCACACTGGAACAACTGGCACTGGCCCCGCACCCTCTCGGGTTGGTCGTTACAGGAAAAGTGATTGCTCACTGGCTGGTTTCCGGCCTGCCGCTGGCCCTGATCGCGCCAGTACTCGGAATCCAGTTCGATCTTTCGACCGACGCCCTTGTTGTGCTGACCGGCGCCATCCTGCTCGGCACCCCGGCGCTCTCCGGCATTGGCGCCATCGGTGCTGCACTGACGCTGGGTTTGCGTGGTGGTGGCGTACTGCTGTCCCTGCTCGTACTGCCGCTCTACATCCCGGTGTTAATATTCGGCGCTGGTGCAGTCGATGCAACGGTGTCCGGACTCGGGGGAGAGGGACATCTTTCCCTGCTCGCCGCCATTACTTTTGCTTCTGTTGGCTTCGCCCCCTGGGCATCGGCCGCCGCCTTGAAGATCGCCCTCGAATGAAAGATCGATTCAACCTCTACCGTTTCGCTTCCCCTGCCACCTTCTACCCACTGGCCGGGGCCATGATTCCCTGGTTCGTTGCCGTCTCGATCGTCTTCGGTCTCGCCGGCCTGTGGCTCGGCATGCTCGTCGCGCCGACCGATTTCCAGCAGGGCGAAGGCTACCGGATCATCTTCATCCACGTCCCGGCTTCCTGGATGTCGATGTTCATCTACCTCGTCATGGCCGGCTGGGCTGCCATCGGACTGGCTTTCAATACCCGCCTGTCGGGCATGATGGCGCAAGCCCTGGCGCCGACCGGTGCGCTCATGGCCTTCCTGTCGCTGTGGACCGGTGCCCTCTGGGGCAAACCGATGTGGGGCGCCTGGTGGGTCTGGGATGCACGCCTCACTTCCGAACTGATCCTCCTTTTCCTTTATATCGGTTACATGGCGTTGACCGCAGCAATCGACGACACGAAGCGCGCCGACAAGGCCGGCGGCCTCTTGCTGCTGGTTGGCGTCGTCAACATCCCGATCATCTATTTCTCGGTCAAATGGTGGAACACCCTGCATCAGGGCTCCAGCGTCAATCTGACCAAGTCCTCGATGGCTGAAACGATGCTCTGGGGCATGCTGCTCATGGCCATGTGCTTCTGGATGTACGCCATTGCCGTCGCCCTCATGCGGGTACGCACCATCATGCTCGAACGCGAGCGCCATACCGACTGGGTCAAGGCCGAGTTGGCTGGAGGTGAAAAATGATCCACTGGAACAGTTTTGCCGACTTCATCGCCATGGGCGGCTATGGTTTCTACGTCTGGGGATCGTTCGGCGCCACCGCTTTGATCATGGCGATTGAACCGATCGTCGTCGCCCGCAATCGAAAGAGCACCATCGCCCGTCTCAAGCGTCAGTTGCGCGCCGAAACAAGGAATACCGCAGAATGAAATCCCGTCACAAGAAGCTCGCCCTCATCGGTGGCGCACTGGCCATCATCGGCATCATCGCCGCGCTGGTGCTGAACGCGCTGAACAGCAACATCGCGCTCTACATCACGCCAACCGATGTTGCCGCCGGCAAGGCGCCCAAGGACACGCTCTTCCGTATTGGCGGACTGGTCAAGGAAGGCAGCATCAGCCGCCAGGCCGACGGGGTCACCATCAGCTTCGCGATCACCGACACCGAAAAGGAAATCCCGGTGGCCTACAAGGGCATCCTGCCTGACCTCTTCAAGGAGGGCAAAGGTGCCGTCGCCCAAGGCAAGCTGAATGCCGAAGGCACTTTCATGGCCACCGAGGTGCTGGCCAAGCACGATGAAAACTACATGCCGCCGGAAGCTGCCAAGGCTGTCGATGACGCCCAGGCCCGCGCTGCCGGCAAGCATGTCTCACCCTCTTCCTCTGGCGAAAAGCCAAAAGCGAGCTACTGAACATGATCCCCGAACTCGGTCATTTCGCCCTCATTCTCGCGGCCTTGGTGTCGCTGATCCTCGGCACCCTGCCGCTGATCGGCGCTCACCAGAACCGCTTGAGCTGGATTGCCGTCGCCCGGCCTGCAGCCTCCGCCATGGCACTGCTCGTCACCCTCTCCTTCGCGTGCCTGACGCAGGCTTTCGTGGCCAACGATTTCTCCGTCGTCTACGTGGCCCAGCACTCGAATTCGCTACTGCCGTTGGAATATCGCGTCGCTGCGGTCTGGGGCGGGCATGAAGGCTCGCTGCTGTTGTGGATGCTGATGCTGACCTGGTGGGCTTTCGGCGTTGCGATGCTGTCCAAGCAGTTGCCGGAAACCATGGTTGCCCGCGTTCTCGGTACGCTGGGACTCGTCGCCTTCGGTTTCATGCTCTTCATCCTGATTACGTCCAGCCCCTTCGAGCGTCTGCTCCCGGCTGCGGCGGAAGGTCGCGACCTGAACCCGCTGCTGCAGGATTTCGGCCTGATCATCCACCCGCCGCTGCTCTACATGGGCTACGTCGGCTTCTCGGTCGCCTTCGCGTTCGCCATCGCGGCGCTGCTTTCCGGCCAGTTGGACGCCGCCTGGGCACGCTGGTCGCGGCCTTGGACGATGGCAGCCTGGTGCTTCCTGACGCTGGGCATCGCCATGGGCTCGTGGTGGGCCTATTACGAACTGGGCTGGGGTGGCTGGTGGTTCTGGGATCCGGTCGAAAACGCCTCGTTCATGCCCTGGCTGGTCGGCACGGCGCTGATCCATTCGCTGGCCGTCACCGAAAAGCGCGGCAGCTTCAAAAACTGGACGGTGTTGCTTGCCATTTCCGCCTTCTCGCTGTCGCTGCTCGGCACCTTCCTCGTTCGATCGGGCGTGCTGACATCGGTCCATGCCTTCGCCACCGATCCACGGCGCGGCATTTTCATCCTGATCTTCCTCGTCGCCGTCATCGGCACCTCGCTCGCCCTGTTCGCCTGGCGGGCGCCGAAGGTTGGCCTGGGCGGCCGTTTTGCGCTCGTTTCGCGCGAATCGCTGCTGCTCACGAATAACGTACTGCTCGTCGTCGCCTGCGCCACCGTGCTGCTCGGTACTCTGTACCCGCTGCTCATTGACGCGCTGGGTATCGGCAAGATCTCGGTCGGGCCACCGTATTTCAACGCCGTTTTTGTGCCGGTCATGGCGCCAGTCTTGTTCCTGATGGGCGTCGCCCCCTTCGCCCGCTGGAAGGAAGCGTCGATCCCGGAAATCACCCGCACCGTTCGCTGGGCGCTGATCGCCGCTGCAGTCATCGCCATCGCCCTGCCGCTGGTTTATGGCCAATGGACCGCGCTGACCGCGCTCGGTATCTTGCTCGCTGCCTGGGTGACCTTCACGACGCTGACCGCTTTCGTCCAACGCGTCCAGCAGACAAGGGCCGGCCAATCCTTCCTGAGCGCCGCCTTCAAGCAACCGCGCAGCTTTGTCGGCATGTGCGTCGCCCACTTCGGCATCGCGGTTTTTGTCGTCGGCGTGACCATGGTCAGCAGCTTCCAGGATGAAAAGGACGTCAAGATGGCACCCGGCGAGTCGGTCGATGTTGCTGGCTACCACTTTACCTTCAACGGCGTGAAGGCTGTACAGGGACCGAACTACGTGGCAGCGCAGGGTGACTTCGATCTTGCGGTCAACGGCAAATTTGTGCGAAAAATGAACCCGGAAAAGCGCAACTACGCCTCGTCCGGCATGCCGATGACCGAGGCTGCCATCGATGCCGGCATCCTGCGCGACGTCTATGTCTCGCTCGGCGAACCAATCGACCGGGAGAACCCGGAAGGCGAATGGGCCGTGCGCGTCTACTACAAACCCTTCGTCGACTGGATCTGGGGCGGCTGCGTGCTGATGGCGCTCGGTGGCCTGCTCGCCATGCTCGACCGCCGTTATCGCGCCAAATCGCGTAGTGCAACGACTGTCACCCCTGCCGGAACTCAACACGCATGAACCGCTATTTCTGGATTCTGGGCGCCTTCGCGGCGCTGGTAGCCCTGCTCGCCGTTGGCCTCGGCCTCAACCCGCGCGACGTTCCGTCGCCGCTGGTCGGCAAGCCGGCCCCGGCCTTCAACCTCAACGTTCTGGCCACGCCTGAAAAAACAATGGGGCCAAAGGACATGCAGGGCAAGGTCTGGATGTTCAACGTCTGGGCCTCCTGGTGCGTGTCGTGTCGTGCCGAGCACCCCGTACTCGTCGAGTTCTCCAAGAAGGTGCAGGTACCGGTGATCGGCCTGAACTACAAGGAAGTACGTGGCGATGGCAACTTCGACATGGGCAAGATGCCAGCCGATGATGAAAGGAAACTGGCATTCCAGCGTGCCAACCAGTGGCTCGCCCAGCATGGCGACCCCTACACGCTGACAGTCATGGACATCGACGGCCGCGTTGGCATCGACTACGGCGTCTATGGCGTGCCGGAAACCTACGTCATCGACAAGGCCGGCGTCATCCGCATGAAGCACACCGGGCCGGTCACGCCGGAATTACTGGCCACGAAGATCATGCCGCTGCTTGCCGAGCTGAACAAATGAAGCGCAGCCTCCTGATTGCCATTTTCTTTTTTGGCTCTTTTTTCGGGTCGACCGCAGCATTCGCCGATGCGGCCACCGAAGCAGCCTTGGCTACCGACCCGGTCGCCGAAAAACGCCTGCAGAAACTGTCCGAGGAACTCCGCTGCCTGGTTTGCCAGAACCAGACCATTGCCGACTCCAATGCCGAACTGGCGCAGGATCTCCGGCGCGAAGTCCGCACCATGATCAAGGACGGCAAGAGCGACAAGGAAATTATCGATTTCATGGTCGTTCGCTATGGCGATTTCGTCCTCTACCGCCCCCCCGTCAAGGGCATCACCCTGCTTCTCTGGGGTGGGCCGGTCAGCCTCATGCTGCTTGGCCTGTTTGTACTGCAGCGCTACCTGCGCCGTCGTGCCGCGCGCATCAGCGCAGAAGACAAGCCTCTGTCGGCTGACGAGGCCAGCCGCGCTGACGCGATGCTCAAGGAAATCGACCAGAAATGACCCAGTTCGCCATAATTGCCGCCCTCCTGATTGTGGTGGTGGCCGCCTTTCTTCTGCCACCGCTCTGGCTTGGCTTGCGCTCCAAAAGCAAAGCCGACCGCAAGGAAGCCAACCTCGCCATCTTCCGCGACCAGCTGGCTGAACTGAGCAGGGAAAAAGCCGAAGGCTCTCTCGCCGAGGCCGATTTCGAACAGGCCAAGCAAGAACTCCAGCGCCGTTTGCTCGACGAGCTCGAGCCGGCCGCCGACGACGGCATTGCGCCGGTCGCCGCTGGCCCGAGCCGCAAGACCGCCGTTGCGATCCTGCTCCTGCTGCCCATTCTCGGCCTGCTTGGCTACGGCATGCTTGGCAACCCGAAGGCACTCGATCCGGCGCAGACGGCAGCCCCGCCGCAAATGACGCCGGAAAAGATCAATGAAATGGTCGCCAGCCTTGCCGCGAAACTCAAGGCCAACCCGGACAATATCGAGGGCTGGCTGATGCTCGCCCGCTCGTACAAGTCGATGGGGCGTTACGATGAAGCCATTGAAGCCTTTGCCAAGGTTGAAAAAGCAATCAACGACGACCCTGACCAGCTGGCCAGCTATGCGGAAACCATCGCCATGGCCAACGGCAAGGGCTTTTCAGGCAAGGCTATCGAACTCGTCGAGCGGGCCCTGAAAGTCGACCCCAAGCACGGTCACAGCCTTTTCCTCGCCGGTGCCGCCGCCATGGAGGTCGGGCAGAACATGAAGGGCATCGCCTACTGGGAAGCCCTGCTGCCGCAAGTAGAGCCGGGTTCTGACATCGACCAGATGCTGCGCAGCGGTATCGAGAAGATGAAAGCCGGCAAGTAGCTGGAAAACCATGGTCGACCTTTCACGACGCGGCTTCTTCCGCGGTCGACCGCGTCCGAGGGCCGAAATGCGCCCGCCCTGGGCCTTGCTGGAAACCGACTTCATCGATCGTTGCACGCGCTGCAACGAGTGCCTCAAAGCCTGCCCGACCAATATTCTTGTGGTGGGTGATGGCGGCTATCCGAGCGTCGATTTCAGCGTTGGCGAATGCACATTTTGCGGCGACTGTGTCATTGCTTGCCAGCCCAAAGCCTTGTGCCGCGATCCGGAGCAGGCTGCCTGGGCCTGCAAGGCAAGCATCGGCGAAGACTGCCTGCCCCGCCAAGGCGTCGAATGCCGTGTCTGTGGCGACTTCTGCGACACCCGCGCTATCCGTTTTGCACCACGGCTTGGCGGCAGCCCGCTACCCGAGATCGATCCGGAAAAATGCACTGGCTGTGGCGCCTGCGTGGCGCCCTGTCCGGTCACGGCGATCACCGTTCGCTAGGAAATCTCCTCGGCCACAGCAGGAATCAGCGGCGGCGGTGAAAACCCCAGCGCGATCATTTCCGTTTCCAGCTTGATACGCAGAATCAACAAGCCCTGCAAGGACTGACGCGCCTTGTCATCAGCCCAGCTATCGTGATGATTGCGCAGACATTCTTCTATTTCGTGCCGATTCGCCAAATTAACACGGCAAACTGCAGCGTATCGATGAATCTCGTTATCAAGATCGCGCATTTCGCGATCATAATGTTCAAATCCGCTCATAGTTTGAGCATACTCCGGAAGGAGCGACCATGCACTGGATATCGTTGCCCGAACCGCGCAAGAACATCGCACTGGCCTTTCACGACCCAGTATCGGCCAAAGCCTGGCTAGCCACCCAGCCGCAAGCGCAGCCAATGCACATGCTGTCCGCTGTCAGCCTGCAAATCGAGGCCATTGACGCATTGGCGCTGACGCCAGCCCTCGCCGTCGAACTTTTGAACCTGCTACGAACTGCCGCCGTACCCGCCCAGGAAAGCATCGAGCCGCGCTACATCCGCAAGGCGCTTCCGATGCTTGACGATGACCAGCGTACATTCGACGTTGCCCAGCGCCTCTGGCTGCGCCTTGGCACCGCCTACCTCCGCCTGGCTCCGCACTTCGGTGGAGCAGAGAAGACGGGACTTCTGCACCGCTCGGCCTGCGCATTGCGGATGGCCGAATACTGTCATTTCCTGGCCGCCAGAGAGTGCCCGGCACTGCTCGATCATCTGCTGTTCGCCATCCTCGATCAGGCGGAGAGAGATGGGCTTTTGCGCCACCCCCTCCCCGACCCGGATTTCCCCCATTTTGGCGAAACGACTGTAGCAGGCCATTTGGCGTGGGCCTTCACGCTGCGCCTTGTCGATCCGTATCGATTGTCCGCTGCCCAACTCACCGTTGCAAATCGGGCCCTCAGTCGCTGGCGCGAGCTTGCGGGCTTCCAGAGCATGCCGGACGACGACCCCGGTGGCCATTCGGTCGACCTTGCAAGGCTGTTCGGCGCCCCCCTGCCGGAAGGTATGCCGCGCTGGCTCGATGTGCACCGGATCACCCGGAAGATCAATCAAAGAATAGCCGCGCTCAAGGCCGGCGATTCTCCCGAAACGCTCAAACTCGGGCGCGAGCTGTCGGCAGCGGCCTGCATTCGCCTGCTGCGCGATATCGAGACCAGCCTGGAGTCGCACGTAACGAAGCAGAACACTGAAATCGGCGAAATCGAACTGGCTTTCGGGCCGGAGTATGCGTACGCGGCCTTTACTGGTGAAATGATCGTACAAAATGGCGCGCTCGATGCCAACAGCCCCTCGTTGGCCCACCAGCGCACTGCCATGTTCGGATTCGACCGCGTATCGACGATGCCGACTGCCGTCAAGAAACTCAATGTACCTGGTGAAAACTGGTTGCTCGTCGATGGCAAAGCCATCCGCCCTGCCGACCGCAAGGGCGGCCGCAGGCAATCGCCATGCCTGATCGCCTCCACGTCCCTCGGTGCGCCGCGTCTAGGCGTCATGATCGGCCTGCATAGCATTCCCGGCGGCGCGCTGGCTTCCGACCTCAGGTGGTATGAAGAACGTATCGAAGCCTGCCGCCTGGCGCGGCCAGCCACGCCAGGGCATGCGGCGCCGATCGTGCCGGCATTCCTGCTTCAGGATAGCGACGAGTGTTCGCTGATCGTCCCGAGTAACGCCGCTATCCGCCTTGACAGCGGCGTTACCGTGGCAGGTGCATCGGTCAGCCACCTCGTAACGACCGAAGTGCTCGAACGCGGCGTCGATTTCGTCCGCTACGCCATCACAAGGCAATAAAGGCCCGCCTGACGGCGAGCCTTCGATGCTACGGTCGACCGCAAAAAACGGCCGAAAATCAAATCACTCGAATTCGATGATGATCTGATCGACCGTCAGGCTCTCGCCGGCGGCAGCCGAAATTTTCTTCACCTTGCAGTCCTGGTCGGCCTTGAGGATGTTTTCCATCTTCATGGCTTCGATGACAGCCAACTTCTCGCCGGCCTTCACTTCCTGACCAACGCTGACTGCCACTTCGCGGAGCAGACCCGGCATCGGCGACATCAGGAACTTGGACAGATCAGGCGCCTGCTTCTCCGGCATCAGCGCCAGCAGTTCGGCGGCGCGGGCGCTCATCACCATGAAATCGGCGCGAGTGCCCCAGTGGTAAACGCTGTAGCGGGTCTTGTTACGCTCGACCTGCACCGTGAATTCCTGACCATTGCAGGTACCGACGAACAAAGACTCACCAAGCCTCCAACTGGAGCGCAGTTCGTAGTGCTTGCCGTTGTACTCGATGTCGTAGCCACCATCAACCAGCGACGCCATGACCGGGTGATGCTCGTTGCCTTCCGGATTCAGGCGAACAACCATCCATTTGTCGCTGACCAGACGCTCATGGCCTTGCAACTGGCCGGTGATTGAGGCGGAACGGTCAGTGAAGGCACGATAGACGTAGGCAGCGACAGAAACCAACAGGGCCGGATCATCGTGCGGCACCATCGAGGCATCAAAGCCGGTCGGGTAGTACCTGGGAATGAAGCCGGTATCGAAGATGCCGGAATGAAACACCGGGTGCTGCATGAGAGCAGCCTGGAACGGAATGTTCGAGGAGATGCCACGGATCACGAAAGCATTCAGCGCATCGCGCATACGGGCAATTGCCGTCTGACGGTCCTTGGCATGCACGATCAGCTTGGCGATCATCGAGTCGTAGAACATCGAAATTTCGCCGCCGTCGTAAACACCGGTATCGACACGGGTCGTGCCGCTGGCATCACTGGTTTCCTTCGGTGGCTGGAATTTCACCAGACGGCCGGTCGAGGGCAGGAAGCCACGGAACGGGTCTTCGGCGTTGATGCGGCATTCCATGGACCAGCCGTTGATCTTCACATCAGCCTGGCTGAGTGGCAGCTTCTCGCCGTAGGCAACGCGGATCATCTGCTCGACGAGATCGAGGCCGGTGATCAGCTCGGTAACCGGGTGCTCCACCTGCAGGCGGGTATTCATTTCCAGGAAGTAGAACTCCTTGGTCGCACCGGAAACGACGAACTCGACCGTACCGGCCGACTCGTAGTCCACCGCACGTGCCAGGGCAACAGCCTGTTCGCCCATCGCCTTGCGCATTTCCGGATCGACGAAGGGGCTCGGCGCCTCTTCGATGACCTTCTGGTGACGACGCTGGATAGAACAATCGCGCTCGTTCAGGTAAACGTAGTTGCCGTGCGAATCGCCGAGCACCTGAATTTCGATGTGACGCGGCTCAAGCACGTACTTTTCGATGAAGACGCGGTCGTCACCGAAGGAGTTGCGTGCTTCGTTGACGCAGGAGGAAAAACCTTCGTGCGCCTCGGCATCGTTGTAAGCAACGCGCAGACCCTTGCCACCGCCGCCAGCGGACGCCTTGATCATCACCGGGTAGCCAATGCCCTGAGCGATCTTGACGGCTTCGTCAGGACCGGCGATGGCGTCGTTGTAGCCCGGGATGGTGTTGACGTTGGCAGCGATGGCGAGCTTCTTGGACTCGATCTTGTCGCCCATCTTGGCTACCGAGTAGTGCTTCGGGCCGATGAACTTGATGCCTTCTTCTTCGAGACGACGCGAGAAAGTCGCGTTCTCGGACAGGAAACCGTAGCCCGGATGGACAGCCTGAGCACCGGTCTGCTTGCAGGCAGCGATGATCTTGTCCATGACCAGATACGACTCTTTCGAGGCGGCCGGGCCGATGCAGACAGCTTCGTCAGCGAGGTCGACGTGCAGCGCGTCCTTGTCGGCTTCGGAATAGACGGCAACAGTCTTGATGCCCATCTTGCGGGCAGTTTTGATGACACGGCAGGCAATCTCGCCGCGGTTTGCTATGAGAATTTTGTCAAACATAAGTGTTCGTCCTTTTTTTAGGATCGAGGATCGAGGGGCTTGAGCTGCTAGTAAGCTGCTGCCCACTCGATCCAGATAACTCGATCCTGGATCCTAATCAGAGCGGAATGTTGCCGTGCTTGCGCCACGGGTTGTCGAGTTTCTTGTCGCGCAGCATGGCCAGCGAACGGGCAATGCGCTTGCGGGTGGCGTGCGGCATGATGACATCGTCGATGAAACCACGGGCGCCAGCCACGAACGGGTTGGCGAACTTGGCCTTGTACTCGGCTTCGCGCTCGGCCAGCTTGGCCGGATCGTTCTTTTCCTCGCGGAAGATGATTTCCACGGCGCCCTTCGGGCCCATCACCGCGATTTCAGCTGACGGCCAGGCAATATTGACATCGCCACGCAGGTGCTTGGAGGACATCACGTCGTAAGCGCCGCCGTAGGCCTTGCGGGTAATGACGGTAACCTTCGGCACGGTACATTCGGCGTAGGCGTAAAGCAGCTTGGCGCCATGCTTGATGATGCCGCCGTATTCCTGCGTGGTGCCCGGCATGAAGCCCGGGACATCGACGAAGGTGACGACCGGAATATTGAAGGCATCGCAGAAGCGAACGAAACGAGCCGCCTTGATCGACGACTTGATGTCAAGACAACCAGCCAGCACCAGCGGCTGGTTGGCGACGATACCGACCGGATGACCATCGATGCGGCCAAAACCGATGATGATGTTCTTGGCGTAATCAGCCTGCAGCTCGAAAAAGTCATTGTCGTCGACCACTTTGACGAGCAGCTCCTTCATGTCGTACGCCTTATTGGCGTTGTCCGGCACCAGGGTGTCGAGCGAATAGTCCATGCGATCGACCGGATCGTTGGTCGGCGTGACCGGCGGCTTTTCGCGGTTGTTGGCCGGCAGGAAATTCATGAAGCGACGCAGCATGGAGAGGGCTTCGACATCATTCTCGAAGGCCAGATCGGCGACACCGGATTTGCTCGTATGGGTCACGGCACCACCCAGCTCTTCGGCGGTCACGTCCTCGTGGGTCACGGTTTTGACGACTTCCGGACCGGTCACAAACATGTAGGACGAGTCCTTGACCATGAAGATGAAGTCGGTCATCGACGGCGAATACACCGCACCACCGGCACAGGGGCCCATGATCATGGAAATCTGCGGCACGACGCCCGAGGCCATCACGTTGCGCTGGAAGACGTCGGCGTAACCACCCAGGGAGGCAACGCCTTCCTGAATCCGCGCACCGCCCGAATCGTTCAGGCCAATCACCGGCGCACCGACCTTCATGGCATGGTCCATCACCTTGCAGATCTTTTCAGCATGGGTTTCGGACAGCGAGCCGCCGAACACGGTGAAATCCTGCGAGAAAACAAACACCAGACGACCATTGATCGTGCCATAGCCAACCACGACACCGTCACCCGGCGTCTTTTCGGCTTCGTTCATGCCGAAATCAACGCAGCGGTGTTCCTTGAACAGATCCCATTCCTCGAAAGAATCAGGATCGAGCAGCAGCTCGATACGTTCGCGAGCAGTCAGCTTGCCCTTCTTGTGCTGGCTGTCGATACGCTTCTGGCCACCGCCGAGGTAGGCCATTTCGCGCTTTTTTTCCAGCTGGCGGATGATGTCGTGCATAGAAAACTCCCTAAATGGATCGGGTAATTTGAAAATCAGTGTTTCAGATAGTCGAGCAGGGCATACGCGGCAGCAGCCGGCGTCGTATGGCCGTTTTCGACGGAACGGGTGAGTGCAGGAAGGTTCTCCTGCACACGCGGGTGATGACGAAAATACTGGCGCAGACCGGAGTCGATCATCTGCCACATCCAGCTCAGAGCCTGATGTTGGCGCTTTGCATCGAACTCGCCAGTCGGCTTCAGGGCTGCCTGGTATTTTTCAACCTGCTCCCAAAAATCTACGATGCCTTCCTTGTGCAGCGCCGAGAGTGTGATGACCGGCGGCGCCCAATTGGGCGAGGCCGGACGCAACATATGCAGCGCGTTGCGCCACTGTGCGCGAACGACGGCGGTAGCTTGACGGTCGATATCGGCCTTGTTGATGACCACCATGTCGGCAATCTCGACGATGCCCTTCTTGATCGCCTGCAAGTCGTCACCAGCATTGGGCAGCTGCAGCAGGCAGAACATGTCGACCATGCCGGCTACTGTCGTTTCCGACTGACCGACACCAACGGTTTCGATGATGATCACATCGTAGCCGGAGGCCTCGCAGAGCAGCATCGCCTCGCGCGACTTCTCGGCCACGCCACCCAGTGAGCCGGACGATGGGCTGGGTCGGATGAAGGCTTCCTCGCGCTGGCTGAGCAGTTCCATCCGGGTCTTGTCACCGAGGATGGAGCCGCCCGACACCGATGACGAGGGATCAACTGCCAATACAGCCAGCTTCTTGCCCTGTTCGATAAGCCAGACACCGAGTGCTTCAATGAACGTGGACTTGCCCGCCCCCGGCACGCCGGAAATGCCGATGCGAATCGCCTTGCCGGTACTCGGCAACAAGGCGTTGAGCACCTGCTGGGCGCGTTGCTGGTGATCGGGACGCGTCGACTCGATCAGCGTGATGGACTTGGCCAGCGCACGGCGCTGACCGGCCAGCACGCCGTCGACCAACAACTGGTCGGCAGCGGACAGATTATTTGCACGCACGGGAGCTTCGCCCAGATTCATCCGTGATTTAGCCGCGTGCCTTGCGGATTTCTTCGATGACCTTGTTGGCCGAATCCTCGATGCGCGTTCCCGGCCCGAAAATGGCCTTGGCGCCGGCGCTGTAGAGGTAATCGTAATCCTGGGCCGGAATCACACCACCGGCGAAAACGATGATGTCGTCACCGCCTTGATCCTTCAGTGCCTTGACCAGTTGCGGCAGCAGGGTCTTGTGACCAGCGGCCAGCGAGGAAACGCCGACGGCGTGGACATCGTTTTCGATGGCCTGCCGCGCCGCCTCTTCCGGGGTCTGGAAGAGCGGCCCCATGTCGATGTCGAAGCCGAGGTCGGCGTAAGCGGTTGCCACCACCTTGGCGCCACGGTCATGACCATCCTGACCGAGCTTGGCAATCATGATACGCGGGCGACGGCCTTCTTCTTCGGCGAACTTGGCCACATCGGCCTTGATCTTTTCCCAGCTTTCCTGACCTTCCACAACGCCTCCGTACACACCCGAAATGGTCTGATTATTGGCGCGGAAACGACCAAAAATCTTTTCCAGCGCATCAGAAACTTCGCCGACCGTGGCCCGCAGACGCATGGCCTTGACGGCCAGATCAAGCAGATTACCGTTGCCGGACTCGGCTGCTGCGGTCAACGCCTCCAAAGCGGCCAAAACCGCAGCGCTGTCGCGCGTGGCGCGAATCTGCTTGAGACGAGCAACCTGGGAGTCCCGCACAGCATGGTTGTCGATATCGAGAATGTCGATAGCGTCTTCCTTGGCCAGCTTGTACTTATTGACGCCGACGATGACGTCCTTGCCGGAGTCGATGCGCGCTTGCTTGTCGGCCGCGCATGTCTCGACCTGCATCTTGGCCCAGCCCGATTCGACGGCCTTGGTCATGCCGCCCATCGCCTCGATTTCCTCGATGATGCCCCAAGCCTTGTCGGCCATGTCCTGGGTCAGCTTTTCCATCATGTAGGAACCGGCCCACGGATCAACGACATTGGTGATGTGGGTTTCTTCCTGAATGATCAGCTGCGTGTTGCGGGCGATACGCGACGAGAACTCGGTCGGCAGCGCGATGGCCTCATCGAGCGCATTGGTGTGCAGCGACTGGGTGCCGCCGAAGACGGCCGCCATCGCTTCGATGGTGGTGCGCACGACATTGTTGTACGGGTCCTGCTCGGTCAGCGACCAGCCGGAAGTCTGGCTGTGCGTGCGCAGCATCTTGGACTTCGGGCTCTTGGCGTTGAAACCGGTCATGATGCGGTCCCACAGCAGGCGACCAGCACGCATCTTGGCGATTTCGAGGTAGAAGTTCATGCCCACCGCCCAGAAGAAGGACAGGCGACCAGCGAAGGTATCGACGTCCATGCCGGAAGCGACACCGGTACGCACGTATTCCATGCCGTCAGCCAGCGTGAAGGCCAGTTCGATGGCCTGATTGGCGCCGGCTTCCTGGATGTGATAGCCGGAAATCGAGATCGAGTTGAACTTCGGCATGTGCTGCGCCGTGTAGCCGAAAATGTCGGCAATGATCTTCATCGACGGCTTGGGCGGATAGATATAAGTATTCCGCACCATGAATTCTTTGAGGATATCGTTCTGGATGGTGCCGGACAGCTTGTCCTGCGAAACGCCCTGTTCTTCGGCAGCAACGATGTAGCCGGCAAGAATCGGCAGAACGGCGCCGTTCATGGTCATCGAGACGGAAATCTTGTCGAGCGGGATGCTGTCGAAAAGGATCTTCATGTCTTCGACGGAATCGATGGCTACGCCTGCTTTGCCAACGTCGCCCGTCACGCGCGCGTTATCGGAGTCGTAACCGCGGTGCGTTGCCAGATCGAATGCGACGGAAACACCCTGACCGCCAGCGGCCAGCGCCTTGCGGTAAAACGCGTTGGAGGCTTCAGCTGTGGAGAAGCCAGCGTATTGACGAATGGTCCACGGCTTGACTGCATACATTGTCGGCTGGGGCCCGCGCAGATAGGGCGCGAAGCCTGGAAGCGTGTCAGCAAACTCGAGTCCCTCAACATCAGCCTTAGTGTAGAGCGCCTTGACGGCGAGACCCTCTGGGGTATTCCAGACCAGATTCCCGACGTCTCCACCCGGCGACTGCTTTGCTGCCGCTTTTTCCCAAGCATCCAGGTTATTGGAATCAAAGAACTTTTCAGACATGACACACCCCTCGCTGATTCGATTTGTTCAGGCTTATAATCCAGAATTCAAAATTCTACGCTTTTGAGCCCAATTTAACACACGCAGCCCCGCATAATACTTTATTCATAATTATGGAAGCAAGTCGGCAACGCACCGTATTGCCCATTCACATCACTCCACACCATGACACGTATCGCACATACCGCGCTCTATCAAGAAGTTGCCGAACGACTGCGCAAGCGCATCTTCGCGCACGAACTGACCCCGGGCACCTGGATCGACGAGCAGAAACTCGCCGAGGAATACGGCATCTCTCGTACGCCTTTGCGCGAAGCACTCAAGGTACTTGCCTCGGAAGGCTTGGTCGATCTCCGGCCCCGTCGCGGCTGTTATGTAACGGAAATCTCCCGGCAGGATACGGACGACATTTTCCCGCTGATAGCCATGCTGGAGGGGCGTTGCGCTTCTGAAGCGGTCAAGCGCGCGAAGCCTGCAGACATTGCTGCGCTGAAGGGCATTCACGAACAACTGGAATCAGCTGCCCGCGACGGCCGTATTAACGAGTTCTTTGAGTCCAACCAGGAATTCCACAAGAAAATTCAGGAACTGTCGGGCAATCGCTGGTTGTTGTCGGTCATCCAGGACCTGCGCAAGGTGTTGAAGCTCTCACGCCTGCATTCGCTGTCGCTGGAGGGGCGCCTACAGCAGTCACTCGATGAGCACCGACTGATCATGGCCGCACTTCAGGCGGGTGACGCAGCCAAGGCCGAGAAGCTGATGCACGACCACCTGCTGTCGGGACGTGAAGCCCTTGCCAAAATTCGGGACAGCGCCTCCGGCTAGCGCCTTCATTTCTACCCCCTAGCCATCTTCGAAACTGCAATCGGCAGTGCATGCCCGAAAACAGACGTAAAAAAGCCTGACGGTGGCATTCACCGTCAGGCTTTTTTGTTCAGCAGAACTTAGTGGTTGCTGGCAGAAGAAGCGCCGTAACCGGTCTGGGCACGAACATACTGATCTTCGAAGCCCTCGATTTCCTTGCTGGCACGTACGCTCGAGTCAGTCTTCGAGAAAATGTACGCCAACAGGAAAGCAATCGGCATCGCAAACAACGCCGGTTGGGTGTAAGGGAACAACGGAGCCGGATTGCCCAGCACATCGACCCACACCGACTTCGAGAAGAGCACGAAGAGGACAGCCGAAATCAGGCCACCGTAACCGCCAAACAGAGCACCGCGGGTCGTCAGCCCCCGCCAGTACATGGACAGGATGAGCACCGGGAAATTGGCGGCAGCGGCGACACCAAAGGCAAGGCCGACCATGAAGGCGATATTCTGCTTCTCGAACAGGATGCCGAGAATGATGGCAACAAACCCGAGGCAGATGGTCGCAATTTTCGACACGCGGATTTCAGCAGCTTCGGATGCGGTTCCCTTCTTGATCACGCGGGCGTAAATATCATGCGAGATTGCCGAAGCACCGGCCAGGGCGAGGCCGGAAACGACCGCCAGGATGGTGGCGAAAGCCACGGCAGCGAGGAATCCGAGCAACATGTTGCCGCCGACAGCCTTGGAAAGGTGCATGGCAACCATATTGCCACCGCCGATCAGTTTGCCGCCGACAACCCCGCCTTCGAAGAACTCGGGATTCTGACCAACGATCAGGATGCCGCAGAGCCCCATCAGGAAGATGACGTTGAAGAAATAAGCAACGAAACCGGAGGCGTAGAGCACCGACTTTCGCGCCTCCTTGGCATCAGTGACGGTGAAGAAGCGCATCAGGATGTGCGGCAGACCTGCGGTGCCGAACATCAGACCCAGCCCGAGGGAAATCGCGGTCACCGGGTCCTTGAGGAGCGAGCCTGGGTACATCAGCTTGTCACCCAGCTTGTGAACCGACGTCGCTTTTTCCAGGAGGGTCGTGAACGAGAAGTTGAACTGGCTCATCGCGAGCACCATCACCAGTGTCCCACCGGAGAGCAGCATGCAGGCCTTGATGATCTGCACCCAGGTCGTGGCAACCATGCCACCGAAGGTAACGTAAACCATCATCAGGATGCCGACGGCGAAAATGGCAACGTTGTACTCGAGACCGAAGAGCAGCTTGATCAGTTGGCCGGCACCCACCATCTGGGCAATCAGGTAGAAGCAGACAACCGTCAGCGAAGAAATCGCCGCCATCGTACGCACCTTGCCCTGATCGAGGCGGTATGCCGTAATGTCCGAGAAGGTGAACTTGCCGAGGTTCCGCAAGCGTTCTGCCATCAGGAACAGAATGATCGGCCAGCCAGCAAAGAAGCACAGCATGTAAATGTAGCCATCGTAGCCCTGGGTATAGACCATGGCAGTCAGACCGAGCAGCGTGGCAGCTGACATGTAGTCACCGGCGATGGCCAGACCATTCTGGAAACCGGTAATACCACCGCCGGCGGTATAGAAATCTGCTGTGGATTTCGTGCGTGAGGCGGCCCAGTAAGTAATGCCCATCGTCATGGTGACGAAGATGCAGAACATGATGATGGCATGCCAGTTGGTTGCCTGCTTTTCGGTCTGCGCTACGGCATCAGCCGCCATGGCGGCGACGGAGAACGCGGAGAACGCTAACGCGGTAAGGGTTTTGCGCATCATTTCTGATCCTTCCAGGCTTCCTTGACGATTTCCTGTGTCAGGGCGTCAAACTCCGTATTGGCACGCTTGACGTACAGTGCCGTCAGCCCCCAAAAGAAGATGAACATGAATAGCTCAACGGCAACACCCACCGTCCACCTTGAGCCTTCCGCAACCGGCTGGCCGAGAGCCGTGGGGTTGAAGGCGACAACCATTACGAAACCGTAAAACATGGCTAAAACGATAAATGCCAACGTCCAGGCAAAACGTCCCCGTCTTGCAACAAGGTCCTGGAATTTCGGATTGGCCCGCATCCGCTCGTACATCGCGCTGCTCATGGCTTTTTCTCCTAACTTTTAATTAATAATTACCTATTAAAACCACGGTAGTCTATCTTATAGAAGACTCATGTCATTTGATCTGGGTCGACTAACCCCCTTATTTATAGAATGGTCATTCGAGTTATTCCATGAGCACCATAGATTTTTTCTGCGACGGCGAGATCGCCACACTGACGCTGAACAACCCCGGCAAGCTGAACGCCATCGACCTTGGCATGTGGAACCAGTTGGCTGAAAAGATGGCTGAAATCAGTGTCGACCGCAGCATTCGTTGCGTCGTGCTGCGCGGCGCCGGCAGCGATGCCTTTGCCGCCGGCGGCGACCTTGAAGAGTTCGTCACGGGCCGGACGACGCTGGAACAAGCTCTGCATTACCACGGCCATGTCGCCCAGGCCCTGCAAGCCATCGACAACTGTCCCCACCCGACGGTGGCACTGATTCAGGGCGCCTGCATCGGTGGCGGGCTGGAAATTGCCGGGGTTTGCGACTTCCGTATCTGCGGCAAAAGCGCGCGTTTTGGCGCCCCGATCAATCGTCTCGGGTTTTCCATGTACCCCGGCGAAATGGAAGGTTTGCTACGCCTGGCCGGACCGGCTGTCATGAAGGAAATACTGCTCGAAGGCCGTATCCTGACTTCCGCCGAGGCTTACGCCAAAGGTTTAGTCACGCGCGTCGTGGCCGATGACGAAACAGAAAATGAAGCCTACGCAACTGCCAGGCGAATCTGCGCCGGGGCACCGCTGGTCGCCGGCTGGCACAAGCAGTGGATACGCCGGCTGCTGGATGGACAGCCACTGAGCGATGAGGAGAAAGTGGCCTCGTTCGCCTTCCTCGACACCGAGGATTACCGCGAAGGCCTGGCGGCCTTTCTGGAAAAGCGAAAACCCGCTTTCAAGGCGCGCTGAGCAAGCCCCAAAGCATCTTTCCGGCGAGCACCAGAAGGATCGCCGCAAAAATCCGCTTCAGCGTCGCCACCGGCAACTCGTGGGTCTTGCGGGCGCCGATCGGCGCCGTCAGGATGCTGGCGATCACCACGCCGACCACCGCCGGCAGATACACGAAGCCAAGACTGCCTTGGGGCAAGCCGGTCTCAGACCAGCCATTCCATATGTAACCAAGCGCGCCGCCCAGCGCAATCGGAAAGCCGATTGCCGCCGAGGTGCCGATGGCATTCTGCACTTTCACGTTGCACCAGGTCATGAACGGGACCGACAACACCCCGCCGCCGATGGCCACCAGACAGGACAGTCCGCCGATAAAGGCGCCAACCAGTGACGTACCCAAGACGCCCGGCATTTCGCGATGCGGCTTCGGCTTGATGTTGAGGATCATCTGCACCGACACGTAACAGATGAAAATGGTGAAGATCAGCGCCAGCGCCTTGGTCGGCACCAGGCTCGCAATGTGGGTGCCGAGCAGCGTGCCAACAACGATTCCCGGCGTTATTCGCTTAACTATCGGCCACAGAACCGCACCATGGGCGTGATGGGTTCGCACGCTGGAAATGGACGTAAAGAATATCGCTGCCATGGAGGTACCCAGCGCCAGATGCATCACCTCGCCGGCGGGAAAGCCTTGTGCGGCAAACAGCATGACCAGAATCGGCACCATGACCGAGCCACCGCCAATCCCCAGCAGGCCGGCAAAAAATCCCGCGAATGCGCCCAATGCGATGTACGCAAGCCACCAGATTGTCATTGCAGCCCCATCAATTCCTTGGTGATGAATGCCCATTCGGATTCACTGACCGGCATGATCGACAGCCGGTTACCGCGGGCGAGGAGGCGCATGTTAGCAAGTTCTGGACAAGCTCGCAGTTGCGCTAGCGGGATCAATCGGGATTTGCTGACGAAACGTACGTCACGCAGCCACCAGCGCGGATTGTCCGGTTTCGATTTCGGGTCAAAATACGGGTTGACCGTGGAAAACTGCGTTTCGTCCGGGTAGGGCTCGGAACAGACCTCGCAAATACCGGCAATGCCCGGTTCAGCGCAACTGGAATGGTAGAAGAAGGCAAGATCGCCGACCTTCATTGCATCGCGCATGAAATTGCGCGCCTGATAATTGCGCACACCGAACCACGCCGCCCGTTGCGATAGGGCTGCCTCGAGGTCGTCAATTGAAACCTCCTCCGGCTCCGACTTCATCAGCCAATATTGCATGCGTTCAGGTAACTTTGCGGCAAAAAAAGGCCCCCGCAAGTGCCGTCAGGCCGGCATCCTGAACCTGGGTCCAGAGTGGTCGCATTCCTTCCGCATCAGGCACACTCGCTGGGAGCGCGCACAACAGCGGATTGATGGTCCGCAACCGATGCCAATTAGCATTGGTTCAAGGAATGTATGGCCTTAACAAACACCGCAGGGGACGCTCGGCGGGCGGCGCCGGGGTCAGCAGAACCGACTACAGGTCCAGTTGCTGCTGGGGCGCAAGCACGGCATCAAGTCGTGCTCCCATGTCACCGATTCTACGCTTCGCTTCGGAAGTATCAACCGCTTCCGAAAACTCTTTTGGCGCATCGCTGGAGGCACTGGAAAGGTGCTCGTGGGCGATATTCAAAGCCGCCATGACGGCAACACGTTCGGCGATGGTGTTCTTGGTGCGCTGCGCGATGTCGCGCATCTTGTTGTCGACCAGATCAACCGCCGACAGCAGGGCGTCGCGCTCATCCGGCGTGCAGGCAACGCGGTATTCGCGGCCCATGATCTTGACGTCGAGGAAATTTGGCTCGGCGCTCATCTCAGGCATCCTCAGGAATCTTGTCCATCAAACCTTCGAGCCGCTCACGGGCAGCCGTCATCGTCTGCCGCAGATGCAGGCGCTCGGCCTCGGCTGCGGTCATCTGGTTCTTCAAAACCTCATTCTCGGCGCGCAACTGGTGCACCAGTGCGACAACCTGTTCGATTTTGGCTTCTAGCGTTTCGAGTTCCACATTCATGTCGCGAACTATAGAGGCAAAAACGCCGCATGGTCAAGGACTAAGCCATTATTCTAAAAGTGGTTTATCGCTATTTAACGCACCGTGACTGATGCGCTGCAGCAACAATGAATGTAGAATGCGAGCCGCTTCAGGTGCTGCGCAAGGATTCTCCAAGCGCAGTTAAACGGGAAAGCGGTGCGTCTCCAACGAGACCATTCCGCTGCTGCCCCCGCAACGGTAAGCAAGTGCGGACGTATCACAACGCCACTGGGTGCCAACCTGGGAAGGCGATACGTCAAGACTTGCGAGCCCGGATACCGGCCTGGAACAAATCGCGGAAGTGCCACGGGGGTGTGGCGCGGGTTTACGCAACCAGCCTTCTCCCCCTCGCATTTCCTTTTCAATGCTCATCCGGCACGCGGGGACGCACGCCGGGAAAAGGAAAACCATGTATCCACGTTTGAACCCCATTGCCGCGCTGCTGGCATTGTCTTTCGCCCCTGCAGCCTTCGCTGTTGACCAGCTCGCCGCACTCGACCCTGTCCTGATTACCGCCACGCGTCAGGAAATGCGCGCCTCTGAATTGCTCGCCGACGTTTCAGTCATTGATCGGAAGGAAATAGAGCGCAATGGCCAAGGCACAATTACCGAATTACTGGCCCGCCAGCCCGGCATCCAGACGGCCAGCAACGGCGGCCCGGGCACCTCGACAAACTTTTATATTCGCGGCGCCCGCCCCGATCAGACCAAGGTCTTGATCGACGGCATTCCCATCAATTCCGTCGACCTTTCCGGCTCGCCACTGCGCTTCGTGCCGTTGGCCGATGTCGAGCGCATCGAGATTCTGCGTGGGCCAGCTGCAACGCTGTATGGCGCGGATGCCGTCGGCGGTGTCATCCAGATATTTACCAAGCGTGGCGAGCCCGGGCTGCGGGCCAATGGCTTCGTCGGCTACGGCACCCAGAATACCGCGCAGGTGTCCGCTGGCCTGTCGGGCGGCAACGAGCAGTGGCGTTTCCGGCTCGAAGGGAATCATCAAAGCTCCGACAGCATCTCGGCGCGACGCAATGCGAGCAACAAGGATGCTGACCGAGACCCCTACAGGAATACAGGTGGCGCTGCCTCGCTCTCCTTCCTGCCCGCCAAGGGTCATGAGATCGGGCTTTCCTACCGCCGCAACGAAGGAAAAACCTATTACGACAGCTCCAGCGGGACCAGCTCCTTCGACAGCCGTGTGCTGTTCGAATCCGAGCAGTGGCAGGTCTTCACCAAAAATCGCATCCTGGACAACTGGAACAGCAAGCTGCATTACGGCGAGGCCGTGGACTATCAAAACAATTTCTATTCCGGGGCGCCTGCCAATGGCGACTATCTGCGCACGGTTAACAAGCAGCTTGGCTGGCAGAACGACGTCAAGCTGCCGCTGGGTAGCGCCCTGATCTCGCTGGAGAGACAGGACCAGTCGGTGACCCCGCGGACCAGCTTCGCCGCTGATTCGGAAGTGAGCATCAATTCCGTAGTTGCCGGCTGGATGGCCAACTACGACATCCATCGCTGGCAGATCAGCGGTCGCCACGACGACCATTCGCAATTTGGCACGGCGGATACCTATGCGCTGGCTTATGGCCTGCAACTGGCCAAACAGTGGCGAGCCCATGTGAGCTACGGGACAGCATTCAAGGCGCCATCGCTCTATCAATTGTTCGACCAATACAGTGGCAACCCTCTGCTGCAAGCGGAAAAAGCGAAGAACCAGGAGGCCGCGTTGATCTGGGATAGCGGCAGCCAGACCGTTTCCGCCACTTATTACCAGAATCGCATCGAGAATCTCATCGACTGGTCGTTCTCGACTTTCAAATACGAGAACGTTTCGCGGGCCCAACTCGAGGGGCTGACCCTTGCCTACCAGGCTCGACTGGATGATTGGACCATTGGTGCCAGCGCTGATTTCCTCGACGCTAAGAACGAGGATACTGGCATGAAACTTGGGCGTCGTGCGGGCCAGAAAGCGACACTCTGGGTATCGCGCCGAATTGGCGCGTTTGATGTCGGCGGCGAGTTCATGGCGGTCGACAAGCGTTTCAACAGCAATACCGAGACGGGGCAAATGGATGCCTATACGCTGACCAACCTGACCGGCCGCTATGCCATCACCAAGGAGCTGGCCATCGAAGGGCGCATCAACAACGTCTTCGACAAGCAGTACGAAACCGCGCTCGGTTACGGCACATTCGGTCGCAATGCCTTCATCGGCCTTCGCTACAGTCCGAAGTAACCGCCCGTGCCCACCCGCCACCGCGCCATCCTGATCCTCGCCAGCCTCGGCCTGCTGGCCGTGGCGAGTATCGGGCTGGCGTTGACGGTAGGTAGTTTCAAGGTCTCCTACGGCGAAGTGCTGGCGGCCCTGCTGGGTCAGGAGGGCGGGGCCGGCGATGTTGTGCTGCAGCTTCGCCTGCCGCGTGCGCTGGCCGGGTTTGCCTGTGGCGGGCTGCTCGCCCTGGCTGGCGCGTTGATGCAGGTGTTGCTGCGCAATCCGCTGGCCGATCCTTACGTACTGGGCATTTCCGGTGGCGCCGGGGTGGGGGCGATGTTTGCCATGCTGCTCGGACTGCCGGTGCTTGGCGTGGATGGGCTGGCGTTTGTCGGTGCCTTTGCTGCGATGCTGCTGGTCTTCGGCCTGGCGCACGGCGACGGGAGCTGGACGCAGACGCGGTTGTTGCTGACCGGCGTCATCGTCGCCGCGGGCTGTGGCGCACTCGTTGCGCTGATGTTGAGCATCGCCGACGAGCACAAGCTGCGCGGCATGCTGTTCTGGCTGATGGGCGACCTTGGGCAGAGCGCCCAGTGGTGGCCGGCCTTTGTCGCGCTGGTCATCGCCTTGCTGTTGGCAATGCCGTTCGCCCGCGAATTGAACCTGCTGTCGCGCGGCCTGATGCAGGCGCAGGCTTTGGGCGTCGCCGTCGGCCGGCTGCGCTACGCCATCTACCTGCTGGCCTCGCTGGCCACTGCCGCCTCGGTGACGACGGCCGGGTCGATCGGGTTCGTCGGGCTGATCGTGCCGCATCTGGTCCGCCTCGCCACGGGCAACGACCAGCGCCTGCTGCTACCGGCCTCGGTGTTGGCTGGGGGTTCGCTGCTTGTGCTGGCCGATACGCTGGCGCGCACCTTGATTGCGCCGCAACAGTTGCCCGTCGGCGTGCTGACTGCACTGATCGGCGTTCCGGTGTTCCTCCTCCTGCTCTCGAGACAACCGAAATGACCCGGCCACTGCTCGAAGCCAAACAACTGGTCGTCGAAATTGGTGGCAAGACGGTGGTCGACCGCATCGATCTGCGCATCGCCAGCGGTGAGCGCGTCGCCATCCTCGGCCGCAACGGCGCGGGCAAATCGACGCTGCTGTCGACCCTGGCCGGTCTGCGTCCGCCGAAGGCGGGCGTTCTGCTGCTCGACGGAGAGGATGCGGCCTTGCTGCATGCCAGGGAGGCCGCCTTGCGCCGCGCCTGGCTCGGCCAGTTCCAGTCCGACCCTTTCGGCTCAACCGTACTTGAAACCGCGCTGACCGGCCGCCACCCGCATCTCGGGCGGTGGAACTGGGAATCGACCCGCGATGCCGAGCTGGCACGTGGCGCGCTCAAGGCTGTTGGGCTGGACGGCATGGAAACTCGGCAGATTCACACCCTGTCCGGCGGCGAACGTCAGCGCCTCTCCATCGCGACACTCCTGACGCAGGCGGCGCCGCTCTATCTGCTCGACGAGCCGCTATCGCATCTCGACCTCAACCACCAGATGGCGGTACTCGAGCTCTTCGCCGGCACCGCACGCGATTGTGGCGCCGGCGTCGTCATGGTTCTGCACGACCCGGCATTGGCCCATCGCTTCTGCGACCGTGCGGTACTGGTGTACGGCGATGGCAGGACCGAAGCCGGTTCGGTCGACCGCGTTCTGACAGCCGACACGCTCTCCGAACTCTACGGTTATGGCCTGCGCCAGATCGAAGACCGTGGCCATCGCTGCTTCATTCCCGAATAAGCTGTTTTCGATTTTGGCCGTTTTTTCCCGTTGACCGCAGCAGTCCCTTTTCACCCGATTTTGTCCGAGAGAACCATGACCATCACCCACGAAGAACGCATGCAAAAGAAGAAAGCCGTCATCGATGGCAAGATTGACGCAGCCCAGGAAGAACGTGGCGTGCTGGTCATCAACACCGGCAACGGCAAGGGGAAATCGAGTGCTGCCTTCGGCGTGGTCGTCCGCGCCCTCGGCCATGGCCTGAGAGTCGGCGTCGTGCAGTTCGTCAAAGGCCGTTCGGACACCGGCGAGGAAGCCTTCTTCCGCCAGCAGCCCAACGTCGCCTGGCACGTCGGCGGCGAAGGCTTCACCTGGGAAACGCAGGACAAGGAGCGTGATGCCAAGGCCGCGCAAGCCGCCTGGGAAGTCGCCTGCGGCCACTTGCGCAATCCGGAAATCGGCCTCGTCGTGCTCGACGAAATGACCTACGCCTTCAAGTACGGCTGGCTCGAACTCGACGCCGTCATCGCCCAGTTGCAATCACGCCCGGTGATGCAGCACGTCATCATCACCGGCCGTGCGGCGCCGCAGGCCTTGCGCGATGCAGCGGATACCGTCAGCGACATCGGCATGGAAAAGCACGCCTTTCAGGCCGGCATCAAGGCCATGCCGGGCCTTGAGTTCTGAGTACAAGTCGATGAACATCCTCTGCCGTCTCGCCTGCCTGCTTTTTCTGTCCGCTACCGCCTGCGCGTCGGAAATCGATATACCGGCCAATATTCAGGCCAAGGCGCGGGTCATCCACGGTGAACGCGACGGCTATTGGGAAAACGTCCTGCTCGTCAGCTTTCCCGAAACGCGACGCACGCTGTCCACCTCCGACGGCCTGCTCGACGCCCGTGCCGCGATGAACCACGCCGGCCACCCGGTACTCTGGAAAACGCTGGGCATGCGCTTCATGGGGCAGGAAGGGCGCGGCGGCAAGGCCTACGCCGAACATGTGCACGGGGAAATCGCCCGCCTGCATAGGCTGGACAAATCGGCGCTCGCCCGCATGGCCACGGCCGCCGACCTCGATAACCTCGCGGTGGTCACCCAAAGCCACGGCCCGCTTACCGTCACCGTACTGGCCACTGCCGGCGCCAAAAGCAATGCCATCCGAACCGGCGTCGATGCCGGCACCTACATCGAAGGCCACACGCCGGCCGGCACGATCAACATCATGCTGCTGACCAATATCCGGCTGACCGACGCTGCCCTGGCACGCGCCCTGATCACCGTCACCGAAGGCAAGACCGCGGCTCTGCAGGATCTCAACGTACCGAGCACATACACCAAGACCGTTCAGGCAACGGGAACCGGCACCGACAGCATCATTGTCGTTTCTGGCACGCAGGGCCCGCAGGCCAGCTACACCGGCGGCCACAGCCGGATCGGCGAACTGATCGGCAAGGCCAGCCATCAAGCGGTGCTCGAAGCGCTCGGCAAGCAGAACGGCTATTTCCTGCCGGGCAGCAAGCGTTTTGCCGCCACTGCCCAAGCGCCAGCCAAAGCGCCTGGGGCCCTTCGCCTCGCCCTGCTCCATCTCGATGCGAAGCCCGGCGACATTGCCGGCAACCGCGCCCGCATCGAAGCCGGGATTCAGGAAGCTGTCGGCCAGGGCGCCGACTGGATCATGACGCCCGAATTGGCCGAAACCGGCTACAACTTCGCAAGCCGCATCGGCACCAACTGGATCGCCCCATTTCCCGATGCCTGGATCAGCACGCTGGCCGCCATCGCCCGCGACAACCGGGTGGCGCTCTTCGTCGGCTTTGCTGAACGCGATGCGAAGACCGGCAAGCTGCACAACAGCGTTGCGGTAATCAACCGCGAGGGCGCTATCCTCGGCGCCTACCGCAAGCAGCGTGTGCATGGCGGCGCCGAAAGCTGGTCGACGCCTGGCACCGGCAGCGCCCCTTTCATCGTCGACGGCATTTCGGTCGGTCTCCTGATCTGTGCAGATACCTACAAGCCAGAGCCCGCCGCCAGCTACCGTCAGCAGGGCGCGTCCATCCTGCTCGCCCCGGCCAACTGGCCACCGGTCGACGGCATGGGCCCGGGCGATCTCTGGGAGCGACGCAGCGCCGAGACCGGCCTGCCGCTCATCGTCAATAACCGCACCGGAAGCGAACCGGAACTCGATTTCACGCTCGGCGAAAGCGTCGTCGCCGCCGATGGCGAGCGGCTGTTCTCGTTCAGCACCAGCCAGAGCCGTCTGTTCTACGTCGATTGGGATCGCCACCAGGGCTTTAGCCAGCCGGCCCGTTAAGGACCAATAATGCCCGCCTGCCCCGCCCTTCTCATCGCCGCCCCCGCCTCCGGCCAGGGCAAGACCACCGTCACGGCCGCGCTCGCCCAGCTGCACGCCCGGCAGGGTCGGCGCGTCACCGTCTTCAAATGCGGCCCTGATTTTCTCGACCCGCAGATTCACGCCGTTGCCAGCGGACGCCCCTGCCAGAATCTAGACCTCGGCATGTGCGGCGAGGCCGACGCCAAGTGGCGCCTGGCCGGTGCGGCCGAGGAATCCGACCTGATCCTGATCGAAGGCGTAATGGGCCTGTTCGACGGCACGCCCTCCGCCGCCGACATCGCTATCCGTTTCGGCATTCCCGTGATGGCACTGATCGACGCCGGCGCCATGGCCCAAACCTTTGGCGCCCTTGCCCACGGCCTCGCCACCTTCCGGCCGGAACTGCCTTTTGCTGGCGTCCTGGCCAATCGCACGGCAAGCGAAGGGCACATAACATTGCTGCGCAACAGCCTGCCGGCCGGCATGGGCTGGTTCGGCGCTCTGCCGAAAAGCAGCGACAGCCTGCCCGAACGTCACCTCGGGCTGCTTCAGGCTGCCGAGATTACCGACCTTGAAACCCGCCTCGATGCCCTTGCGGACGCGTTGGCGGCGAGTGCTACGGTCGACCTGCCAAAACCGGTCAATTTTGAAACCGCCCCTGCACCGGAAATCAAACCCTTGCTCGCCGGCCAGCGCATCGCCATCGCCCGTGACAGTGCCTACGGGTTCATCTACCCGGCCAATCTCGACACGCTGAGCGCGCTGGGTGCCGAGTTGAGATTCTTCTCGCCGGTCGCTGGCGATGCACTGCCCGACTGCGACGCCGTCTGGTTGCCGGGTGGCTATCCGGAACTTCATGCCGAAGCATTGTCAAACCACCATAAACTCTGGAAAGCGCTGAGCATGCACGTTGCTGCTCACAAACCTCTCGTCGCCGAATGCGGCGGCATGATGAGCCTCTTCGAGGAAGTCGTGGACAAGGCTGGCAATGCACATCGTTTCGGCGGCCTGCTACCGGGCAGAGCGGTCATGCAAAAACGACTCGCTGCGCTCGGCACACAATTCGCCGATTTACCCGAAGGCAGGCTCTCCGGCCACACCTTCCATTACTCCAAAAGCGAAACGCCGCTCACGCCTCTGGCTCGCTCCACGAAGGCCGACGGGAGCGATGGCGAAGCAATCTACCGACATGATCGGCTGACCGCCTCGTATGTTCATTTCTATTTTCCGTCGAATCCGGTGGCGGTTGCCGGACTATTCAAGAAGGCATGACACTTCGGTTTTTGCGAACACTCATGCAGATCAAAACTGGTTTTTATACACCCGGAAGCGGCTACACTACAGCTTGTAACTTTTCCACACGGAGACAACCATGAAGAATTTCGTATTGATGGCCGCAGCAGTGGTGCTCGGCTTCACACTGCAGATCGGTGATGCCGAAGCCAAGCGCCTTGGTGGCGGCAGCTCGGCCGGCATGCAGCGCCAGTCGGTCACCCCGAGCGCTCCGCCGTCTGCTGCCAAGCAGGCGCCTACCGCCGCTCCCGGTGCTGCCGCTCCCGCAGCTCAGCCCAAGCGTTCGTGGATGGGCCCGCTGGCTGGCCTGGCCGCCGGTCTCGGTCTGGCTGCACTTGCTTCGCACTTCGGCTTCGGCGAAGAACTGGCCAACATGATGATGATCGGCCTGTTGGTCATGGTTGCAGTCATGGTTTTCGGCTATTTCATGCGCAAGAAGGCAGCTGCAGCCCAACAAGGCGGGCTGCAATACGCTGGCGCAGGCGCGAACTACGGTGCCAATGCCCCGCGTCAGCCTGACTTCATCCCGGCCGGCGGTTCTGCTGCGGCTGCTCCAGCTGCTGCCTCCACGGGCTCTGGCAATATCCCGGCTGACTTCGATGTCGAGAGCTTCGTGCGCAACGCCAAGGTCAATTTCATCCGCCTGCAGGCATCCAACGACGCAGGTAATCTTGACGACATCCGCGAATTCACCTCGCCGGAAATGTTCGCCGAGATCAAGATGGGGATGAGCGAACGCGGCAACGCCAAGCAGGAAACCGATGTCGCCCAGCTCAACGGTGAAGTCATCGATGTTGCCGAAGAAGCCAACCGCTACATCGTGAGCATCCGCTTCACCGGCCTGATCAGTGAAGAGAAGGGCGCCGCGCCGGCTCCGTTCGACGAGATCTGGCACATGTCCAAGCCCACCGACAACAGCCGTGGCTGGGTGCTGGCGGGAATTCAGCAAGTCCAGTAACGCGCATCACGCTTGATCAGGAAAGGCTGACCGGAGCAATTCGGCCAGCCTTTTTTTATGGCTATGTAATCTTTGCATGTTGGTCTATAACAAAATTATCTGAATCAATTGGATAGGTGTTGAGATGAAGGCCAATGATTTTCGGAAACTGTCGAGCAGTTTGAAGGATCTAACCCCGCACCAGCGGTAATGCCGTTCAGTTAAGGTCTTTCTTCAAGTAACGAACGGTGTAACGTTTTGGTAGGGCTTTGACGATACGGGGGCATTGACGCCCCCGTCGTTTTTCGACGATGGCGAACTGCATCTGCGTGCGCAATCGTACG
>JAEUOG010000018.1 GCA_016790815.1 Dechloromonas sp.
GCGGATCGGCTTCGGGCACTGGCGGGCGATGGCGGTGACGACGCCGCCCTTGGCCGTGCCGTCGAGCTTGGTCAGGACCAGGCCGGTGACATTGATCGCCTTGTCGAAGGCCTTGACCTGGGCCAGCGCGTTCTGGCCGATGTTGGCGTCGAGGACGAGCAGGGTTTCGTGCGGCCCCTCCGGCTCGATCTTCTGGATCACCCGGCGGACCTTGGCGATTTCTTCCATCAGGTGCAGCTGGGTGGGCAGGCGGCCGGCCGTGTCGGCCAGCACGATGTCGATGCCGCGGGCCCGGGCGGCGGCGATGGCGTCGTAGATGACGGCGGCCGGATCGCCCGACTCCTGGGCGATCACCGTCACGTTGTTGCGCTCGCCCCAGGTCTGCAACTGCTCGCGGGCGGCAGCGCGGAAGGTGTCGCCGGCGGCGAGCAGCACGCTCTTGCCCTGGCCCTGGAAGTACTTGGCCAGCTTGCCGATCGAGGTCGTCTTGCCGGCGCCGTTCACGCCGGCGATCATAATCACGTAGGGCTGGTGGGTGCTGACGTCGAGCCGCTGCTCGAGCGGTTGCAGGGTGGCCAGCAGGGCGTCGCGCAGGGCCTGCTGGATGGCTTCCGGGGTGTCGAGCTTGTCGCGCTTGGCGGCCTTCTTCAGCTCGTCGAGCAGGTGGAGGGTCGCCTCCATGCCGCAGTCGCTGGTCAACAACAGGGTTTCCAGCTCCTCGAGCAATTCGTCGTCGACCTTGCCGCGCGAGAAGATGGATTTGAGCTTGCCGCCCCACTGGGCGCGGGTCTTGGCCAGCCCCTTGAACAGGCGCTCACGCCACGAAGGGGCAGCGGCCTCGGCCGGAACGTCGGCCTTGGTTTCGGCTTTGTTATCAGAGCCGGATTTTTTCAGGAAACTGAACATGGGGATGGTGGTCTCAAGCCTTGCTGACAGGCGGGCGGCAAGCCGTTAAGATGCCGTCCGGTTCGATGCAAAATCAGCCCCGAATTCTAGCAGAAAGCCCAGTCTCCCCATGCGCCTCAAATACCTGCTCTCCGTTTTGCTCGCTGCCGGGCTGTCGACCGCAGCATTCGCCAACCCGTACGAAATGACGCTCAAGAACGGCATGCGCGTGATCGTCAAGGAAGATCGCCGCGCGCCTACCGCCGTGCAGATGGTCTGGTACCGCATCGGCAGCACCGACGAGGTCGATGGCGCCTCGGGCGTCGCCCACGTACTCGAGCACATGATGTTCAAGGGCACACCGAACGTCGGCCCCGGCGAGTTCAACAAACGCGTTGCCGCGGCCGGCGGGCGCGACAATGCTTTCACGAGCCGCGACTACACGGCCTACTTCCAGCAGGTGCCGAAGGAAAAGCTGCCCGAGATGATGCAGCTCGAAGCTGACCGCATGCGCCACCTGAATGTGGATGCCAAGGAGTTTGCGCAGGAAATCAAGGTCGTCATGGAGGAGCGACGCATGCGCACCGACGACAACCCGCAATCCAAGCTCTTCGAGCAGATGAACGCTGTCGCCTTCCAGGCGCATCCGTACCGCCGGCCGATCATCGGCTGGATGAACGACCTCGAAACGATGACGGCAGCCGACGCCAAGGCCTGGTACGACACGTGGTACGTGCCGAACAACGCCTACGCCATCATCACCGGCGACGTCGATCACAAGGAGGTGTTCGCGCTCGCCGAGAAATACTATGCACCGCTCGAAGGGCGCCCCCTGCCGGTACGCAAGCAGCAGATCGAGCCGGTTCAGGAAGGAACGCGCAAGGTCACCGTCAAGGCGCCAGCCGAACTGCCGGTAATCATCATGGGCTACAAGGCGCCGATCCTGCGCGACATCGAGAAGGACAGCGACCCCTACGCGCTGGAAATGCTCGCGTCCATCCTCGACGGCCACGACGCCGCCCGCTTCAACAAGAAACTGGTTCGCGAAGACAAGGTGGCGCTATCCGCCGGCATCGATTACGACGCCACGGCGCGCGGCCCCGGCATGATCTACCTGCACGGCTCGCCGTCGGAAGGCAAAACGGTGGGCGATCTCGAAACCGCCCTGCGCGCCGAAATCTCCCGCGTCCAGAAGGAAGGTGTCAGCGAGCAAGAGCTCAAGCGGGCCAAGGCACAGTTGATTGCCGGTCAGGTCTACAAACTCGATTCGATGTTCGGTCAGGCCATGGAAATCGGCCAGATCGAAGCCGTTGGCCTTCCCTACCAGAAGCTCGACCGCATGCTCGACAAGCTGCAAAAAGTGACCGCCGCCGACATTCAGTCCGTGGCCAAAAAATATTTCAACGACGATGCGCTGACCATCGGCGTTCTCGACCCACAACCGCTGGACAGCAAGCCGCGCCGCCCGGCCGCTGGCTCTCGCCACTGAGATCGGGGACGTGATGGCCCTACCCTGGAAGACGATTCTCACCAACGTGCCGTGGAGCGATGTACTCGGCAAGGCACCCATCATCGCCGATAGCGCAAAGAAGCTGTGGAAGGGCATGGGCCGCAAGAATGGCGAAGGCACAAGTGCCGAGCAGGAGATCACCGTCCCGCCCGATGCCGACCTGGCAACCCGCTTCGCCGCGCTGGAAGCCAGCCAGCGAAAACAGCGTACGCAGATTCTCGCTGCCGGCGAACTGATCCAGGCACTGAGCGAACAGAACGCCCAGCTTGCCGCACAGCTCGACACCTTGCGCAGCCGTACCCGGCGTCAGACCTGGATACTTGCCCTTACTGCGCTCATCGCAGGGCTGGCCCTTGCACTCGCCGCACAGCCGAAATTATTGGAGTTTTTGGCATGAAAAGACTGTTGACCGCAGCAATTGCCCTGTTCATCTCGCACGCTGCGCTGGCCGGCGTCAAGATCGAGCACTGGGTCACACCCTCGGGCGCCCGCGTCCAGTTTGTCGAAAGCCGCGTCCTGCCGATGCTCGATGTGCAGGTTGATTTCGCCGCCGGCTCGATGTTCGACCCCGAGGGCAAATCCGGCCTCGCCGCGCTAACCCGAGGCGCACTCGACCTCGGCGCCGGCAAGTTCGACGAAACAGCCATTGCCGAGCAGATGGCCGACATCGGCGCCAGTCTGGCCGGCGGCGCCGACACCGACCGCGCCAGCGTGTCGCTGCGCACCCTGTCGGCCAAGGAAAAACGTGAGCCCGCACTGAACATCCTCAAATCCGTGCTGCACGCACCGCTCTTCGATGCGGCCATTTTCGAGCGCGAAAAGGCGCGCACCATCGCCGGCCTCAAAGAGGCGATGACCCGCCCCGACAGCATCGCCGGCAAGGCATTCTGGGCGGCGATGTACCCGAACCACCCCTACGGACGCCAGGCCACACCCGAAAGCGTTGCTGCACTGAGCCGCGACGATCTCGCCGCCCATCACGCCCGCTACTACAACGCTGCCAATGCCAGCATCTCGCTGGTTGGTGACATTTCGCGTGCCGAAGCCGAGATGATTGCCGAAGCCATTGCTGCCGGCTTGCCGAAGAGCGAAGCCGCAACGCTCCCGAATGCCCCGGACAAGCCGAAATGGAGCCTGACCCAGCTCGCCCACCCGGCCAGTCAGGCCCACGTTTATATCGGCCTGCCCGCCATCGAACGCGGCAATCCGGACTTCTTCCCGCTGCTGGTCGGCAACTACACGCTCGGGGGTGGCGGATTCGTCTCGCGACTCATGAAGGAAGTCCGCGACAAGCGCGGCTACGCCTACAGCGTTTACAGTTATTTCGCCCCGCTCAAGCAGACCGGCCCCTTCCAGATCGGCCTGCAAACCAAGCGCTCGCAAGCAAAGGATGCACTGAAGGTCACGCGCGAAGTCCTCACCGATTTCCTCAAGGATGGCCCGAGCGACGACGAATTGGCAGCAGCCAAAGCCAACCTGACCGGCAGCTTCCCGCTGCGCCTCGACAGCAACAAGAAGATTCTCGACAACGTCGCCAACATCGGCTTCTACGGACTGTCACTCGACTATCTGGATCAGTATCAAGCCAAGGTACAGGCGGTGACCGCCGACGATGTCCGCAAGGCTTTCGCCCGCCAGGTCCGCCCCGAAAACCTCATCACGGTGACGGTGGCTGCTGATTGAACTCAGTTCGCATCATCGGCGGCAACTATCGCCGCCGCGTCCTCAAGTTTCCGGATAGCGAGGGGCTGCGCCCAACGCCGGATCGCGTACGCGAAACCCTGTTCAACTGGCTGGGTCAGGAACTTGACGGCTTGCACTGCCTAGACCTGTTTGCCGGTAGCGGCGCCCTTGGTTTCGAAGCGGCATCACGGGGTGCAGCCCGTGTTGTGATGGTCGAGCAGGCGCCCAAAGTGCTGGCAGCGTTGCGTGAAAACCACGAAATGCTGCAGAAACCAGGAGCGATGGAGATCATTCGTGCGGATGCGCTACAATATTTGGCCTCGACGAAAGCAAAATTTGACCTGATCTTCCTCGACCCACCCTACAACAAAGGCTGGATTGCCCGCCTGGAGCCACTCCTTCCCGGCGCACTGAACGAAGACGCAGCGATCTACGTCGAAGCAGAACATGAAATCGAATCGCTTGGCGATTGGCGCGCAGTGCGCCATGGTCGAGCGGGGGAAGTACACTATCAACTGCTAAGGCGAGACACGGGCGGAAAAACAGCTTGAAAAAACTCAATCATCGCGTTGCCATCTACCCGGGCACTTTCGACCCGATCACCCGGGGCCACGAGGATCTCGTCCGCCGTGCGTCTACGCTGTTCGACAAGCTGATCCTGGCCATTGCCGAAAGTCCGTCGAAGCAACCACGCTTTCCGCTCGCCGAGCGTGTGGAGATGGCCACCGAGATTCTCGGCGACCTCAAGAATGTCGAAATCGTTGGTTTCAACTCGCTGCTCATGAACTTCGTGCACGAAAAGGAAGCCAAGGTCATCGTAAGAGGTCTGCGCGCTGTCTCCGACTTCGAGTACGAATTTCAGATGGCGGGAATGAACCGCAGCGTCTATCCGGAGGTCGAAACCGTGTTTCTGACCCCGGGCGAGCAATACATGTTTATCTCCGCTACCATGGTGCGTGAAATTGCACGCTTGGGTGGCGATGTCAGCAAATTTGTGCAACCTTGTGTCGAAAAGCGCCTGCGGGCGACAACCACAGCTTAACCGAGAGAGGAACAACAGCTATGTCTCTGATTATTACCGACGAGTGCATCAACTGCGATGTGTGCGAACCTGAGTGCCCGAACGAGGCGATCTCCCAGGGCGAGGAAATTTACGTCATCGACCCGAACAAGTGCACCGAGTGTGTCGGCCACTACGACGAACCGCAGTGCGTGCAGGTCTGCCCGGTAGATTGCATCCCTAAGGATGCGAACCATGTCGAAAACGAAGACATGCTGTGGGCCAAGTACGAGAAACTGACAGGCAACAAGCGCGCCTGAGTTTTTTCAGCGCCCCGACAAAAAACCCGCGAATTTCGCGGGTTTTTTGTTCTCGATTTCAGGCATTTTTAAGGGTTGACCGCAGCCGAAGCATCAGTGCAAGCCCATCTCAAGCAGCTTCCGCCCGCAATTCACCTGCATCAAACGGCACCAGCAAGCCTTGAACGCGTCCGATAATTTCTTCCAGCGCATCGATCTGCTGCAGCATGTTTTTCTCGACGCCATCGAGTTCTGAGATGCGATCCTCGAGCGTATCGGTTGCCTGGTGAATTCGCTTGATGCTCTCCAGACGCCGCTTGAGCTGGATCTGGTGCTCGCGAACCTGCGTTTCCATCGGCGCCATGATGGCCCGCAGCCACACTTCGGCATCGCGATTGGCGTGTTCGAAGGCGCGCCGCACCTGCGTCGCCACCTCTTCGAAGAATTTCTGCGTGATGTTCTTCTTGTCGTGGGTAAGCAGGCTGACCATCGTGTTCAGATGATCGTCACACCAGGCTTGCAGACGATCGAGCTCCTTCTCGTAGCGGAGCAGCGAGAAGGTTGTCGGCGACCCGAGTTTGAGTCCGTGCTCAATGGCAAATTTCTTGTAAACCGATTCCATCATGGCCAGGATTTCGCCGATTTCGCTATTCGACTTGGCCAGCGCGCTGCGCGACCCGGCAAAAAAGCCGGCCATGGCATCCGACAAGGTCTTCGAAAAGGCCGCCTCGAGCATGGTTTCACGCGTTTCGTGCGTCAACTGCCGAAGCACGTCGAGGCCGAGATGGCTGAACAAATTGTTGGTGAGGGTCGAAAAGACGCTGCGCACCGCGTAGTAGCGCTGAAGGCCGGACTCGAACTCGTCTTTCTCGGCCCGAACCTTGCCCATCATGTACTCGACAACACCTTTGTTCTTGCCGCGCAACTCGGTCAATTCAGTCAGCTGTTCGCGCAGTCCGAGCAGTCGTGAATCGAGCAGCCCGCGCACACGCTGGCTGACATCGCCAAACTCGCTTTCGGTACTGTCGCAGACAATATCGCGCTTGGCTGGAATCAACTCTTCGGAAAGCGCCGCTTCGAGCAGAGGCAGGCGGCTCTTGTCGAGCAAGAAACCGTCGCCGTTGATCTTGGCGACCAGCCCCTTTTGCGCCGATACGGGAAAAACCTGACTGGCCGGCAAATCAAGAATGGCGGCGCTGGAGTCAACCTGTCGCTGTATTTCGGCGTCGATTTCATCGACGGATTTCAACTCGTCCCACTGGCCATCAATCTTGTTGAGGACAACCATCCTGCCGCGCCTGGCCATGCCGCCACCGCAAATATGCTCCCGCCAGATGGCCAGATCGGATTGTGTGACGCCTGTATCGGCGGCCAGAATGAATAACACCGCGTGTGCATTGGGGAGCAGCGAGAGAGTCAGTTCAGGCTCGGCGCCAATGGCGTTGAGGCCTGGCGTATCAAGAATGACCAACCCCTGTTTGAGCAACGGGTGCGGGAAATTGATCATTGCGTGTCGCCAACGCGGCACCTCGACCAGGCCGTCGTCGCCGATCACGTACAGATCGATCTGCCCCTGGCCAACCTCGAAACCCAGCCTGCCGGCCTCTTCGGGCGTTACGCGGGTGGTTTCGCTGACATGGCGCAGCGCATCCTGCATCGCTTCGGACGATTCGATATCGAGCGCTATCGTCGTCCATTCGTCCGCAAAGCGCTTGTATTCGCTGACGCTGGAATTCGAAGCCCGCGTCTGGATCGGCAGCAGTTCGATGCACGGCAGCTTGGTGCCGTCGAAGAGTAATTCAGTCGGACACATGGTCGTACGGCCAGCTGACGATGGCAGCATCCGGTTGCCGAAATCGGCAAAGAAAATGGCATTGATCAACTCTGACTTGCCGCGCGAGAATTCGGCCACGAACGCCACGTTCAGTCGGTCTTCGCGCAATCGTTCCAGCAATTGGGTCAGGCGCAGGTCGGTCTGGGCATCGGACAACTCGTTATTGTTCAGCCAGCCCTGTAGCTCAGCAATATAGGTAGCCAGGCGGGAACGCCATGCGGTATAGGCAGCGAATTGGTTGGCGAGCGACATGAAGCACCCTTACTGAGCAGTCGGAAACTTCAATTTAGCATAAATTCATAGGCTTGCAGTAGCCTTTTAATGCTGGCAGCCAGCGCAATAGTAGCTACTTCGTCCTGCCTGCCGAACCTGCCGAATGACACCGCCGCAACGCATGCACGGCATACCGGCACGGTCATAGACGCCTGCCTGGATCTGAAAGCATCCAGCGCCGCCGTCGCTATGGACATAGTCGCGGATGCTGCTGCCTCCGGCGGCTATGGCATCAGACAGGGTTTCGCGTATGGCCGGGACCAGCAGTTCATAGCGAGCCCGACTGATGCGGTTGGCTGCCCGCAACGGCGATATTCCTGCGCGAAAGAGGCTTTCCGAGGCATAGATATTCCCGATGCCAACCACCAAATGGCTGTCCATCAGCGTCGGCTTGATCGGCCCACTACGTCTAGAAATGGCCGAAAAAAGCCAGTCGACCGTGAAAGCCTCTGACAAAGGCTCGATCCCCTGTGTCGCCAGTAGCGGATGCTGCTCTGCCGCCTCGGGCGGCCCTGACTGCCAAAGGACTACGCCGAAGCGTCGCGGATCGGCCAGTCGCAGAATTTGACCCGTCAGGACGAGATCGAAATGGTCGTGCTTGGCCGGCGCCAGATCGAGTGGAACGAAGCGCAGGTTGCCCGACATCCCGAGATGGATGATCAGACTTCCCTGAACTCCCTCCCGCTCACAGTCGATCAACAGATACTTGGCACGACGGCGAACGGCGACGATCCGGCAGCCCGGCAACAGGTCGATCAATACTCTCGGGATATCCTGACGCAGCTTCGGTGCACGAATAACCACCCCTTCAATCAACGCGCCTTCAAGCTCCGGCTCCAGCCCTTGACGACACACCTCCACCTCCGGCAGTTCCGGCATTGCTTGTTCCTCCGCGCAAACCCAAATAACATCCCAAACTTATCGGATTCTATGCGTTCCAATAAGCATTTCCCGCGCACACCTCGATCGAAAGCCGTCCATGCAACTGAAGCGAATCGCTGCCGCCCTCACCCTCGCCTTGGGATTGACTCAGGGCGGACACGGCCTGGCCTCCGGAGAAGCGCCCGCCAAGCCAGCCGGCAAGCGCCCGACAACCCAGGCCGCCTCCGAAGACAGGCTGGCGCGCACGGTATTCCAGGCTCTGGTCGGCGAGTTCGCCCTTCAGCGCGGAGACACCAAGCTGGGCTCCGATGCGTGGACCGATCTGGCACAGCGTACGCGCGACCCGAAAGTCATTGCCCGAGCCACAGAAGTGGCTGGCTTCGCCCGCCAGTTCGACCGAGCCCTCGAATTGTCGAAGCTCTGGCTCGAAGTCGAGCCGGACTCAGCCAAAGCCCGGCAATCGCAGTCGTCCCTGTTGATTCTTTCCAACCGCATCGAGGAACTCGCGCCCCAGTTGTCTGCCTTGCTCGCGCAGGACAAGCCAAATCTCGCCAACAATCTGATGCACCTCAACCGCATGTTGGCGCGGCACAGCGACAAAAAGGCCGTCCAGTCTCTGGTAGACCGCCTTGCAGCGCCTTACGACGACATGCCGGAAGCCCATTTCGCCATGGCCCAGGCGGCGGCCAATGCCAACGACAACCTGCGCGCACTGAACGAAACCGAGAAATCCCTGCAGCTTCGACCCGACTGGGAAAGTGCCGCCCTGGCACGGGCTCAGCTTCAGGCCCGCCTCTCGGCACAGACGGCGATTGACAGCCTGAGCAATTTTGTCGGCGCCAACCCCTCAGCCCGGGACGCCAGACTGGCCCTGGCCCGCCTGTTCATCAGCGAGAAGCGGTACGACGATGCTCGCCGCCATTTTGACCGACTGATAAAAGATAATCCCGACAATCCGGATGTCATCTACCCGGTCGCCATGCTTGCTCTCCAGCAAGGCGACACGACCACCGGGCGCACCCAACTAGAGCATCTCCTCACCACCGACTTCGCCGACAAGAGCACCATTCATTTCTTCCTCGGCCAACTTGATCAGGAGCAAAACAAGCCGCAAGCCGCTGCGGAGCATTACCGCCAGGTACTCGCCGGCGATCAATACATCGCAGCCCGCTCCCGCCTGGCGCAGATCCTCCTGCAACAGGGCAAGACCAATGAAGCCCGCGAACTGTTGCGCAACACGCGCGGCAACACGGCTGCTGAAAGAACCCAGCTCGTTCTCGCCGAGTCCCAGATATTGCGCGAAGCGGGCCGCCACAACGACGCCTACATCGTGCTGGACAGCGCACTGACCGCCCAGCCCGACAACCCGGAGTTGCTCTACGAAGCCGCACTGACGGCAGAGCGCATCGGCAAGCCAGAAATTCTCGAAACCCATCTTAAGCACCTGCTGACGATCAAGCCGGATCATGCCCACGCGCTCAATGCACTCGGCTATTCATGGACTGAACGCAACATCCGCCTGTCTGAAGCACATGATCTGATAGCCAGAGCCCTCAACCTGGCCCCGGAAGACCCCTTCATCATGGACAGCATGGGGTGGGTGCTTTATCGCCAGGGCAAGCTGCCCGATGCACTGCAAACGCTCGAACGCGCTTACCGCATCAGGGCTGACCCGGAAATTGCAGCTCACCTCGGCGAAGTACTCTGGACGATGAACAGAAAAAATGACGCCCGCCGTATCCTGCAGGAGGCCACAAAGGCACATCCAGGTAACGAAGTCCTGAGTGCCACCGTCAAGAAATACCTGCCTTGAAATTGCGTTTTGCCCTGCTGCTTGCGGCCAGCCTGCTGACCGCCTGTGCGAGCGCACCACCTGCGCAACCGGCACTCCGCGACCATATCCGCGATTTCGCGCTAGAGGGACGCTTTGCTCTGCGCGTCACGCTACCCGGCCAGGCAGCACAAAGCTCTGGCGGACGCCTGACCTGGACGCACCAGAACCGTAGCGACCGCGTATTGCTCTCCAGCCCCCTCGGCTACGGCGTGGCTGAAATTGAAACCACCCCCGAAATTTCCAGACTACGCACCGCCGACGGCAAGACGCGCGAATCGACCGACCCGGATGCCCTGATCGAAGATGTGACCGGCCAGCGGCTACCGATCAGTCGCCTGCCCAGTTGGCTGCTTGGCCGCTCTGGTGGCAGGGCGCTGATCGAATCCGACGCGCAGGGCCGTCCGGCCCGCCTGACTGAAGATGGCTGGCAAGTCGATTACAGCTTCGAGGATGACAGCCCGGGGGCCTTGCCTGCCCGGCTGACCTTGTCGCGAAATGGCGAAATCGAGCTTCGCCTGCGCATCGAGGAATGGAAGGAAACACAGTGAGCTACTGGAACTGGGACAGCACCTGGCCTGCCCCGGCCAAACTCAACCTGTTCCTGCATGTCGTTGGCCGGCGTGCCGATGGTTACCATTTGTTGCAAACCGTGTTTCGCTTCATCGACCGTGCCGACACGTTGCGTTTCGAGCCGCGCAGCGATGGTCAAATCGTGCTCGCCACGCCAATTCCTGGCGTCCCGGCCGACAGTGACCTGACCGTGCGCGCCGGCCGCCTGCTTCAGGCGGCAACCGGGCATCGGGAAGGTGCGACCATTTACCTCGACAAGCAATTACCCATGGGTGGCGGACTGGGCGGCGGCTCATCCGATGCCGCGACTGTCCTGCTCGCCCTGAACCACCTCTGGCAGACCGGCCTGAATCGGCCAGCACTCGAAAAAGTCGGCCTGGCACTCGGCGCCGACGTCCCGGTCTTCGTGCATGGCCAAAATACCTTTGCCGAAGGCATCGGCGAAGCATTTACCAACGTTGATCTGCCTTCAGAAAGCTACCTTGTCCTGCATCCTGCGGTCCACGTCCCGACAGCGGCCATTTTCGGAGCCCCGGAACTGAAGCGTGACACCACCGCCATCCCACCGGCTGAATGGCGCTACGGTCAGGGCCATAACGATCTCGAAGCAGTTGCCTGCGCCAGGTTTCCAGCCGTCGCCGAACATTTGGCCTGGCTGAAATGTCGCGCCCCCCACGCTATGATGACTGGCTCCGGCGCCTGCGTATTCGCTGGCTTTCCCCAACGCGCGCAAGCCGAGGCGGTACTGGCGGATATTCCGCCCGGCAAGAGCGGATGGATTGCCGAGGGATTGGCTGAACATCCACTCGCAAAAATTCTCTGAGGGGCTGGATTTCCGGAAAGAGCTACTGTATTATTCGCGCCTCGCTCGGACGCGAACCCGTTCGAGCAACCCGCTGGGGAGTCGCCAAGTTGGTCAAGGCACCGGATTTTGATTCCGGCATTCGAAGGTTCGAATCCTTCTTCCCCAGCCAATTTTCCTTCGGGCAGGTCACAAGCCTGCCCGATTTTCATTGTGGCGGGCAAATGCACGTAAGCATGCAGAAGGTCCGGAGGAATGTGGGAATGGCCTACAACAGCTTGATGGTGTTCACCGGCAATGCCAATCCAAAACTGGCTGCCGACGTCGCAACGCAACTGAATGTCGATCTCGGCCGCGCCAACGTCGGTCGCTTCTCCGACGGCGAAGTCAGTGTAGAACTTCAGGAACACGTTCGCGGCCGCGACATCTTCGTGCTGCAATCCACCTGCGCCCCCTGCAACGACAACCTGATGGAACTGCTGGTCATCGTTGATTCGCTCAAACGCGCCTCAGCCGGCCGCATCACCGCCGCCATCCCCTACTTTGGCTACGCCCGCCAGGACCGCCGTTCGCGCTCCTCGCGCGTGCCCATCGCCGCCAAGCTGGTCGCCAACATGCTCGTCGCTTCCGGCGTCGACCGCGTGCTGACCATGGACCTGCACGCCGAACAGATTCAGGGCTTCTTCGACATTCCCGTCGACAACATCTACGCCCTGCCCATCCTGCTCGAAGATATCCAGAAGCAGCATTACGAAAACCCGATGGTCGTTTCGCCCGACCACGGCGGCGTCGTCCGCGCCCGCTCGCTCGCCAAGCGCCTGGAATGCGATCTGGCCATCATTGACAAGCGTCGCCCCAAAGCCAACGTCTCTGAAGTGATGAACATCATCGGTGAGGTCGACGGCCGCACCTGCATCATCATGGACGACATGGTCGACACCGCCGGCACGCTGTGCAAGGCCGCCACCGCGCTGAAGGCCAATGGCGCCAAGAAGGTCGTTGCCTACTGCACCCACCCTGTGCTGTCTGGCCCGGCAGTCGAGCGCGTCAACTCGTCCGACCTCGATGCGCTCGTCGTCACCGATACCATTCCGCTGCGCGACGAAGCGTCGACCTCCCCGCGCATCCGCCAGCTTTCCGTGGCCGAAATCATGGCCGAAACCATTCGCCGGATCAGCAACGACGACTCCGTCTCGTCACTGTTCATCGACTAAGTTTTTTCAACCTTCCCGCACTGGTCGCGGTTCGGGAAACCTACTGGAGTATCACCATGCAATTTGAACTTAACGCCCAAGCGCGTACGCTGCAGGGAACGGGTGCGAGCCGCCGCCTGCGTCGCGCTGGCACCGTCCCGGGTATCGTTTACGGTGGCGAAGCTGCACCGCAAAACATCGAAGTCGTCCACAACGACCTGCTACTCAAGCTGAAGAAGGAAGCCTTCCATTCTTCCATCATCAACCTCGTCGTTGATGGCAAAAAAGAGCAGGTTCTGCTGCGCGATTACCAGATGCACGCCTATCGTCCGCTGGTTCTGCACGTCGACCTCCAGCGCGTGGACGCCACGCATGAACTGCACATCAAGGTGCCGCTCCACTTCATCAACGAAGAAATTGCCCCGGGCGTCAAGCTCAAGGGTGGCCTCGTCAACCACGTCGTCACCGAAGTTGACGTGCATTGCCTTGCCAAGGATCTGCCCGAGTTCATCGAAGTCGACCTGGCTGCACTGAACATCGGTGACAGCATTCACCTCTCCCAGCTCAAGCTTCCGAACGGCGTCAAGCTCGTTGCCCACACATCTGACGACGTCGTTGTCGGCATCGTCGGCAAGGGTGGCTCTACTGAACAAGCTGCTGAAGGCGAAGCTGCTGCCGAGTAATATTCGGTCCAAAGCTGCAATGGCCGCCGCTGGCATTTTGCCGCCGGCGGCTTTTTATTTAGCCCCACATGAATCCACTCCGCCTGATCGTCGGCCTCGGCAACCCCGGCCCAGAATACGAAGCCACCCGACACAACGTCGGCTTCTGGTTTGTCGACCATCTGGCCGACAAGCTGAAAATCTCGCTCGCCCCGCAAGCCAAGTTTTTCGGCAAGGCCGGGCGTATCGGCGAAACCTGGTTGCTGCAGCCAAGCACCTTCATGAATCGCTCAGGCCAATCAGTGGCCGCACTGGCCAACTTCTACAAGATTCCTCCGGAAGAGATTCTGGTCATCCACGACGAGCTTGATCTGCCCCCCGGCGGCATTCGGCTCAAGCAGGGCGGCGGCAACGGCGGGCACAACGGACTGAAAGACATTCAGGCCAAGCTCGGCACGCCGAACTTCTGGCGCCTGCGCCTCGGCATCGGCCACCCGCGCACCCTTGGCCTGTCCCAACAAGTCGTTGATTTCGTTCTGCATCAGCCGCGCAAGGAAGAGTTGCCGGATATCGAACAAGCCCTGGCCCGCTGCCTGCTGGCCTGGCCCAAACTCGCTGCCGGAGATTTCGCCGGCGCCCAACAACAGTTGCACGGCAAAGCCGTATAGTTAGCTCAATTTTTAGGAAAACCCATGTCTTTGAAATGCGGCATCGTCGGCCTGCCCAACGTCGGCAAATCCACCCTCTTCAACGCCCTGACCAAATCCGGCATTGCGGCGGAAAACTATCCTTTCTGCACCATTGAGCCGAACGTTGGCATCGTTGAAGTGCCGGACAAGCGTCTGGCCCAGCTCTCGGCCATCGTCAAACCGCAGAAGATCCAGCCTGCAATCGTCGAGTTCGTCGACATCGCCGGTCTGGTCGCTGGCGCCTCCAAGGGTGAAGGCCTGGGCAACCAGTTCCTGGCCAACATCCGCGAAACCGATGCCATCGTGCATGTGGTCCGCTGCTTTGCCGACGACAATGTGATTCACGTTTCCGGTGGCGTTGACCCGATCCGCGATATCGAAGTGATCGATACCGAACTGGCGCTGGCCGACATGGCCTCGGTCGAAAAAGCACTCAACCGCTATCGCCGTCCTGCCAGCTCCGGCGACAAGGAAGCCAAGGCACTGGTTGCCGTACTCGAAAAATGTTTCACCCAACTCGACCAGGCCAAGGCAATTCGTGCGCTTGACCTTTCCAAGGAAGAGCTGGCGCTGATCAAGCCCTTCTGCATGATCACCGGCAAGCCAGTGCTCTACGTTGCCAACGTTGCCGAAAGCGGCTTCGTTAACAATCCGATGCTCGATGCCGTGCGCGCCCATGCCGCAACCGAAAAGGCCGAAGTGGTTTCGGTCTGCGCCGCGATCGAAGCTGAAATTGCCGATCTAGATGATGAAGAAAAGCAGATGTTCCTGGCTGACCTCGGATTGGAAGAGCCGGGCCTGGACCGCCTGATTCACGCCGGCTACAAACTGCTTGGCCTGTCGACCTACTTCACAGCCGGCGTCAAGGAAGTGCGCGCCTGGACAATCCACCAGGGCGACACCGCACCGCAAGCTGCCGGCGTCATTCACACCGACTTCGAACGCGGTTTTATCCGCGCCCAGACCATCGCTTTCGACGACTTCATTTCTTACAAGGGCGAAGCCGGCGCCAAGGAAGCAGGCAAGATGCGTGCAGAAGGAAAGGAATACATCGTCAAGGATGGCGACGTGCTGAATTTCCTTTTTAACGTCTGATCAAACGCCTAGAATGAGAGCATAGTCAGCAACCTTCTATCCATGAGCCGCGCCACAGCCGCAGTCAGCCCCCAAGCTCTTCCTGACAAGGACGCCCTGTCAGGAAGCATTCTGTTGCGTGCCTTCGACCAGAGCAACGAGGCCATGCTGGTCACTGACTGCGAGAATCTGATCGTCGCGGTCAACCTTGCCCTTTGCCGAATGAGCGGCTATTCGCGTGACGAGCTGATCGGGCAGAATCCGCGCATTTTGTCCTCAGGTCGGGCTTCTCCAGAATTTTATGCTGCCATGTGGCAGACGCTGGGGAATCAGGATTTTTGGGAAGGCGAAATCTGGAACAAGCAGAAGCATGGCGCCAACTATCCGCGCAGCCTGAAGATTTCAGTGTTGCGCGAAGCCGACGGCAGCATTGGAAACTACGTCGCAAACTATAGCGAGATCGATGCCAACCACGAAGTTGCCGACCGCCTGGCCTACCTGGCCTACCACGATCCGCTGACCAACCTGCCCAATCGGCTGGCTTTCGAGTCGCAGCTGGCGCAGTCGCTGCGCAGTTGCGAACGTGAGGGCTACCAGTTGGCGCTCATGCTGATCGACCTCGATAATTTCAAGAACATAAACGACACGCTGGGCCACCATGTCGGCGACCAGCTATTGCAAAACGTGGCGCTGCGACTGCGTGAATGCGTTCGCGCCAGCGATCTGGTGGCCCGAATCGGTGGCGACGAGTTCGTGGTCGTCCTGCCCGATATCGAATCGCCGCTCACCGCTGCTCGCGTCGCGAGCAAGATTCAGAGCAACCTGGCCGACAGCTACCGGATTGCCGATCACATCCTGTATGCCACACCCAGCATCGGCATCAGCCTCTACCCGATCGATGGCAACGACCCAGTCACGCTGTTGCGCAACGCGGATACGGCGATGTACCACGCGAAAAGCGCCGGCCGTAACAACCATCAGTTTTATACGGCGCGAATGAATGAAGCAGCGGGCGAACGCCTGGCGATGGAGAATGAGTTGCGTCAGGCCATTGCCGCGATTTCACCCGCCAACAGCGAGTTTTCCCTGCACTTCCAGCCGCAGGTGGAGACGGTCAGTGGTCGCGCCCTTGGTGTCGAGGCCCTGCTACGCTGGAACAATCCGAAGTTCGGCGCGGTTTCACCAATGCGTTTCATCAGCATTGCCGAAGAAACCGGCCTGATCCAGCCGCTTGGCGACTGGGTGATCTGGGAAACCTGCCGACTGATCCGCATGATGAAACTGCAGGGCGTCGACGGGATCCGCGTCGCCATCAACATCTCGGCCCAGCAATTACGTCACGAAAACCTGCTGTTGCTTGTCCGTGGCGCATTGGCTTGCTATGACCTGCTTCCGGAAGATATCGAACTGGAAATCACGGAGAGCACGGCAATGGAAAACCCGGAAATGACGCTCTCCATCCTCGATCAACTGGCTGCCATGGGCATCGTACTGGCCATCGACGATTTCGGCACGGGCTATTCCTCGCTGGCCTACCTCAAGCATCTGCCGATCAAGCGCCTCAAACTCGACCGCTCCTTTGTCACCGACATCGAGACCGACGTCAACGACGCGGCTATCTGTGCCGCCACCATCGCGCTGGGCCACAGCCTGGGTCTCGAACTGGTGGCCGAGGGTGTCGAAACCGATGAACAGCGCGCTTTTCTGGCAAATCTGGGCTGCGACATGCTGCAGGGTTACTTTTTCAGCCGGCCCATGCCGTTCGAGGATACCGTCGCTTACCTCAAGGCCAGGCTCGCCGAACAATAGCGTTCGGCCATCTACGAAGCTGATCGCTAGCGGATGACCTTGCGCCACTCGGCCTCGAAATAACGCACCAGCACCTGATTGTTCAATTGGTTGACCTCGGCCGGCAGGCGCGCCATGTCGGCCGGAAACGCGAACAGTCCAGGCAGGACTTCGGATGTCAAAAACCGGGTTTTTTCCGGGTCGACCGTAGCAGGCGAGAATGCTTGTCGGCCGGCGATGATGTAGCCCCATTCGCCAAACGACGGCACCAGCGCGTGATACGGGGCCGTCTTGAAGCCGACGCTTTCCAGCGTGCTCACCACGCACCAGTAGGTTTGGCGCGCAAAGAACGGCGAGGTCGACTGCACGACGATCAGGCCATGCGCAGACAGGCGTTTTTCGAGCAGGCGATAGAAGGCCGAGGTGTAGAGCTTGCCGAGCGCGAAATTGGCCGGGTCGGGGAAGTCGATAACGACGAAATCGAAGTACTCGCGGCTCTCCTCCAGCCATTGCAGGGCGTCGGCGTTGACTACCTTCACTCTGGGCGAACTCAGGGCCCCTTGGTTCAGCGCTACGAGGGCTGGCGACGTCGAGAACAGATCGGTCATCGCCGGGTCCAGATCGACCAGCGTCACCGACTCGACATTCGGGTACTTCAGGACTTCACGCACCGCCAAACCATCGCCGCCCCCGAGCACCAGAACCCGCTTCGCCCCCGGCAGGCTGGCGAGACCGGGATGGACCAAGGCCTCGTGGTAGCGATATTCGTCGTGCGACGAGAACTGCAGATTGTTGTTGATGAACAGTCGTAGATCGTCACGCCAGCGCGTCACGACGATGCGCTGGTAGGGCGTGGTTTCGGCATGGATGATGTCGTCGGCGTAGAGCTGGGTTTCCGCAAAACTGGTCAGCTGCCCGGCGCCGGCGAAACCGGCGGTGAGCAGGCCGAATGCCGTCCAGCTCTGAACAGCCAGCCAGCGTCGCGATGGAAGTTGATCGCGAAAAAGATGCAGCGCCCAGAGTGCCACGGCAACATTCAGGAGACCGAACAACAAGCCGGTGCGCACCATGCCGATGTGCGGCGCCAACACGAGGGGAAAGAGGATGGACACCACCAGCGCACCGAGATAATCGAAGGTGAGCACTTGCGACACAAGATCCTTGAAGGCCAGCTCGCGCTTCAGAATGCGCATGACCAGCGGGATTTCGAGGCCGACCAGCACGCCGACGCCGAACACCGCGAGGTACAGCACCAGCTTGAACGGCCCTGCGAGCCATGTAAAAACCAGAAACAGGCCGATGGCCGAAAAGCCGCCGAGGAGGCCGACCATGAGTTCGATCTGGATAAATCGCCCGATCAGGTCGCGCGTGATGTATTTTGACAGCCACGAACCGACCCCCATGGCGAACAGGTAGCTGCCGATCACCGTCGAGAACTGCGTCACCGAATCGCCGAGCAGGTAAGACGACAGCGCGCCTGCGATCAATTCGTAGGCCAGCCCGCAGGAGGCGATGACGAAAACCGAAAAAAGGAGGGCATGACGCATGGGCAACGATCTTACTCGAAATGACGGGAACGGCTTGCCGAGAGAGCGGTCTGAGCGCAGTCGGCATTTCATTTTGGGTCATTTTTTCCGGTCGACCGTGGGAATCACTGTGAATCGCATCACCGCTCTCCTGTTTGCCGCATTGCTGGCCCCTGCCCAGGCCGCCGAGTACGTCATCGACCCGACGCACACCTACGCCAGCTTCGAGATCGACCACCTCGGCTTTTCGACACAACGGGGTCAATTCAACCGCAGCAGCGGGGTCGTCGAATTCAATCCCGAGGACAAAACCGGCCGCATCGACATCAGCATCGAAACAGCGTCGCTCGACACCGGTTTCGAATTGCGTGACGACGTGCTGCGCGGAGAAGACTGGTTCAAGGCCAAGGACTTCCCGTACATTTTCTTTCGCAGCCAGAAACTGATTTTCACCGACGACAAACTGAGCGCCGTCGTCGGTGATCTCGTCATGCTCGGTGAAACAAGGCCGATGCGACTGGAGGTTGCCCGCTTCAAGTGCGGACTCAATCTGGCCAGCCGCAAGCGCGGTTGTGGCGCCGACGCCATCGGGGTGCTCCGCCGCTCCGAATTCGGCCTGAACAACGGCCTGCCCTTCATCGGCGACGAAGTCCGCCTGCGTATCCAGGTCGAAGCCTATCTGCCCTGAATGTCGTCGTGACCCAGGCGCTAAAGTCACACGCCAATCCCCTGTTTCTGCGAAAATAGCACCCCCCTTTTGCTGTTCCCGGACACCCCAATGCCACCCCATCCTGCCATAGCCAGCACCGCCGAGATCGTCGCCGAACTCAAGGCCGGCCGCATGGTCATCCTGGTCGATGAAGAAGACCGCGAAAACGAGGGAGACCTCGTCATGGCCGCCGAACACATCACGCCCGAGGCAATCAACTTCATGGCCAAGCATGGCCGCGGCCTGATCTGCCTGACGCTGACCGAAGCCCGCTGCCGCAAGCTCGGCTTGGTTCAGATGGCCAAGAACAACAAGACCCAGTACGGCACCGCCTTCACCGTCTCGATCGAAGCTGCCGAAGGCGTCACCACCGGCATCTCGGCTGCAGACCGGGCGCGCACCATCCAGGTTGCCGTCGCCAAGAACACGACCATCGACGACATCGTCCAGCCCGGCCACGTTTTCCCGATCACCGCCCGCGAAGGCGGCGTGCTGGTCCGTGCCGGCCACACCGAAGCGGGTTGTGACCTGGCCGGCATGGCTGGCCTCGAACCCTCCTCGGTCATCTGCGAAATCATGAACGACGACGGCACCATGGCCCGCCTGCCGGAACTCATGGAATTCGCCAAGGAACACGGCCTCAAGATCGGCACCATCGCCGACCTCATCCACTACCGCGCCGCCTCCGAAACCCTGGTCAAGCGCGTCACGAGCAAGACGATCAGCACTGCACACGGCGAATTCACCATGCACGCCTATGTCGATCAGGCGAGCGGCGCGACCCACCTGGCACTGGTCAAGGGCAGCATCCCGTCCGGCGGTGAAACGCTGGTTCGCGTGCATGAACCCCTCTCGGTGCTCGATTTCCTCGACCCCTCAAGCAAGCGCCAGTCATTCTCGATCGAAGAGGCGCAGGCAGCCATGACCAAGTTTGGCCACGGCGTCATCGTTCTCATGCACCGTCCTGAAGACGGCGAAGCCATCCTGTCGCGCCTGACCGGCACCGCGCCGAGCGCCCCGGTCAAATGGGATCCGCGCACCTACGGCATCGGCGCCCAGATCCTGCGCGATCTTGGCGTTTCCAAAATGCGCCTTCTCTCCAGCCCGCGCAAGATGCCCTCCATGACCGGCTTCGAACTCGAAGTCACCGGTTTCGTCACCACGTTAGCGGAGCTGTAGCCATGTCCCGTTTCGACAATATCTTTGAATACGACAACAACCTCAACGGTGCCGGCCTCAGAGTCGGCATCGTGATGGCGCGCTTCAACCTGCCCATCTGCGAAGCCCTGCTCTCCTCCTGCGTCAATGAACTCAAACGTCTCGGCGTCGCCGATGCCGACATGACCATCGCCAACGTCCCCGGCGCGCTGGAAATCCCGCTCGTCCTGCAGACCATGGCGCAAAGCGGCAGCTTCGATGCGCTGGTCGCGCTGGGCGCCGTCATCCGCGGCGACACCTACCACTTCGAAGTGGTTTCCAACGACGCCTGCCGCGCCATCATGGAAGTCCAGCTCGATACCGGCGTGCCCATCGCCAACGGCATCCTGACCTGCGACACCGACGAACAGGCCGAAGTCCGTACCCAGCCGAAGGGCAGCGATTGTGCCCAGGCCGCCATCGAAATGGCCAACCTTCAGAAAGCCCTGCTCCAATGACCACCTTCCTCAGCGACAGCGAACATCCCCACGACGTCAAGGAGCCGCCCAAGTCGGCCCGCCGTCGCGCCCGCGAATTCGTCCTGCAGGGCCTCTACCAGTGGCGTGTCGGCGGCGCCGACGAGGCTGCAATCGAAGCCTATGCGCCTGAACAGGAAGGCTTCGCCAAGGCCGACCGCGAATTCTTCGTCGGCACCCTGCGTGGCGTCATCGGCCAGCGCGAGAGCCTGGTTTCACAAGTCACGGCGCACCTTGACCGCCCCTTCAGCGAACTCTCGCCTATTGAAGCCTGCGTGCTGTTGATGGGCGCCTTCGAGATGAACAACCATCCCGAAACCCCCTACCGCGTCGTTATCAACGAATCCATCGAACTGGCCAAGTCCTTTGGCGGCACCGACGGCCACAAGTACGTCAATGGCGTGCTCGACAAGATCGCGGCCGTCGTTCGCGCCGACGAGGTTGCGGCGCGCAAGCAGGGCAAGTAACTCGATGCCGGGCGAGTTTGACCTGATCAACACGTATTTCGCCCGGCCCACCCCCACGGCCGTCCTCGGCCCCGGCGACGACTGCGCGCTCATTGCGCCGTCGCCCGGCAAGCAACTGGCGGTAACCACCGACATGCTGGTCGCCGGCACGCATTTCCTGCCCGATACCGACCCGCGAAATCTCGGCTGGAAAGCGCTGGCCGTCAACATTTCCGACCTCGCCGCAATGGGCGCCCAGCCGCGCTGGGTCACGCTGGCCGGTTCGCTTCCTGCGGTCGACGAGCCCTGGATTGCCAAATTCGCCGAAGGCTTTTTTGCCTGTGCGGCAGAGTACGGCGTCGACGTCATCGGTGGCGACACCACCAAAGGCCCACTCAACGTCTGCGTCACGGCCATCGGCGAAGTCGAACCCGGTCAGGCGCTCCGCCGTGACGGTGCACAGCCTGGCGACCAGATCTGGGTGTCTGGCCGTCCGGGACTGGCCAGCCTCGGCCTGGCTCACCTGCAAAACAAGGTCAAGCTGCCCGAACCGTGGCCGCGCCTGTGCATCGGCGCCCTCGAAAAGCCACGGCCGCGCGTCGCCCTCGGCCTTGCCCTGAACGGCATTGCCAGCGCCGCCATCGACGTTTCCGACGGCCTGCTCGCCGATCTCGGCCACATCGCCGAACGATCGGGCTGCGCGGCTGCCGTCAAGCTCGTCCAGCTACCTCATTTGCCCAAGGGCGAGAGCTACGACGCCGACCTCCGGCGCATCGCCCTCGAATGCCAACTGACCGGCGGCGACGATTACGAGTTGTGTTTCACCGCGCCCGGCACGCACAGCCTGGCCATCGCGCAGATCGCCGCAACGCTGGAACTGCCGCTCTGGAACATCGGCGAGATGGTGGCCGGCACCACAGGCAACGTCACCGTTTTCGATCCAGACGGCAAGCCCGTCGAATTCGGCCAGAAGGGATACGACCACTTTGGCCAAACCGCCTAGCGTCCGCTTCCTGCTCGCCCACCCGGCCCATTTTTTTGCTTTGGGTTGCGGCAGCGGGCTGGCCCCGAAAGCGCCAGGCACCTTCGGCACGCTGTTCGCGTGGGTCACGTTTGCCCTGTTCCACCACCATTTTTCCGATTTCGGCCTTCTTTTCCTGTTGACCGCAGCATACCTCGCCGGCATCTGGTTCATCGACGTCACCGGCCGCGCCATCGGCGACCCCGACCACGGCAGCATCGTCTGGGACGAAATCGTGCCCTTCTGGCTCATCCTGCTCATGACGCCCGACACCTTCCTCTGGCAGCTGGCCGCCTTCGCACTCTTCCGCTATTTCGACATCACCAAGCCGCAACCAGCCCGCTACTTCGACCAGCATGTCAAAAACGGCTTCGGCGTCATGGCCGACGACCTTGTTGCGGCCGGCTACACTTTGCTCTGTCTCGCCCTGCTCAAGATCGTTTTCGCCTGACGGCAAGCGTGCAGAGGCATAGAATGATCTAGTTCCCAACGCGTGGAGCTTCATCATGAGTCACAAGCATGCACACCTGCTACGCAGCATTTTCCAGGACCCGCCGTCGGCCAACATTCACTGGCGCGAAATCGAGTCGCTGCTCCATCACCTCGGTGCCAACGTTGAGTCTGCCCACGGCGCACGCTTCAAGGTCACGCTCAACAAGGTCGAAGCCTTCCTGCACCATCCGCACAACAGCAGCACCTGCAGCCGGATGGACATCAAAGCGTTGCGCGAGGTACTGACCCACGCCGGGGTCACGCTGTCGTCCTACGAGGCAAAATAGCCCAGCCCCGGCAAGCCGTTGTGACCTCCGATAGACAACCAGGATTGAGTCGGGCCACGTGACTACGCCAGAGGGTTCACCAGCCAAGGCAGGCAGCCCGGCCAAGCCCCGGCAGCATAACCACCGCCTGCAATGGCTTGCCCTGCTGACGGCCCTGATTCTGCTCGGGGCCCAGATCATGTTTGATCAGATGCAGGCGCGTCAGCGCTTGCTGGACGACGCTTCCAGCCGCCTCGAAAATCATAGCCAGGTTGTCATGGAAGCGCTGGAGCGAAGGCTGCGCGCCATGAGCGCCGTCCTCGACAAGCTACGCAAGACCATTCCCGTTCAACTGGTGCAGGCAAGAGGGCTGGCTGACCTTACCGATGAGCTGACCTCATTGACCCCCGCACTGAGCGGTGTGCGGACACTGACCTACTTCGATGCAAAGGGCACTGCAGTGGCCAGTAGCCGAGGCGAACTGGCCGGAAAAAACTTTGTGGGGCGTCCCTATTTTCAGGAGATATTGCTCAACCCGAGCACCGATGTGCTGTACGTCAGCGAACCGTTCGTCACCACGCTGGGCGCCTTCACAATGACGGTGAGCCGCACGATGAAGGGACAGAATGGAGATTTCGCCGGCATCGTCACAGCGACCATCGACAACGAAAGCATCAGCACCCTCCTCCGTTCCATGCATGCGGGTAGCGAAACAACGCTATCCGTCATCCACGGCAAAGGAAAATTGCTGAGTATCATCCCCGAGCGGAGTGCTTCGCCAGCGGGCACAACAGTAAGCGGCCCTGGTTATTTTTTCGCGCGGCACATGGCGAGCGGTCAGGCGGCCAGCCTGATGACCGGTACCTCGCCACTCACCGGTGGCGCAGAAAGTCTGATGTCGATGCGAACGGTACGTGTCGACGCGTTGGCGATGAGCGCGCCTCTTGTCGTCGGTGCAGCACGCAATATCGATGAAATCCTGGCGCCGTGGCGCCAGCAGGTTTATACAAGAATTGCTTTTTTTGCACTGGTCAGCGCCGCCTGCATCCTCCTATTGTGGCTGCAACAACGCCGGCAAATCGCCTTCGATCGACAGCTTCGCGAGAGGGAGGAGGAAAGCCGTCGTTCCCTGACGCTGCTTCAGCGCTTCATCGACCACTTTCCCGGAACCGCTTACCTCAAGGACGCCGACTCGCGAACACTCGTCGCCAATCAGGGCTTCCAGACCTTTCTCGGCATCGACCACGCGAGCATGATAGGCAAGACCAGCGCGGAACTGTTTCCCGGCGAATTCGGCCAAAAAATAACCGATGACGACCGAAAAGTGCTCGAAGACGGGGCTACCGTTGTCATCGATGAAAGTCTGAATGGCCGCGACTACGAATCGACCAAGTTCGTGGTCGACGATGGCTATGGCAATCGGCTGCTCGGCGGAATGACCCTCGACGTCACCGAGCGAAAAATGGCTGAACGCGAGCTCAAGACGCAACTGGTGCAGCTGCGCCAGCTCAACCAGCAGCTTCAAACGGCGGAAGAAGGCTTGCACCGGCTGTCTGCTGCAGTTGAGCAAAGCCCGGCCAGCATCGTCATCACCGACCTCGACGCCAAGATCATCTTCGTCAATGAAGCGTTTATCAAGGCCAGTGGCTATACGGCACAGGAGGCCATCGGCCAGAACCCACGCTTTCTCCAGTCCGGAGAGACCGCGCCGGAAACCTACAGTGACATGTGGCCGACACTGCTGGCGGGAAATGTCTGGCGCGGCGAGTTCCAGAACAGGCGCAAGGATGGATCGGGCTATCTGGAGCAGGCCACCATTTCACCGGTTCGCGATGGCAACGGCCAGATCACCCATTACGTCGCAGCCAAGGAAGACGTCACCGAACGCCGCCGCGACGAGGCCGAACTGGACGCCCACCGACGGCATCTGGAAAACCTGGTCTTGCAGCGCACCTATGAGCTGGCCACCGCAAAGGAAAAAGCCGACGCGGCAAATCGCGCCAAATCCGAGTTTCTGGCCAACATGAGCCACGAAATCCGTACGCCCATGAACGCCATCATCGGCCTCAATTACCTGCTCAGGCAAACCCCGCTGCAACCCGATCAACATGAAAAGCTGCGCAAGGTCTCGGCCGCAACCGAGCATCTGCTGCAGATCATCAACGACATTCTGGATCTCTCCAAGATCGAGGCGGGCAAGATTCTGCTTGAAAACGACGCCTTCTCCCCGAGTGAGCTCGTGCAAAACGTTGGCGCCATGATTCGCGACAAAGCTGCCAGCAAGGGCCTGACCCTGAACATCGACACGAGTCTCCTGCCGCGACGCGCCGTCGGGGACATCACGCGCCTGCGCCAGGTGCTACTCAACTTCGCCGGCAATGCGCTCAAGTTCACGGCAACTGGCAGTATTTCCATCGGCGGCGAACTACTGAACAGCAATGAAAAAACAATGACCTGCCGCTTTACGGTCAGGGATACCGGCATCGGTATCAGCCCGCAGGACACGTTGCGTCTGTTCAACGCGTTCGAGCAACTCGACAGCTCGACCACGCGGCGCTTTGGCGGAACCGGACTGGGACTGGCCATCGCCCGCCATCTTGCCGAACTGATGGGCGGCGAAGTCGGTGTCGAGAGCACCCCGGGCGTGGGCAGTTGCTTCTGGATTACCGCCCGCCTGGGCATGACCGCCGCCGATGCGGCCCCTGTACCGGAAAACACCCCTACGACACAGATGAAAGGGCGTGTCCTCGTGGTCGAGGATGAGCGCATCAACCGGGACATCGCCGTGGAGCTTCTGTCCAGCGTCGGGCTCGATGTTGTCACTGCCGAAAACGGGTCGCTTGCGGTCGACTGCTATAAACAGTCAAATTTCGATCTCATCCTCATGGATATCCAGATGCCGGTACTCAACGGACAGGATGCGACCCGGCAGATTCGCGCCATGGAAAACGGGGCCTCGGTCCCCATCGTCGCACTGACGGCCAACGCCTTCGAGGCTGACCGCGAGCGCTGCATCGAAGCAGGCATGAACGACTTTCTGGCCAAGCCGGTACACCCGGACACACTTTACGCCGTGCTGGCCAAGTATCTTCCCGGAACCGTGCTGCCCGCCTCGACCATTCCGGAAAAGATGGACGAATCGCTCATCTCCAACGAGTTCCTGCTGAAAATGGATGTTCTGCGTGATTTGCTGAGCAAGGGAGATATCGAGGCGACCCGAGAGTTCAATCGACTACAAGCGGACATCAAACGCCACTACCCAACCGAGCAAGAGCAATTGCGCCACGAACTCGCCATCTTCAATTTTGATGCCGCGCTGGCAATCGTCGAAAGATTAAAAAAACAGTAAATCTGAAATTTTATTCACAAAATACGCAATACATCTTGTCTGAGGTCTTCGGGCGAGAGAGACTAGCGACGTTGAGCGAATTGCAAGGAGGGCAGGAGGCGTGACAGGGCAGGACAATCAGACTCAAGGGCCAGGAAAGCCGATTGTGTTGATCGTCGACGACGTGCCTGACAACCTGAGCGCCATTTCGGAAATGATCAGCGATCTTGGCGTAGATGTTCGGGTCGCCAACAGCGGTCCTGTCGCCATTCGTTATGCCCGGCTGGCCCCCCAGCCTGATCTTATCCTGCTCGACGTCATGATGCCCGACATGGATGGCCATGATGTTCTCCGGGTCCTGCGTGGCGACGAGGCTACCCGCGATATTCCGGTGATATTCGTTACCGCCCTCGATGACCCGGACAACGAAGAGCGGGGCATACAGGAAGGGGCTGTCGACTACATCACCAAGCCGATCAACCCCGCGGTCCTCGGCATTCGCGTCAAGGCCCAGCTTGAACTGAAACGGGCCCGCGACATCGCTGCCGTGCAAAAGGTCTGGCTGGAGCAGGAAATCGCCCGGCGCGTGGCCGAAAACACCCAGCTTGAAACCAGTCTGCAAGCAGCCCTGGCAACCTCCGGTTTCGGCATCTGGGAACACGATCATGAGCGTGGTAGCAACCACTGGAGCCCCAGCCTCGCGCAAATTATCGGCCTGACCGAGGGGCCAACAACCATTGCCGAGTGTATCGAACTGGTCCACCCCGAAGACCGTAGTTCTGTCATTCAATACTTAGAGGGCCCCACCGATCAGGGCGACGAAATCCATATCGATGAATTGCGCATGCGCCATGCCGATGGCCACTGGGTCTGGATGGAAGCGAGAGGACGCGTACTGCGTCGGGATGCCCATGGCAAAACAGCCCTGGCCCTGGGGACCATGGCCGACATCAGCCGGCGCAAGATGGCGGAGGCCGAGCACCGTTTGTCATCGGTTGTTTTTTCGGGCATCAGCGATGGCGTCTGCATCACCGACACCCACGGCGACATTCTGCTCACCAACCAGGCCTTTTCAAAGGTAACCGGCTACAGCCCAAGTGAAGCGCTGGGCAAAAACCCGCGCCTGCTCCGTTCCGGGGCACATGGTCCCGAGTTCTATCGCGACATGTGGGACGCCATAAACCGGCATGGCAACTGGCAGGGCGAGATCACCAACCGGCGCCATGATGGCGAACTACTGACCGAATGGCTAAGCATTTCGGCCGTACGCGACCAAAGCGGGCGCCTCACAAATTATGTGGGCATATTCAGTGACTTGTCGGAGCGCCAAACAGCTGCCGAACGCATTCAATATCTTTCCAGCTACGACCCGCTGACCAACCTGCCCAATCGCAGCCTGTTTGCCGACCGCCTGGGGCAGGCCCTGATCAGTGCACATCGCTTCAATCGCGAAACTGCGGTCATCCTGCTTGACCTTGACCGCTTCCGGTTCATCAACGACACCCTGGGCCCGCCCGTTGGTGATGCCGTACTGATCGAGGTTGCCCGTCGCCTCAGTCTGCAGGTGCGCGATGGCGACACCATAGGCCGCCGCTCCGGCAATGAATTCGGCTTCGTGATGGCCAATCTGAGTCATGAACAAGACACCGTTGCACTCGCCCAGCGCATACTCGACACCATTTCCGTTCCGTTCGAGATTGGCGAGCACACCATCGGCATGAGCGCCTGTATTGGCATTAGCGTCGCCCCGCGCAACGGCAAGGATGTCGACACCCTGATGAAGTGCGCCGATGCTGCGCTGCTGCGCGCCAAGAAGTGCGGCCAGAACACCTTCCGCTTCTATTCACCGGAAATGGATGCCGATGCATCGCGCCGGCTAGGACTTGAGGCAGCCCTGCGACAAGCCCTGCTGCGCAACGAACTGACCGTCCATTACCAGCCACAGATAAGCCTCGACAGCGGCAACTTGATCGGGATGGAAGCACTGCTGCGCTGGAACAACCCGGAGTTTGGCGCTGTTTCCCCAGCCGAATTCATTCCGATAGCCGAAGACACGGGGCTGATATTGTCGATAGGCGAATGGGTCTTACGCACGGCCTGCCTGCAGGCCCGGCTGTGGCTGGATCTTGGCCTTGCCAGTCTGCGTATTGCGGTCAACCTCTCCGCACGCCAGTTTCGTCAGACAAACCTGCCAGCTGTCGTCAGCCAGTGCCTGGGTGAAACCGGCCTGCCAGCCAGTGCGCTCGAACTGGAAATCACCGAAAGTTCGCTGATCGACGACATTGACGAAGCCATTGTCCAGTGCAAAGCCCTAAAGGTACTCGGCATCAAGATTTCGCTCGACGATTTCGGCACAGGCTATTCATCGCTGTCGTATATCTCGCGCCTCCCTTTCGACAAGATCAAGATCGATCAGAGCTTTGTCCGGGACATTACCGAAAACCCGGTCAACGCAGCCATCGCCTCGGCGGCCATCGTCATGGCGCGCAGCCTCAACCTGACGGTACTGGCTGAAGGTGTCGAAACCGAAGCGCAGGCCAGTTTTTTGCGCAGCCGGCGCTGCGATTCGATGCAGGGTTATCTGTTTAGCCGCCCCCTGCCCGCCGCGGAATTTGAGCAATTGCTCTCCGGCAGCAAGCGCCTGCAATTGGCCGACAATCTTCTGGACAAGGCGCGGACGCTTCTTGTCGTCGACGATGAGCAGAACATTCTGAATGCTTTGACGCGCCTGCTACGCAGAGAGGCCTTCAATATCCTGACAGCCAAGTCACCCGCCGAAGCCTTCGAGCTTCTGGCCAAGCATTCGGTCCAGGTCATCCTCTCCGACCAGCGCATGCCCGACATGTCGGGAACTGAATTCTTTGCCAGAGTCCGCCAACTCTACCCCGACACCATCCGGATCGTACTGACCGGCTACACCGATCTCGAGTCGGTGACAGGCGCAATCAATCGAGGGGCCATCTACAAATTCCTGACCAAGCCCTGGGATGACGACACGCTGCGCGAACAGATACGCGAAGCATTCCGGATCGCCAAAACCTGACCATGAAACCCAGTCTGCTGGCCAGCTTTCTCAGTCGCTTCCTTCTTGTCGCCGCGATCATAATCGGCGCTACGTGGTACTACGACCATAGCGAAAATGCGCGCCTCCTTGGCAAGGTCAAAAGCAAGGAAATGCTCGATGTAGGCTTGGGCAGTTCGTCACTGCTCCGCCACCTACAGTCGATAACCGGCGACCTGCGTTTCATTTCCCAGCATTTCGCCATGCAAAAAGTGGTCAACGACCCTGCCTCTCCCGAGATCGAGCGACTTGAAATCAACTTTCCGACACTGCTGGAGGCCAAAAAAATCTATGACCAGCTGCGCTGGATCGATGCCAGCGGCCAGGAAATCGTCCGTGCCGATCTGAACAACGGCCATCCCAGACTGGTGCCACGAAACGCGCTCCAGAACAAGGGAGACCGGTATTACTTTATGGACGCCATGAAATTGGCTGCCGGGCAGATATACCTTTCTCCGCTTGACCTGAATATTGAAAACGGAACGATCGAAATACCCCACAAGCCGATGCTCCGCGTCGCGACACCCGTTGCAGACCATCGCGGAGTCAAAAAGGGTATCGTCATCATCAATTTCCTTGGCAAGACGATGTTGGATCGCTTTATCGCCGATAACGGCGGGGGCAATAGCCATGTCTCCCTTGTAAACGACGCCGGGTACTGGCTGCATGCCGCCAATCCAGCCGATGCCTGGGGCTTCATGTTCAACGATGCGACGCGCACGTTGGCCCATCGCTATCCAGCCAGCTGGGCGCGAATGAGCGACCGGAACGGCCAGTTCACCGACGAGAACGGGCTATGGACATTTGAAAGTGTCTATCCAGTTCATACAGAAATACCGGACAGCGCGTCTGCGAACGATCCAGCACAAAACCAGTATCGCTGGCTTGTTGTTTCCCACCTGGATCGCGACTCATTGGCGGCCATGACAAGCCAGGGAAGAATGGAAAGATGGCTCCTGGCGGCAGGGCTGCTGATGCTTTCAGCACTGGTCATTCTGGCAATGTTGCGCTTGCGTGGTCAGGAACAAAAAGTGCAGGAGCGCTTTCGGGCCATTTTCGACTCCGCCACGCTCGGAATCGCCGTGCTATCCCCTGAAAAAGCCTGCATCTCTGCGAACCCGGCACTGTGTCGCATATTGGGTTACGACGCCGAAGAGCTGATGCGAACTGACTGGCACGCACTGACTCACCCGGACGACCTGGCGATGGAAACCGCGAACCTCAACGCGGTCCTGTACGGCGAATCTTCTGGCTATTCAGGCGAACAGCGTTTGATCGGCAAGGATGACACCCTCGTCCATACCACTCTTTCCGTACGCGCGATCCGCCAAGCAAACGGGAAGGTAGATTTCCTGGTGGCCATCGTCGATGACATTAGCGCTCGGATTGTTGCCGAAACCGAGCGGAACGCTTCCATCAAGATGCTGCAGCGCTTTTTGGACCACCTGCCAGGCAGCGCCTACGTCAAGAACTCGGACTCCCGCATCCTGCTGGTCAACAAAGGCTATCAGGAACGGTTCGGGTTCGATGCAAAAGATGTACTGGGGCGACTTTCAAGCGAGGTATTTCCTGGGGAGTTCGGTGAGAAAATCATTGCAGATGAAGCCCGCATACTTGCCACCGGCGTCACGGAGCGTATCGAATATTCCCGGAATGGGCGGGTGTTTGAGAGTATCAAGTTCGCCATCCCACGCGAGGATGGCAGCGCAGACCTGGGCGGCATCAGCATGGATGTTACCGAGCGCCGAGCGACTGAATTGCAACTTTCCCAACAAGTCCGTCGTTCAGCCGTATTGCTGGAGTTGCCGAAAAAAGCCGAGGCGCTTTCCGAGAGAGCGCTCATGCAATTTGCACTGGAACGGGCCGAAGAGCTGACGCAGAGCGTCATAGCCTTCATGCACTTCGTCAATGTCGATGGCGAAACCATCGAACTGGCCGCCTGGTCAGCCAGCACGCTGGAGAAATACTGCACGGCCGCGTTCGACAACCACTACCCGCTCTCCGAAGCAGGCATCTGGGCCGATGCGGCACGTCAAAAAACGCCTGTCATCGTCAATGACTATGCCAACGCCCCGAATAAGCAGGGGCTTCCCGCCGGCCACTCAGCCCTGACCCGCCTGCTCAGCGTCCCTGTCATGGAAGAGGGCGAGGTCCGCATGATGACGGGCGTAGGTAACAAAGCCTCTGATTACACCGATTTCGATGTCGAAACCGTACAGTTGATTGGTAGTGAGACTTGGCGCATCGTCTGCCGCCAGCGCTCGGAAAATGCCTTGCGCCTTGCCACACAGGTGGTGAACGCCAGCCCGGCGGTCTGCTTCCGCTGGGCGGCGACGGATGGCTGGCCGATTGTCTTTGTTTCGGAAAACGTGGCGCAATGGGGCTATAAGGCTCACGACCTCCAGTCCGGCAAACCCGTGTTCGCCGACATGGTTCACCCCGACGACCTGCAGCGCATCGGCGATGAAGTAGCCCGCCATTGCGCGTCAGGGGCAACGGAATACGAGCAGGAATATCGCATCCTGACAGCTGAAAATCGGGTCATTTGGGTAGTCGACCGCGCAATCGTTCAGCGCAACGATACTGGCGCACCCGAATTCTTCAACGGCGTTCTGACGGACATTACCGAGCGCAGGCGCCAGCAGTCCGAGCTGAATGACGCGCTCCAGCAGCAGAAAAAGCTCAACAAGCGCCTTGAAGAGGCCAACAACCAATTAATGCAGTCGGAAAAAATGGCCTCAATCGGGCAGTTGGCGGCGGGGGTTGCCCATGAACTGAACAACCCGATCGGTTTTGTCCATTCCAATCTGGGGACGCTGGATGGCTATGTGCACGACCTGATGGCCATCATCGCCGCATACGAGACCCTGCTCAGCAAGACGGGCGAAACGCATCCCCATGATGAGGAAGTCCGGCGCCTGCTGGAGCAGCACGATTTTGCCTTCCTCAAGGATGACATTTTCAGCCTTATCGCCGAGTCAAAGGATGGCCTTGGTCGGGTCCGCAAGATAGTGCAGGACCTCAAGAATTTCTCGCGCGTCGGCGAACAGGAATGGCAGGAAGCAGACCTGCATCAGGGCATCGACTCGACGCTGAACATTGTCTGGAACGAGTTGAAGTACAAGGCCAAAGTGGTCAAGGAGTATGGCGACATTCCCCATGCTTTCTGCCTGATTTCACAACTCAATCAGGTTTTCATGAACCTGCTGGTCAATGCCGGCCATGCCATTGAAACGCAGGGCACGATTACCATTCGCACCAGCCGGCACGGTGACGACAGTATCTGTGTTGAAGTCAGCGATACGGGCAAAGGCATCGCGCCTGAGCACATTAACCGGATATTCGACCCTTTCTTCACGACCAAGCCGGTTGGCAAGGGCACGGGGCTAGGACTTTCGCTGTCCTACGGTATAGTCAAACGACATGGCGGCAGGATTGAGGTCGAGAGTATCGAGGGGCAGGGCACCACCTTCCGTCTTGTGCTGCCGATCAAGCCGCCACGGAACGTTGAAACAAAAGACTCGGAGACTTCAAAATGAGCGAGGCGACAGCCCCTCCCACCCTGCTTTTCGTCGACGACGAACCGGGCATACTTTCAGCGCTGCGTCGCCTTTTCCGGCCGCATGGCTACCGCATTTTCATCGCCGAAGGCGGTGCTGCGGGTCTTGAAGTGCTCGAAACGGAACAGATCGATCTGGTCATTTCCGACATGCGCATGCCGGAAATGGACGGCGCCACCTTTCTGAAAGAGGTGCGCAGTCGCTGGCCAAACGTGATGCGTATCCTGCTCACCGGCTATGCCGACATTACGTCGACTGTTGCTGCAATAAATCAGGGTGAGATCTATCGCTATATTTCCAAGCCCTGGGATGACAACGAGATCGTCAGCATTGTTGGCGAAGCCATTGAGCATCAGAGCCTGAAGCGAGAAAACCTGCGCCTTACGTCGCTGACCCAGGCACAGAATGACCAATTGAAGGAATTGAACGCCAGCCTTGAGCAAAAGGTTGCGGACCGGACAGCCGAACTGCGCCAGGCCCTGAGCTTTGTCGAGCAAACGCACAGTGAATTGAAAAAAGCCTTTCTGACCAGCGTCCAGGTTTTTGCCGGTCTGATCGAATTGCGCAGTGGCCCTGCCGGCAGCCAGATGTCCGGGCATGGCAGGCGGGTGGCTGACCATGCACGCAGTGTGGCCCAGCGCCTCAAATTGCCTGAAGCCGAGGTTCAGAACATCATGCTGGCCGGTCTGCTGCACGACATCGGCAAACTGGGCCTGCCCGACGATCTGTTGGCAAAATCCTTCAATGCGCTGACGCCAGAGCAAAGAGCGCAGGTAATGAAGCATCCGGTCATTGGCCAGAACATCCTGATGGGCATCGAGAAGTTCAAGGAGGCGGCCATCCTCGTCCGCCATCACCATGAATGCTTTGACGGCAACGGCTATCCCGACCATCTGGCCGGCATCGCCATTCCTCAGGGCAGCCGCATCCTCCAGGTTGTCAACGAATACGACTCGCTGCTCATTGGCACACTCGCCCAGCGCGCGCTAAAGCCTGCCGAAGCGCTGAATTTCCTGATCGACAATCGCGGCAAGCGCTATGACCCTGCCGTGGTTGACGCTTTCGCAACGCTGCTTTCGGAAACCGTCAAGACCGGCTTTACCGAAGTTCCGCTACGGACACTGCATCTGAAGCCGGGGATGGTTTTGAGCCGGGACTTCCTGCACCGGGACGGCTATCTTCTGCTGGCCAAATCCACTGCGCTGACAGCCGAAATCATTGCGCAACTGGCCAAGATGGAACACGCTGAACAGCATATGCTGACGCTCTACATTCGCCAGGAGGAAAAATGAGCCGAATCCTGATCGTCGACGACGAGGACTCCATCCTCAAATCCCTCAAGAGGGTGTTGCGACTGGCGCCGTGCGCCTATGGCACGAAGACTTATACCCTTGAGGTAGTCGATTTCAATTCGCCAGCAGCGGCCCTGGAAGCGGCCAAACATGGAGAATTCGATCTGTTCATGAGTGATTACCGGATGCCGGGCATGGATGGCATCGAATTTCTCAAGGCGGCAAAAGCCATTCAGCCCGATGCAGCCCGGCTCATTCTTTCCGGGTACGCCGATCTCAACGCGCTGGTTCGCGCAGTCAACGAAGTCGGCATCGACCGTTTCATCGGCAAGCCCTGGAACGATTATGACCTGATGTCCGCTATCGGCCAGGCGCTCGCCCATCGCGACCTGATGCTGGAAAACCGGCAGCTGGCCAATCTGGTCCGCCTCGAAATGGGTGATATCACGCCGGAACAGATCGAGGCCGAACGACTGGAGCGCATCGAACCCGGCATCACCGAGGTCAACTGGGGCCCGGATGGTTCCGTGGTGCTCGACCCCGAATTCCAGAGCAAGGCCTGATTGCCATGCCCGAAAGCGATGCCCGGCACCTGACCTTCAAGCTGGTCTATTACGGCCCGGCGCAGAGTGGCAAGACGACCAATCTGCTGCGTCTGCATGACCTGCTGGCCCCGGAATTGAAGGGCGAGGTCATGACCATGGAGACCAAGGACGACCGCACGCTTTTCTTCGATCTGCTCCCGCTCGGTTTTCGCGCGCCATCCGGCTTGCTGATCAAGTTCCGGCTCTTTACCGTGCCCGGCCAGGTCGCCCATGACGGCACGCGCAAGGCAGTTCTGTCGCGTGCCGATGGTGTCGTGTTTGTCGCCGATGCCGACCGTGCCCAGGAAACAAACAATGGCGAATCCTTCCAGAGCCTGGCTGCCAACTGCGCGCGCGTCGGCCTTGATTTTGACCACCTGCCGCTGGTTGTGCAGTTCAACAAATGCGACCTGCCGAACGCCGTACCCGAAGCTGAAATCCGTGACCGCTGGTCAGCGGCGCCCTGGCCGCTTGTCTTTGCCGTTGCCCTGACCGGGCAGGGCATCGAACTGACTTTCGAACACCTGCTTCGCACGGTCTACCGGAATTTTGGCCAGAAGCTGGAGTTGCAGGCAAAGCATGGCCTCAGCGAAGACGCCTTCGTCGCGGGCGCGTTGAGGAAAGCTGCATGACTCTCGGCTTTGACCGTGAGTGGCAACTGGGTGAACTGCTTGATACCAGCAGCCATGAAAAAATCGGCCCGGCACTCAGCGAGTTGCTCGGCGGCGATTTCGCCATCACCGACGATGCCGGAAAAACCTTCTGGGGTCAGCCCTCGCCCGACGCCCGCCGTGAAGCGCTGATCCTTGAGCTTGAGCCCATCGGCTACCTCCTCAGCCGCTCCGCCCCGGCGAGCGCCCTGATGGCCGCCCGCAATCTCATGCTGGTTCTGTTGCGTGCCCAGATCCGGTTCAAGATGGCATCGACGCTGCACCTCGAATCCGTCGCCGAAGACTTCGAGTCACTCAAGCGCGAACATGCCCGACTGAGCGAATCCGAAACGCGTTACAAGACGCTCTCGACCGAGCTCGACGCCCGCGTCAAGAAACAGGTCGGGGAACTGGAAGAGCGACAGCAGATGCTCTACGAGGCGGAAAAACTGGCCTCTGTCGGACAACTGGCTGCCGGCATGGCGCACGAGATCAATAACCCGCTCGGTTTCGTCCGCAGCAATCTGAGTACCTTCGAGAAATATGTCGGCAAATTCGCCGAAATGAAAAACGCTCAAGGCGCTGCGGCCGCCAGCTGGCAGGCGCTGGACCTCGACTTCATTCTCGAAGACAGCATCGATCTTCTCCACGACAGCGCCAAGGGCATGGAGCGCATCGCCCGCATCGTGGCTGATTTGAAGGCATTTTCGAACGTCGACCGCGCCAGCGAGGAATATGCAGACCTCAACAACTGCCTGCATGAAGCAGTCAGCATGGTGCAGACGCAATTGCCCGCCGGCATCAATTTTCGTTTCGATTTGCTGCCTTTACCCAGCATCGTTTGCCTGCCGGGACACATCAACCAGCTTTTCTTCAATGTCATCCGTAACGCGATTCTGGCCATCAAGGATGCCGGGCGGCCTGGCGAGGTCAAGATATCCTCCGAGGCGGACGACGAGGGCATCCTCGTCCGCATCCATGACACGGGTGTTGGCATGACCAAGGAGCAGCTCGAACATGCCTTCGAGCCGTTCTATACGACACGGCCGGTCGGTGGCGGAGTCGGGCTGGGACTAGCCACCGCACGCAATGTCATTCAGGCGCATAGCGGCCGCATCAGCCTCGACAGCCAGCCGGATGTCGGCACCACCGTAACCATGTACTTTCCGACGCCGTCATGACCGACTACTCCTCACTCTTCACCGGCAAGACCCATACGCCGCAGGCACCGGCCACGCACCTCACGCCGCCGCGCTACCGCCTGCTCTTCGTCGACGACGAACCGAGCATCGTCAAGGCGCTCAGCCGCGTTTTTCACCAGGAAAACTACGAAGTCATCACCGCCTGGACCGCCAAGGAGGGATTGGAAAAGTTCGCCACTGGCACTATCCATCTGGTCATTTCGGATTTCATGATGCCCGGCATGAACGGCGCACAGTTCCTGCAGGAAGTGAAAAAGCGCTCGCCCGACACCATCCGCATCATGCTCACCGGCCATGCCAACACCGATGCGGTGATGGGCGCCATCAACGAAGGCGCGGTCTACAAGTTCATTCTCAAACCATGGAACGATGACGACCTGCGGGTAACCGTCGCCCTCGCCCTCGAGCAGTTCGACCTGATCAGTCGCAATCGCAGCCTTCGCGCAGAAAACGACTTGAAGTCAAAGGAAATCACGGCGCTCTCCAAGCTTGCAGCAACGCACCGCAGCCGGCTCGGCATCATGCTGCACAAAAAGAACCTGCTGACCGATACCCAGTTGCAGGAACTGACCATGCTGCAGGAACGACGCAAGGAGCCGTTGATCACCCTGCTGCTCGAAAAGGACTGGGTGCCCGAGCGACGCATTCGCGAACTACTCAAGACCGACATGATGATCGAGGAAGTGCAGCTACCGGAATTCCAGGTAGATGCCGCGCTGACCGATTTGATACCACGCAGCTTCTGCCTGCGTCAGGGGGTCGTGCCGCTCAAGCTTGAAGGGCGCCGCCTGATGCTGGCCATGGCCGACCCGCTGGATGAGGGGCTGATCGACGAAGTCCGCTTCACGGCCGGGCTCGACATCAACGCTGTGACGGCCGACATCGCTGCCATCCGCAAGAAGGTCGATGAAATCTACGGTGGCGGCGAGGTCGACTTCAAGGAACTGGAAACACTGGTCAGCTCGACCGATCCGTACGAAGGCATCGAGATCGTCATCGAGGATGACGATGCAGCAAAACTCGAAGACCTGCTACGCGAAACCGAGGCACCGCCCGCTATCCGGCTGGCCAATGCCATCATTCTCGAGGCCATCCGTCTGGGTGCTTCGGACATCCACATCCAGCCGCGTACCAAGAGCGTCGTCGTGCGCTACCGGATTGACGGGGTACTCGCCGACAAGATTCACATCCCGCATCACCTGCACCAGTCGCTGGTCTCACGCCTGAAGATCATGTCGGAACTCGACATCTCCGAGCGGCGCAGGCCGCAGGATGGGCGAATCACCGTCAAAACCCCGATGCGCATGGTCGACCTGCGAATTTCCACGCTGCCGACAATCAATGGCGAAAAAATCGTCATGCGTATCCTCGACCGGAATTCGACGGTCCATACCATCGACAAACTCGGCTTCTCCAGCAGCGATGTGGGTCGCGTCACCGACATGGTCGCCAAGCCGCAAGGCATCATCCTCGCCACCGGCCCTACCGGCAGCGGCAAGACGACAACCCTCTATTCACTGCTCCAGCACGATGCGACGCCGGACAAAAACTACGTCACCATCGAAGACCCGGTCGAGTACTACCTCGATATGGCCGGCCAGGTACTGATCCGTGAAAAGATCGGACTGACCTTTCCAGCAGTCCTGCGCGCCCTGCTCCGCCAGGACCCGGACGTCATCCTACTCGGCGAAATCCGCGACTTCGACACCGCTGAAGTCGCCTTTCATGCCGCGCTGACCGGACACCTTGTCTACTCAACACTGCACACCAACTCGGCCGTCGCCACCATCGCCCGATTGTTCGACCTCGGCCTCAAGCCCTACGTGGTCGCCACCGCCCTTGAGGGCATCATTGCCCAACGCCTGGTGCGCAGCGTATGCCCGAACTGCAGCCAGCCAGCGGCGCCAGATCCAGCAGTCATCTCGCGCCTGGGAACGGTTTTCGCCGATATCGGCGAAATACGTCGTGGCCGGGGGTGCGATGCATGCCACGGCAGTGGTTACAAAGGTCGCGTCGGCATTTACGAAATACTGACCCTCGATGACCAATTGCGGGACTGTATCGGCAGCGGTGCCAGCGTTCTGGAAATCAGCCGCCAGGCCCGGCAGCGAGGACTACGCAGCATCATCCACCACGCCTTCGAGCGCGTGCAGGCTGGCGCCACCACCCCAGACGAAATACTTCGGGTTTTAGGCCCGATGACAGGAGAGTACTGATAATGGATGCCTTTATTTGGGACGCACGCTTCGACACAGGCATTCCTCTCGTCGATACCCAGCACAAGCAACTCGTCGAGGCGGTCAACGGACTGGGCAATGAACTGATGCTCGGAGATTTCACCGAAGAACGATTGCAGATGCTGTTCCGTCAGCTTGCAGAATATGCACGGCTACACTTCGCCGACGAAGAAAAAATGATGGTCGAACTCGGGGTTGACCAGCGTCACATCGACCAACACGTTACTGAACACAGGCAATTTGTTGAGCAACTGGTTGCGCTTTGGAAGACTCGTTCCTCCATTGAAAAGCCGGCAGAGGCTGTGCATGGGTTTCTTGCATCCTGGCTGACGGTACATATTCTCGGAGAAGACCAGGTCATGGCCCGGCAGATGGCGAACCTTAGAAAGGGTTTGACGCCAAGTGCCGCCTTTGATGCAGAAAAACGATCGGAGGATCCGGGCACGAAGGTACTTCTCGGCGCCCTTTCCCGCCTTTACGCTCTTCTTTCCAAGCAAAACAAGGCGCTGACAGAGGTCAATCTAAGCCTGGAGGAACGCGTCAAGGAAAGAACAAGTGACCTGGCAGCAGCCAATATCCAGTTGGCCAAAGAGCAGGAAGAATTGACCCAGTTGCTGAGCAAGATTGAAGAAGCACAACAACAATTGCTGCAGTCAGAAAAAATGGCGGCTATCGGCCAACTGGCCGCAGGGGTCGCTCACGAGATCAACAACCCGGTCGGCTTCGTCAATTCCAACCTCGGCACCCTGAAAACCTACGTCGGCCAGTTGCTCAACGTCATCAGCGCCTACGAAACGGGCGTGCCGGAGGACATCGCCGCGGCTCGCAAGAAAGCGGATATTGAATTTCTTCGTGACGATCTCCCGTCGCTGGTTGCCGAGTCGCAGGAAGGCCTGAGCCGCGTCACCAAGATCGTTCAGGACCTCAAGGACTTCTCCCACGTGGATCAGGCCGAACACCAGAGAGCCGACCTCAACGCCGCGATTGAAAGCACCCTCAACGTGGTCTGGAACGAGCTGAAATACAAGGCTGAAATTGTTCGCGAGCTGGGGGATATTCCCGCAGTTGCCTGCGTGCCGGCCCAGATCAACCAGGTATTCATGAACCTGCTGGTCAATGCGGCGCAAGCGATCGAACATCAAGGCAAGATATTTGTGCGCTCGGGAGCCGAGAACAACCAAGCCTGGTTCGAGATTGAGGACACGGGCCAAGGCATGAGTGAAGAAGTTCGCAACCGTATTTTCGAGCCCTTCTTTACCACCAAGCCTGTGGGCAAGGGCACCGGGCTGGGCCTCTCGATTTCCTACGACATCATCGTCAAGAAACACGGAGGGAGCCTGGATGTACGCAGCACGCCGGGCAAAGGTACCTGCTTCCGGATTTGGCTCCCGGTCGACGGCAAGAAGTCGTCGTAGTTTCGGTGCAGCATCCGGCCACATGAAAAAGGCCACTCGAAAGTGGCCTGAATCTGGATTGTACTGGCGCGCCCGGCGCGATTCGAACGCACGACCCCTGCCTTCGGAGGGCAGTACTCTATCCAGCTGAGCTACGGGCGCTTGGGAGGGGTGGATTCTAACCCCAAGCAAAGCCTTGCGTCCATGCCGCATACCGGATTAAGCTTCGGCAGACTAGCAATATTGCATAAAATGGCAAAATACATGTCCCTTGGCAGTCGCGAACTATCCCCCGAAGACCTGCAGAAGGTCATGTCCACCATCGACATCCCAACATGTCCGGCAGCGGTTGGCGACGCAATGAAAGAAGGGCAGAAGGACGAACCGAACCTGAGTCGCCTCGCCGATATCATCAGCGCTGATGCCGGCATGACTGCTGCGGCGCTGAAACTGGCGAACTCCCCACTTTTCGGTTCTAGCGGCCCGGTATCAAGTGCGCGCAAAGCGGTTGAACGACTGGGCACGAAGAATGTTCTCTGCGTTGTCGTCGCTTCTGCGCTACGGGCGAGCATCACTGGGCTGCCGGCAGCCTGGGTCGAGCAATTCTGGAAGCGGACGATGACGCTGGCTTTGGTGTCGAGCATGCTCGCCAAGCGCCAGTACGGGATTTCAGCCGATGCCGCCTACACCTACGCGCTGTTCCATGATGCTGCGATACCGCTGATGATGCGGCGTTACCCGGATTACGGCTCCTTGCTTGAAAAGTGTCGTACCGAGCATCTCGACTTGAGCGAAGCGGAGGAGCAATACTTTCCCTGCTCGCACCCTGTCGTTGGTTCCTTGCTGGTGCGCAACTGGGGGCTGCCGCCCATCCTTGGCCAAGCCATCCGCTTTCATCACGACAAGGAAGCATACGATCTGCCCGAAGGCACCTTGCCCGGCGGCGCGCTTTCGCTGATCGCAGTCACTCAAGTGGCAGAGCACCTGCTCAGCGAAATGCTCGATGATGACTTCGAAGGTGACAACGCGCTTTTCGAGCGTGCTCTGGATTTTCTGGGTTTGTCAGGCGACGACGTGGATGAAGCACGCCAGCGTGCCGCCACAGCGATTGAATCCGCTGCAAGCTGAGCTCAGTCGAAAAACGTTCTCGCAGCCTCGAAACGCGAGGCGTAATAGCTGTCGCTGAGACGGTCGATGCGGACCCGACCGTTCGTCGACGGCGCGTGAATGAACCGCGCATCGCCAATGAATATGCCAACGTGCGAAAACGAGCGATTGAGTGTGTTGAAGAAAACCAGATCACCCGGCCGCAATTCTGCGCGCTCGATCGCCCGGCCGTTCCGCGCCATGTCTGCGGCGCTGCCCTGAACCTTCAGCCCGGTAGCCCGGCCGTAGATGTAGCTGACCATGCCGCTGCAATCGAGGCCGGCTTCAGGATTTTTGCCGCCAAATCGGTAGCCGGTGTCGATCAGGCCCATGGCGTAGAAGACCACTTCGTTGCCCTTCTCGCTCACGGGGCGCGAGGCTTGCGCTATAGTTTCCGTAGGGTCACCGGGACGCTTGGGCGTGCCGCTGCAAGCGGCCAGCAACAGGGCGCTCAGGAAGATCGGGATCAGGGCGGAAGCACGCATCAAGCTACAGTATTTTCTTGGAACAATTCGTAACTTACCGTTTTTACAGGAATTTTCAAGACCATGAAATTGAAAAACCCGGACCTGCTGCGGTCAACCGGAAAATTTGGCCAAAATTGGAAAGAGGCCGAGGACGGTGCGACCTTTGCCGTCACCAACCCGGCAAGCGGCGAGAAAATTGGCGAGGTGCCGCTCTGCGGCGCGGCCGAGACCCGGCAGGCCATCGAGGCTGCCAACGCGGCATGGCCGGCATGGCGCGCGTTTACGGCCCGCCGCCGCGCCCAACTGCTGCAGGCCTGGTACCGGCTGATTCTGGACAACGCCGACGATCTCGCGCAGATCATCACGGCCGAATGCGGCAAGCCGCTGGCCGAGGCCAAGGGCGAGGTCATCTACGGCGCCTCGTTCATCGAATGGTTTGCCGAAGAAGGCAAACGTACCTACGGCGAAAGCATTCCCAGCCCGGCGTCAAACACGCGACTGATCGTCATCAAGCAGCCGATCGGCGTCTGCGCCGCCATCACGCCGTGGAATTTCCCGCTCGCCATGATCACGCGCAAAGTGGCGCCGGCGCTCGCCGCTGGTTGCCCGGTCGTCATCAAACCGGCCGAAGCCACGCCACTCAGCGCGCTGGCGCTGGCCTCGCTGGCCGAGCAGGCCGGCTTCCCGCCCGGCGTTCTCAATGTCGTCACCGGCGAGCCGACTGAAATCGGTGGCGAACTGTGCGCCAACCCCATTGTCCGCAAGCTCTCGTTTACTGGCTCGACGGGTGTTGGCCGCCTGCTCATGGCGCAATGCGCGCCGACCATCAAGAAACTGTCGCTCGAACTGGGCGGCAACGCCCCCTTCATCGTGTTCGATGACGCCGACGTCACTGCTGCGGTCGACGGCGCTTTGGCGGCCAAATACCGGAATACCGGCCAGACCTGCGTCTGCGCCAACCGCTTCCTCGTGCAGGCCGGCATCTACGAGGAGTTTGCCGCCAAGTTTGCCGAAAAAGCACGCGACCTGAAGGTCGGCGCCGGCACCGAATCGGGCGTGGTGCAGGGGCCGCTCATCAATGCCGCCGGTCTGGCCAAGGTCGAGGCGCACGTTGCCGATGCACTGGGCAAGGGTGCCCGCATCCTGTGCGGCGGAACCCGGCACGAGCGTGGTGGCAACTTCTTTCAGCCAACCGTGCTGGCCGACGTAACCACCGACATGAAGGTCGCCCGCGAAGAAACCTTCGGCCCGGTCGCCCCGCTCTTCCGCTTCGAAACCGAAGCCGAGGCCATCGCCATGGCCAACGACACCGAGTTCGGACTGGCGGCCTATTTCTTCACGCGCAATGTCGGCCGTTGCTGGCGCGTCGGCGAGGCGCTCGAATACGGCATGGTCGGCGTCAACACCGGGCTGATATCGAACGAGGTCGCCCCCTTCGGCGGCATCAAGCAATCCGGCCTCGGCCGTGAGGGCTCGAAGTACGGCATCGAGGACTACCTCGAGATCAAGTATCTCTGCTTCGACGTCAATACCTGAACATGGCCAAGCTCATCGTCATCACGCTGCTGGCGCTCATAGCGATTCTGCTCTGGCGCAACTGGAGCCGCTCGCGGCGTGAAGCCTACATTGCCGCCTTTCCCTACCAGCGATTTCTCGACCAGCGGCTGGCCGCCCGCCACCCAGGGCTGACTGCCGAGCAACGCAACGAGGTCTTTGCGGCGCTCGACGATTACTTCCAGCTCTGCCGCAAGGCCGGCCGACGCATGGTAGCGATGCCGTCGCAGGCAGTCGACGACGCCTGGCACGAGTTCATCCTGTTCACCCGCCAGTACGACAAGTTCTGTCGCCACGCCTTCGGCCGCTTCCTGCACCACACCCCCGCCGAGGCGATGAGCACGCCCACCCAGGCCAGCGAGGGCCTCAAGCGGGCCTGGCGACTGGCCTGCGCGCACGAGAAGATCGACCCGAAAAAGCCCGAGCGCCTGCCCCGCCTGTTCGCTATCGACGCCGCACTGGGCATCGCCGGCGGTTTCATCTATCAGCTGGACTGCCTGGCCGCCAGCGGCGGCGCCGCAGGCTCCGGCTACTGCGCCAGCCACATCGGCTGCGGTGGCGGCTGCTCGGGAAGTTCCGGCAGTTCGGACGGCGATGGCGGCGGTTGTGGGGGTGGCTGCGGAGGGGACTAGCCGGCCGGCTATTTGTGATAGGTCCGGCTGCTGCCGGAACCACCATGCGACGGGTTGGCCACGTTATCAAACATGTTCCAGCCCTGTTGCTGGGCGTAAGCAAAGAGCAGCAAGGCGAAGACGCCAGTGGCCAGCGTGAATTTATCGAACATCAGTCGTCTCCGTCCGCATCGTCGCTGCTCACCGGCGCGTGGTCGCTCTCGGCCCAGCGCCGCGCCTCGAAAGCCGCATGGCGCATGGCGGTGAAGATCGGAAAGATGATCAGGAAAATCATCACCAGCACGAAATTCGACCAGCCGGCGCTGGCTGTATGCACTTCGACGGTATCGCGCACGGCGACCGGCTTGTCCGGGGCCATGTCAGGATCGAGCGTCAGGTAGTAGGTACCGGCCGGAATATTCAGGAAAACCACCTCGTCCTCGCGGCTGCCTTCGGTCCAGGAGCCACCGTCGTAACCGCTGTAAAACGACAGTTCGCGAGCAGCGGGCCAGGCCGTACCGGTCACCTTGTTGACCAGCATCATGTCGAGGCCGATCCAGTTGTTGTCCAACGAGGTCTGGTTCCTGACGGCGATTTTGCTCGGATGGCCGGTGATCTCGAATTCACGGGTCTGTACTTCCTCACCACGTTGCGGCTCGAAGGTGAAATCCTGGCGCAGCAACAATCGGCCGCTCGAAAAGAGGGCAAAGAAAGCCTGCAAAAGAATGGCGGCCAGCGCCAGCTTCCAGAAAAGGCTCCAGATCCGCCGGTTTGTCTCGTTCCACGAATTCGGCTGGTTGGCGAATACCGCGGTCGGCTTCGGCAAATCGGCTTTGAGCCCGAAAGCCTCGGCGATCACCTGCGGCTCGACATAGCTGCCCTGCGACCAGCTCAGGTCGTTGCCCGTCGATTCGCTCGACAGCATGAGCGGCGGCGCCACGTAATCGACGACGCGATTGGTTTCCCCGCGCCGTACCCGCCACGTGAACTCGCCGGCCACCTGAATAACCTCTGCCGCCTGCGTGGTCGCGAAATGCTTGAAAACCTGCCCGCCATGGCGAACGCTATCGACTTCGATGATGCCGCCAGCCGGCGGCTTGGAGAGCACATCGACGACATTCCAGTGACCGTTGTATTCGGTCAGCCAGCGATAGGTGCCATGCTCGGTGGCCAGCAGATATTCGCTCCAGTTGTAGGCAATGGCGTCGACCACACAGCGTTTGACAAGAAAGCCGATGACTTCGACCGGCTTGCCATCAAGCCGGCCCTTGCTGCCCAGCGGCAGGCGTGGTGAATACTTCTCATCGCGCATGCCGAGCGACTTTGACAGAATCCTGTAGCTCTCGTCGGCTGCATCGACCACCGCCCCACAGGAAGCGCAGCCCACCGCCAGAATGTCCTTGGAGCGCGCAGCCATTGGCGAGCCGCAGCTCGGGCAGCGGAAAACGCGAGCCTCGACCGCCTTGGTCGGGATAGCCATGCCGTCGCGCAGGTTTGCCATTTTCAGCGAAGGGAAATCGACCGCCTCACCGACGAACAACAGCGGCGGCGTTTCCGAATAATCGAGCGTGGCGAAATTGGCCTGATTTCGCAGGTCGACCGCAGCAACCGGATAGCCGGCGCCGACCTTGAATGGCAGCTCGCCCTGGCCGGCGATGCACTCGGCCTTTTCGATGTTGCTGACCGTCCACGTCTGGCTGGCCAGCACGAAACGCTGGCCGATTTTCAGATCGTTGAACTGCGGCAGCGCCTCACCAACGAACTGCGCGAATGTGAGCACATACTCACCGCCAGACTCCGACAGCCAGCCAGTTCGCATGTCGTCAAACAGCAGGTGCCACTCGTTCCAGATGCCCTGACTGTACTTGATCTGGATGCGCCCGATCAGCGCGAAATGCACGCCCTTGTAGCTGCCTTCGGCCCCCAGTTGCAGCGGCGAACGATCCTCGACGAGCGCCGCCATCTTGCCGATGTCTTCGAGATTCTGGTCGTGACGAACCAGCGTGCTCTGGCAGTATTCACAGACGGCAAAGACCGAGGACGCCGATTTGAAGACAACCGGCGCCCCGCAGGAAGGGCAGTGGGCGCTTACAGCCACGTTGCTACGGTCAACTCAGTTTTTTGAGCAATTCCGCTTTTTTGGCGTCGAACTCGGCCTGACTCAGGATGCCTTTTTCGACCAGCCCGTGCAGCTTTTCCAGCGTAGCCACGACATCGTCGGCCGACATCGGTGCAACAGCGGGAGCCGCTGCCGCCGGCTGCAAGGCAGCGCCCATCGCTTGCCCCATAACCTGCCCGAAGCCGACACCGGCGCCGAGGCCAACGCCCATCGCCGCCAACCCGCCTTCGTTCTTCGCCGCATCGGGAATGCTGTTGGCGACCTGGTACTGGGTGTAGCGCTGCATGTCGCCGATCATGTTCATGCCGATCTTCTGGTCGAGAATCTTCTGCAGCTCTTCGGGCAACGAAACGTTCTGGACGACCAACGAATCGAGAGCCAGACCGAACTCGGCAAACATCGGCGCCGCCTTGGCAAACATCGCCTTGCCGAACTCGTCCTGATTGGCTGCCATGTCGATAAAAGGCACGCCGGATTCGCCAAACAGGTCGGTCAGCCCTGCAACCATGGTGTTGCGCAACTGGCCTTCGAGTTCCTCGCGGGTGTAGATGTCGCGGGTACCGGAAATCTTCTGGTAGAAAACTTTCGGATCGGTCAGGTGGTACGAATAGATGCCGAAGGCGCGCAGGCGGACGATGCCGAATTCCTTGTCGCGGATGGTGATCGGGTTCGGCGTACCCCACTTTTGGTCGAGCTGGGTGCGCGTCGAAAAGAAGTAAAGGTCGGACTTGAACGGGGACTCGAAGAGCTTGTCCCAGTTCTTCAGGTAGGTCAGGACTGGCAGGGTCTGCGTCGTCAGCTTGACCATGCCCGGGCCGAAGACGTCGGCAACCGTGCCTTCGTTGACGAACAGCGCCATCTGCGAATCGCGTACGGTCAGGCTAGCGCCGTTCTGAATTTCCATTTCGGCCATCGGGAAACGCCAGGCCAAGGTGCCGTCGCCATCCTCGGTCCATTGCAGGATGTCGATAAACTGCTTTTTGATGAAGTCCATCAGAGCCATGAATTTTCTCCTTGAATGGTCAGGCGATGCAGCCGGCGTTGAGGATGCCGATGCCGAGGGAAAGTGACGCGAGGAAGATGCCGGAAGCAACCTTGCCCTGCGGGATGTTCAGATTGATCTGCGGCAGGGCAAAACGGGCAACGATGTACGTCATGAGCTGGACGATGCAAGCAACGACGCCCCAGCCGATCATGACGTAGATGTTATGGCTGGTCGCCACCGAAACGGCGATAGGCAAGGCGTAGCCAATGATCGCCCCGGCCAGGCTGATAGCCGCGGCCGTATTGCCCTCACGGATCAGGGCCAACTCGCTATAGGGCGTGACAAAAACGTAGAGAACGAGAAAGACGGCGAGCAGCCCGACCGCCGTCGCGAAGTAACCGGCAAAGGCCGGCAGGCTGCTGATGACCGGATCGAACATGGAATCTCCCGGAGGTGGCGCAATGACAGCGGATTGTCACCGCTCGCCAGTGTTTGTTCAAGACTGGCGAGCGAGGTACCAGTCAACAAACGCATCACGCGGCATTGGCTTGCCATACAGGTACCCTTGCGCGTCCTTGCAGCCAAGTGCCAGCAACTGATCTCGTTGCTGCATGTCCTCAACACCCTCAGCCAACGAGCGCATCCCAAGATCGTGAGTCAGGTCAATGATGGCGCGAACAATGCGCATGCCTTCGGCCGACCCAGACATGCTGATGATAAAAGAGCGATCAATCTTGATTTCGTTGATTGGAAGCGTGGCCAGATAGCTCAACGAGGAATAACCAGTACCGAAATCGTCCAGCGCCAGTCGAATGCCAAGCTCACGTAATTTATGCATGGTCTCCAGAGCACGCGTCCGGTCGCCCATCATCGCCGACTCAGTCAGCTCAAAAGTAAAGGCACTGCCCGGCAGACGCCAGGTTTCCAGACATTGAGCGACCAACTCCGGCAAATCGGTGTCCTGCACGTCCCCGGCGGTCAGGTTAACTGACAAAGAGACAGGCACGCCGGCTGCATCAAGCTCTGAGCTAAGACGCAGCGCTGCGCGGATAAGCCAGTCTGTAAACTGTGTCCGCCAACCGTATTCTTCGATAATGTCGACAATCACCGGGGGAGCCACCCAATCGCCGCTTTCCCTGCGCCAACGCAAGAGCAACTCGGCGCCGAAGCACCTGCCCAACGCCACATCGACTTGCGGTTGCAAATACAGCATCAACGATTCCTGGCGCAAAGCCCGCCGAAGCTCCTCGGCGATAAGGTGGCGTTGCTGCCAGCTTTCGCGAAGGCTGCCGTCAAACATGGCGAATGCTTCGTGCGTTTGTTGCAAACTGGCCCGAGCCAGACGGGCAGCCTGTATCACCGCCTCCGAATCATGACCATGGTCCGGCATCATCGCAGCCCCGATCGCGACATCGAGGATGATCGGGCAGCCGCTGAGCAACACCACTGGATCAGCGAAGGCCTGTCGGATAAGCGTCGCAGCCAGCGCTGGCTGCGCCATCGACCTGACATCGGGAAGCAGTAGCAACCACTCCGCTTCGTGACCAATGAAGACCAGGTCCTGTGGACGCAACAATCTGGACAGTTTCTCCCTCAACAGACTGGGGAGTGTTTGCAGTTCGCCGGCTGAAATATGCGAGTAGGTACGGCGATTCACCAACGACACTGATAGCACGGCAACTTGGCGATCTGACTGTCCCATCTGTCGAAGACTGTCCATCGCAGCGAATTCGCCAGGCAATTCGGCCTCCGAGTGCCGAGCCACCTCGCCAAGATCGATGGCACAACTCACGGCAGCAACAACACTGCGCCGAAGAATGGCGAACAGATCCAGCTGAACTCGGCCAACCTGTGGCAAGTCGCCATACAAGTCCGCCTCGCTGTAAGCAACGGCATGGTTCAACAAACTGAACATGTCAGCGAGGCTAAAACCGCGGCTGCTCAGCTTGTGCCATGACTGCATCCAACTCCGCTGCCACTCGACATCGGCGATTTTCAGCGGCAACTCAGCAGTATGCTCAATAAAGTCGTTGAGCACCCCACTCGACTCCGAGCGTTCTGCGACGCGTGAAAGTGCATCTCGCCAGACGGGTGCCAGCGCACGAAGTGACCGAAGATTCTCAGGATTTACGCCAAACGCGACGTAGTCGATATAGCCACTGTTATCCGAGATAGTAGTCATTGGCGGCTAATCCATAGGCGTTGTAAGGCAAAGCCTTGGCAATGCGGAGCGCTGCATTTTTAGCATCGCGCAGATCAACAACCTTATAGGCTCGTACTTGTTGCTTGCCGGCATCGAGCATCACCACTACCCGTGGCTTGGAACGCTGCACACGATTCTGCTGGATAACGACTCCCACTTCGCCGGAATTCAGCTCAACCAGGGTACCGATGGGGTAAAGGCCAACACATTGAACGAATTGCTCCATCAAGGCCGGACTGAACAGCTTGCCGCGCAAATTGTGCAGCTCCTCCAACGCCTCCTGATGGCCCAAGGCACTACGGTACGGCTTGTCCTTCAGCATTGCACAGAATGAGTCTGCAAGACCTGCAATCTCTGCTGCGGTACCAAGTTGCTCAAATTTAAGGCCGCGCGGGTAGCCACTCCCATCCCAACGCTCATGATGCCGCGATACGGTGACGATAACCTCATGCGGGAGAGTGGCTTGGGAATAGAGCAATTCAAGCGAGCTTGCCACATGGGAGCGAATGGTATTCAACTCATCTGTCGAAAACTGGGTTTCTTTTCTTAGCAATTCGGCGGAGATTTGAATCTTGCCTATATCCTGCATCAACCCAACCAGTCCCAGTTCGAGCAAGCGCTGGTCGCGCCATCCGATGTGGGAACCCAGAAGCATCATGTTAACTGCCACTTCCATGGCATGGTCAAAACTATACTGGTCGAACTGTTTCAGGCGGAGCAACCACATCACCGCATCAGGATTGCGCTGCAGGCTGCCGGTTATGTCCCGCAGACCTTCCCGAAGAGGGGCAACATCGACATTCTGACCTTCGGAAAAAAGCCTGAAGGCCTCCGTCAGCGCGCCAGACAGCAGATCGTAACGCGGCTCGATATACGAGAGCTCCCGAGACAGTTCGCGTGCATCGTCGTTATCCTTTTGGCTATGCAGAAAATCCAGAAAACGACGCCGGCGCGACTTGTGTTTTTCTGCTACCGAAGAAATCGTGCCCAAGCGGCCGGATGAATCGTCCTCAACCTGCACCCTTTGAAAAAGCGATGCTTTCAGCGGGCCATCTTTCCCATGTTTGGGAGGGGCGTAGTGCTCATTCAGCGAGCGTGAGCGATCAATGTAAACAAACCGGCATTTGGTTTGAAAAATATCGACCTGCTCCGGCGTCGAAATGACGAAGCCTTGGAAAGCAAAGGTAAATTCTGCCCAAGGACAATCCGGCTCCGCAACGAACATGCCAATTTTTAGATCAGCGACCGATACTATTTCCATTGTCTCTCTTCTGAATCAACTCTCAAGCGCCAGTTGTCGCAAGCCCTCCAGCGGAAGATTGTGCGTCACCGAGTGAGGAATGACAAGAAGATGTCCGATCCGCGCCGCATTCCCTCCGGACAGCAGGCATTGCGCGTCGGCATCGCCAAGCCGGGAGAACGCCCGCTCAATCGCCCCGGCCTGAGCCTCGAGTGCGCCGGAAACGATTGCATCATCGGTCCCGCGAGGAAGGGGGGAATACACGCCGTTGGCAAAAGGCAAGGCTGCAGTCTCCCGAGCCAGCGAACGCAACATAAGGTCGAAGCCCGGAACGATCAGGCCGCCAAGGAAGTTGCCATCGGCGTCGAGGGTATCGATGGTCGTTGCCGTTCCCGCCATGACAACGATGGCCGCCGTACGGCTCAGGCCACGGGCGCCGATCAGCGCGCACCAGCGGTCTACGCCCAGTTGTTCGGGTTTCAGATATTGGTTGGTGACTCCGCAGCGCCGATGCTCGGAGCGCACCTCCTGCATGGCCGGCCGCCAAGGCGCGAGCTGCTCGCGGATTCGCCCGCCAGCCTCGGCGCCAGCTACGTTGGCAAGCATGACCTTGACGGGATGCGGCCAGTCACTGAGCAGTTGCCTGAGCTGCTCGACCTCGGCGTGCGCAACCGCGCCTTGGGCGAGCCATTGCTGGCCATCATGCACCCCCCATTTGATACGGCTATTGCCGCTGTCGAGGCAGACGATCATGCGCGGCGCAGGCTGACGTCGCCGGAAAAGATACGTTCGATCCCGGCGCTGGTTTCGAGCAGCAAGGCGCCGTCATCATCGACGCCCAGACAGCGGCCGCGCTTCGGATCTTCACCCTCGCCAAGGACTTGCACGGCCTGATCCTGCCACGCGTGGTAGCTGTGCCATTTCATTTTCAGCCCAAAAAACCGGTTGACCGTGAAATCGTCGAGTACGGCCGCCAATTGGCCGAGGATGGCGGACAGTACGTCGTGGCGGTCGACGGGGAGAGGACAAGCCTGGCTCAACCCGGCCGCCGGCTGTGGCAGATCATCTGACGGTGGCGCAAGGTTGAGGCCGATGCCGATAATCGCCTGCGTTCCTCGGCGGTCAGACGAGAGTTCGATCAGTATGCCGGCCAGCTTGGCGAAATCGTCGCCGGAACGCAGCAGCACGTCATTCGGCCATTTCAGACTAACGCCCCTGGCACCCAGGCTTTCCATGGCCTCTGCGAGGGCGATACCGACAGACAGCGACAAACCGCTCAGGGTGGATGCATTGCCGGGAAAGCGCCAGAGCAGCGAAAAGGTCAGGCTGGATTCAGGCGAAGACAGCCAGTTGCGCCCACGCCGTCCGCGCCCGGCGCTTTGCCTGTCGGCGACGATGACTGAGCCGGACGGCACGCCGCGCTCAGCCCGCCGCAACAATTCGCTGTTGGTCGAATCGCACTCGTCCAGCGCGTCAACATCGAAGCGGCCGGCCAGATTGCCCAGCCGGGTCTTCAACAAAACGGGATCGATCAGTGCCATGCGGCGGATTTTACTCCGCTGCGTGCTCCTTGCCGCCATCGATGCCGAGTTCGGCAATCTTCCGGGTGATCGTGTTGCGTCCAATGCCGAGCGCCTGCGCGGCTTCGATCCTCCTGCCGCCGGAATGGGCCAGTGCGCGGGCGATCAGGATGCGTTCGAAAACTTGCGACAGAACGCCGTGGATGTCCGGAATGCCACGCGCCAGCATGCGATCGGCCTCGCCTTCCAGCGCGCTTTCCCAGTCGTTGGCCTGTGAAGCCGGCGTCGCTTCGCGCAACTCGCCGGGCAGGTCGCTGACATCGACCTGCTGGCCGGGGGCCATGACGGTCAGCCAGTGACAGAGGTTTTCCAGTTGCCGAACGTTGCCCTGAAAATCCAGACCGCTCATGTAGTTGAGTGCAGCTTCGGTCAGGCGCTTGGCATCGACACCCAACTCCCGCGCACTCTTTTGCAAGAAATGGCGGGCCAGCAAGGGAATATCTTCCCGCCGCTCGCGCAGGGCCGGCAGGCGGATGCGAATGACGTTCAGGCGATGGAAAAGGTCTTCACGGAACAGGCCATCCTTGACCCGCGTATCGAGGTTCTGGTGCGTCGCCGCGATGACGCGCACATTCGCCTTGATCGGCGAATGGCCGCCGACGCGGTAGAAATGGCCGTCCGACAGGACTCGCAGCAGGCGGGTCTGCAACTCGGCCGGCATGTCGCCGATTTCGTCGAGGAACAACGTGCCGCTTTCGGCCTGCTCGAAACGTCCGCGCCGCTGGGCCTGGGCGCCAGTAAAAGCGCCGCGCTCATGGCCGAAGAGTTCCGATTCGAGCAAATCCTTCGGGATCGCCGCCGTGTTGATGGCGATGAACGGCTTGTCGGCGCGCGGGCTGTGACGGTGCAGGGCACGCGCCACCAGTTCCTTGCCAGAACCGGACTCGCCGGTAATCAGCACAGTTGCATGCGACAGGGCCAACCGGCCGATGGCACGGAAAACCTCCTGCATGGCCGGCGCCTGACCGAGGATCTCCGGGACCAGTCCCTCTTCCTCTATTGCACCACTTTGGTGCATCGATTCATCAATGGCGCGCCGAATCAGCTCGACCGCTTGGTCAACGTCAAAGGGTTTAGGCAGGTATTCGAAGGCCCCCCCCTGGAAGGCAGCAACGGCGCTTTCCAGATCAGAGTAGGCGGTCATGATGATGACCGGCACCGAAGGGAATCGGGTTTTTACTTCCTGCAGCAGCTCCAGCCCAGACTGACCGGGCATGCGGATGTCGGACATCAGCACTTGTGGCGGCTCCACGCCTTGCTCCAGCAGCGAAATGGCCTCGCTGGCCGAGGCAAAACTCTTGAACGGAATACCTTCGCGGGACAGGGTTTTTTCCAGCACCCAGCGAATGGAGCGATCATCGTCTACGACCCAGACCGGTTTCATATTTTGTTGGCTCATTTTGTGTTCAGAATGGCCATAACCGAAGCAAGACTCAAGCCTGCTCTACCGGCAGGTTCAGCGTGAAGACCGTTTGCCCGGGGCGGCTGACACAATTGATCGTGCCGTGGTGATGCTGGATGAAGTTCTGCGCGATGGTCAGCCCCAAACCACTGCCCCCTTCACGCCCGGAGACCAGCGGATAAAACATGCGCTCGCGGATTGCATCGGGAATCCCCGGGCCATTGTCCATGACCTTGATTTCCATGGCCAGGCGATAGCGTTTCTTGGCTAGCGTCACCTGCCGCAGCGAACGGGTACGAAGGGCGATCTCGCCCTCCCCCCCCATGGCCTGCGCAGCGTTGCGGGCAATATTGAGGACGGCCTGGATCAGCTGCTCACGATCGCCGACCAGTTCCGGGAGGCTCGTGTCGTAATCACGACGAACGGTCAAAGAACCCGGAAACTCCGCAGTCAGCAGACTGCGTACCCGCTCGAGGATTTCATGGATATTGACCGTTGTCGGCAACATTGCCCGGTGCGGAGTAAGCAGACGCTGCATCAAGTCCTGCAGGCGGTCGGCCTCCTTGATGATGACCTGCGTGTACTCCTTGAGCGAAGGATTGCCCAGTTCGTGCTCCAGCAACTGGGCTGCACCCCGTATGCCACCGAGCGGATTCTTGATCTCGTGAGCCAGGTTCCGGATCAATTCGCGACTGACCTGCTGCTGCTCGATCAGGCGCTCTTCGCGGGTGGCCGCGAGATGGTGCTGGATCGGCTGCAACTCGAGCAGCAGGCGGACGCCGGGCGCGATATCCGGGCGTAACGGCGTCACGGTGCAGTTTATGTTGAGCGAATCGCCATCACTGCGTTTCAATTCGACGTTCTGGCCGGTGTAACCCCAGCTGTTGTTCAAGCCGTTATCGAGCGCCGACTGCAAGGTTGCCGAAAAGGTGCATACTTCTGCCAGTCTCTTGCCGAGCACAATGCGGCCACTGACAGCAAGCAGGTTTTCACCTGCAGCATTGATGTAACGGATAGCCAGACCGTCATCGAGCAGGAGCACCGCCGATGCCAGCAGATCAAGGCCGGCGAAGGAAGAATGGGTAACGTTCATGCCAGCATTGTAGCGATTCGGCACCCCCCGTTGATGACAACTTGCGTTACTGACCCATCGTTCATTATCATCTGTACACCACCCTCCGGCCACTCGCCCCAATGATCAAGATCGCTTCTTTCATCGCCACATCCTTGCTGGTACTTGCCACCACGCTTGGGGGATGCAGCAGGGACCAGCCACCACCGCCATCCACCCGCATCGCGCTGGTTCAGGCTGCAACGGACGCACAGCAGGCAAGAGGCTCCTTCACCGGCGAAATCCGCGCCCGGCATGAGGTTGATCTGGCTTTCCGCGTTGGCGGGAAGATAGCCGCCCGCCTGGTCGATGCCGGCACCGAGATAAAGGCCGGTCAGCCGCTGGCCCGGCTTGAACCAGCCGATCTGGAACTAGCTGCCGCGGCCACCCGCGCCCAACTGGCCGCTACTGAAAGCGAGCACGCCACGGCGCGCGCCGAGCGCGAACGCTACGTCGGCCTGCTCGCCAAGAAATTCGTCAGCCAGGCGGCTTTTGACGCCAAGGAGAATGCTTTCAACAGCGCCAAGGCGCGGCTCGAACAGGCTCGCACGCAAAGCCACATCAGTGGAAATCAGCGCAGCTATGGAACGCTGAGCAGCGAATTTCCCGCCATCGTCACGGCCGTTGTCGCCGATGCCGGCCAGGTGATCAGCGCCGGCCAGACCGTAATGCGCGTCGCGCGGCCGGAAGAGAAGGAAGTCGCCATCGCCGTTCCCGAAAGCCGTCTGGCCGAACTGAAAGCGGCCAGAAATCTGGCAGTCAGCCTGTGGGCCGACCCGAAAATGACTTTGCGCGGGGAGTTACGCGAGTTGTCACCTGCCGCCGACCCGGCAACCCGTACGTACGCCGCACGCATCCGCATCCTTAATCCGCCCCCTGAAGTTCGCCTCGGCATGACGGCACGCGTCGCCCTCGATAGGGCCGCCGAAAGCACACTGCTTGTCCCGCTGAGCGCCGTGATCGATCTTGGGCAGGGGCCGCTGGTCCGCGTTGCCAAGGACGGCAAGATTGCCTCGCGTGCGGTCCAGGTTGCCCGCTTCCGCGAAGATGGCGTCGAACTGAGCGGCGGACTGGAGGCAGGCGAGCTGGTCGTCATCAGCGGCGCTGGCCGACTGGTCGACGGCCAGCAAGTGTTGGCGAAGGTAGCAACGACACCGGATCGGCAGCGCTGATCGATGAGCCACCGCTTCAACCTCTCGGACTGGACGCTGCACCATCGCACGCTGGTCGGCTACTTTCTGCTCGCCATCGCACTGATGGGTGTGTTTGCCTACGGGAAGCTCGGCCAGGCTGAAGACCCCCCCTTCACCTTCAAGATAATGGTGATCCGCAGTTTCTGGCCCGGTGCCACGGCGCGCCAGGTCGAGCAGCAACTGACTGACAAGATCGAAAAAAAGCTTCAGGAAACACCGTTCATCGACCGCGTTTCCAGTTTCTCCCGCCCAGGCGAATCGACTGTGATGTTCTTCGCCAAGGACAGCACGCCGCCGGCCACTGTGCCTGACGTTTTCTATCAGGTTCGCAAGAAGATTGGCGACATCCGACACACCCTGCCAGCCGGCATTCAGGGGCCGTTCTTCAACGACGAGTACGGTGACGTTTTTGGCAATATTTATGCGTTGACCGCAGAAGGCTTCGATTACCCGCAACTCAAGGACCAGGCGGAGCGCATTCGCGATGAACTGCTGCGCGTACCACAGGTTGGCAAGGTAGAAATCTTCGGCATTCAGGACGAGAAGATTTTCGTCGAGCTATCGAATGCCAAACTGGCCACACTGGGCATCGATCAGGCGACCATCGTCCAGGCGATGAATCAGCAGAATGCCGTAGCCAGCACCGGCTTCTTCGAAACGGCCAGCGAGCGCATTCAGGTTCGCCCCGGCGGCGCTTTCAACAGCGTGCAGGCTGTCGCCGACACCCTGATCCGCGCTGGCGGCCGCAGTTTCCGGCTCGGCGATATCGCCGACATTCGGCGCGGCACCATCGACCCGCCGGCCACCCAGGTTCGCTTTGGCGGCAAGCCCTCTCTTGCCATTGCTGTCTCGATGGCCAAGGGCGGCGACATCATCGAACTCGGCAAGGCCCTGAACAGCCGCGTCGGCAAGCTGCAGGAAGCCTTGCCGGTAGGCGTCGAAATTGGCGTGGCAACCAGTCAGCCTGACGCGGTCGCGCGCTCGGTCAAGGCCTTCACGCAGGCGCTGGCCGAAGCGGTGATCGTCGTGCTGCTCGTCACCTTCATCAGCCTTGGCATCCGTACCGGACTGGTCGTCGCCCTGTCCATTCCGCTCGTGCTGGCGGCTACCTTCCTTGCCATGTACCTGTTCAACGTCGGGCTGCACAAGGTTTCGCTTGGGGCGCTGGTGCTGGCGCTCGGTTTGCTGGTCGACGATGCGATCATTGCCGTCGAGATGATGTGGGTGAAGATGGAGCAGGGCTGGGAGCGCACTCGCGCGGCATCCTTCGCCTACACCAGCACGGCCGGGCCGATGCTCTCCGGCACGCTGGTCACCGTCGCCGGGTTCATTCCGATTGCGCTGGCCAAGTCGGCAACTGGCGAATACGCCTTCGCCTTCTTCCAGATCAACGCGGTCGCCCTGCTCATTTCATGGCTGGCCGCCGTCGTCGCCATTCCCTGGCTCGGCTACAAGCTGCTGCCCAACCCGCACGCAGCTCGCCAGAGCGGCGGCCTGGAGAAACGCCTGCCCCGCCTCGCCCGCCTGGCCGACAAGCTCGGCCTCAACGGCCCGGCCCACGCCGAAGATCACGATGTCTATGGCACCCCGTTTTATACGCGTTTTCGCCGGCTGGTCACTTGGTGCGTCAGCCGACGCTGGCTGATCATTGGCGTCACTGTCGTTCTGTTTGCGCTATCCATCGTCGGCATGATGAAGGTACAGAAGCAGTTCTTCCCGAACTCGACCCGCCTTGAACTCAATGTTGAATTGCGACTGCCCGAGGGTGCGTCCATCGCCGCTATCGATGCCGAAGCAAAAAAACTAGAGCTCTGGCTGGCCAACGACAAAGCGGAGTTCGACCAGTTCGAGCACTACATTTCATTCGTCGGCTCCGGCGCGCCGCGCTATTACCTCGGGCTGGACCAGCAACTGCCGGCCAGCAACGTCAGCCAGTTTGTCATCGTCACGCGCGATGTCGCGTCGCGCGAAGCCGTCCGCGGTCGACTGATCAAACTGTTCGAAAACGAGCCCTTTGCCGCCCGTGGCAACATCGCCCGCATTGAAAATGGCCCGCCGGTCGGTTATCCCGTGCAGTACCGCATTTCCGGCGAAGACGTTGCCACACTGCGCCTGGTCGCCGCTCGGATCGCATCAGTGATGCGCCAAAACAACGAGTTGTCCAACGTCAACGTCGATTGGAGCGAACTCTCGAAGTCGGTCGAGATCGAGATCGATCAGGACAAGGCCCGCCTGCTCGGTGTCTCCAGTCAGGATATTTCCGCGCTTCTCAACATGTCCCTGAACGGCTACACGGTGACCAACTACCGGGAGGGCGAGAAGAGCATCGACGTCATATTGCGAGGGGACCGCGAGGAGCGCAGCCACCTCTCCTCACTTGCCGACCTGTCGGTGCCGACGCGCGCCGGCAAGAGCGTCCCGCTGAGCCAGATCGGTCGCCTCAAGCACAGCTTCGAACCGGGTCTTATCTGGCGTCGCGACCGCATTCCAACGATCACGGTGCGCGGCAATCTCTACGGGAAGACTCAGCCCGCTACCGTCGTCGACAGCATCAAGCCCGAGATCGATGCCATCCAGGCCAGCCTGCCCGACGGCTATCGCATCGCCACCGGCGGATCGGCCGAGGAGTCATCCAAGGGCTCCGGCTCGGTCATGGCCGGCATTCCGCTCTTCGTGCTGGCCGTGATCACGATCCTGATGATCCAGTTGCAAAGCGTTTCGCGCGTCATCATGGTCTTGCTGACGGCGCCGCTCGGCATCATCGGCATCGCGCTATTCCTGCTTGTTTTCCGCCAACCTTTCGGCTTCATGGCCCTGCTCGGCACGATCGCGCTGTTCGGCATGATCATGCGCAACTCCGTGATTCTGGTCGATCAGATCGAGCAGGATATGGCTGCCGGCAAACCACGCCACGAAGCGATTGTCGAATCGACCGTACGGCGCTTCCGCCCCATCGTGCTGACTGCTGCAGCGGCTGTGCTGGCGATGATTCCGCTGTCGCGCAACGACTTCTTCGGCCCGATGGCCGTCGCCATCATGGGCGGACTGATCGTTGCCACGGCGCTGACTCTGCTCTTTTTGCCATCGCTTTACGCGGCCTGGCACAAGGTCAGGATCAAGGATCAAATTGCGGGTTCGTAGGAAAAGCATAGGGCGCCTCGGCGCCCTATGCTTTCATAACCATCACACCGGCTACCTGAGGTTGCCCAACTCCTTCTGAATCGCCTGGATGTTGCGCTCATGCTGTCCGACGCGATCACGGTAGGGGGCAATACGGTCACCGGACGCACCAGCAGCCTGCTGCTCCGAGAGATCCTTGCGCGCCTGTTCCAGACTGCGCTGCTCGCCGGCCAGTTCCTGTTCGAGAATGTGGCGACGATCACCATCGCGCGCCTTCTGGGTATCTTCCTGCACGCGAGGGAAGCTTGCCGGAGATGGGTTCGTCACTGCGCTGGACGGCTTGGCCTTGGGCGGCGCCGGAACAGCATTCTCGGGGCCAGTGGCAATCGCCTTGCAGTTCTTTTCGACGCGCGAGTTGGAAATGACCGTGCCACCGCTGGCATCAATGCATTTGTAAATCGTCTGTGCAGAGACCGAGAGCGGAATCAAAGCCACAAACAGGGCAAACGGACTGCGCATCATCTTCAAAATTCCTGTCAATTTTTTGAGTGTACCGGACATAACGGCCGAGGCTCAAAAAAGTAAACAAAAAAAGGGCGGGAAACCCCGCCCTTTTTTAAGGCCCGGCTAATTAGCAGGAATAGTACAGATCGAACTCGACCGGGTGGGTCGTCATGCGAACGCGATTGACTTCGTCCATCTTCAGAGCGATGAAAGCATCGATCCAGTCGTTGGAGAAGACACCACCACGGGTCAGGAAGTCACGATCCTTGTCGAGGTTTGCCAGCGCTTCTTCGAGGGAGGCGCAGACGGTCGGGATCTTTGCATCCTCTTCCGGCGGCAGGTCGTACAGGTTCTTGTCGGCAGGATCGCCCGGGTGAATCTTGTTCTGGATACCATCCAGACCGGCCATCAGCAGCGCGGCAAAGCACAGGTACGGGTTGGCGATCGGATCCGGGAAGCGGGTCTCGATACGACGAGCCTTGGTGGAGGCGACGTACGGAATGCGGATGGAAGCCGAACGGTTCTTGGCGGAGTAAGCCAGCTTGACCGGCGCTTCGTAGTGCGGAACCAGACGCTTGTAGGAGTTGGTACCCGGGTTGGTGATCGCGTTCAGGGCCTTGGCATGCTTGATGATGCCGCCGATGTAGAACAGGGCGGTTTCAGACAGACCTGCATAGCCGTCACCGGCGAACAGGTTCTTGCCGTCCTTCCAGATGGACTGGTGAACGTGCATGCCGGAACCGTTGTCGCCAACGATGGGCTTCGGCATGAAGGTAGCGGTCTTGCCGTACTGGTGCGAAACGTTGTGCACCACGTACTTCAGGATCTGGGTCTGGTCGGCACGCTTGACCAGGGTGTTGAACACGGTACCGATTTCGCACTGACCGGCAGTGGCGACTTCGTGGTGGTGAACTTCAACCGGGCAGCCGAGGGCTTCCAGCGTCAGACACATGGCCGAACGGATATCGTGCAGGCTGTCAACCGGAGGAACCGGGAAGTAGCCGCCCTTGACGGTCGGACGGTGGCCAGTAGAGCCGGAGCCGTCGTTCTTCTCGCCCGAACCCCAAGCCGCTTCAGCGGAGTGGATCTTCAGGGAGCAGCCGGACATATCGACATTCCACTCGACGCCGTCGAAAATGAAGAATTCCGGTTCCGGACCGAAGTAGGCGGTATCGCCAATGCCGGAGGACTTCAGATAGGCTTCAGCGCGCTTGGCGATGGAGCGCGGGTCACGGTCGTAGCCACGGCCGTCAGCCGGATCAACGACGTCACAGGTCAGGACGACGGTGGTTTCGTCAAAGAACGGGTCGATGTAGGCGGTATCCGGATCCGGATTGAGCTGCATGTCGGAAGCTTGAATACCCTTCCAGCCAGCGATGGAGGAACCGTCGAAGGCGTGACCGTTTTCGAACTTATCTTCGCTGAAGGCAGAAACCGGCACGGTGACGTGCTGTTCTTTGCCACGGGTATCGGTGAAACGGAAATCGACGAACTTGGCGTCGTTTTCCTTGATCATCTTGAGCACGTCTTGCGGGGTTGCCATAAGCCTTAATCTCCTAAGAAAACAAGTTGCCGGGCGATCCGGCGACAATCAAAAATTTTGTAACCTGAAGCAATTAGCAAAACGTATGCCAATAGCTGTCGGGCGCTATTTGCATTTTGCCACAACGAGATGCGCGGTTTAAGCAAAGAATTGACGCACCACACAAGTGCGCCAGCAAAAATTTACGCCCTATTTTGGTGCAACAAAACAATTCAGGGTAACTTGACGAATCGCAGGCAAGGCTTTCAGACGGTCAAGCACCACTTTCTCAGCCTGTCGCAAAGCCTCTCCATTCTCAAACAGCGCGTAACTGTAGAAAACCTCTGCCTCGATCTGGCCTTTGAGATAGTGCAGCACAATCTTTTCCGGATCAGGCAAGCCGGCGAGCAGCGGCTGCAGTTCATCGAGCAGCGCATCACGTGCCGGCAGGCGCGTGGCGTAGGTGTCTGGATCCATGTCGTCTTCCGGGTCGATGTGCACGAGCACATCGAGCACATCGGGATGTTCGCGCAGGACTCTGGCGCGGGCCGATTCGGCGATACGATGGCCTTCGGAGACGCTGATCCGTGAGTCAACCTGAACGTGGGTATCTACCAATGCCTGATGGGCCATGCGCCGGGTCCGCAATTCATGCAGACCATGCACACCCGGTGTAGCCAGCAAGGTCTTTCGGATGGCCTCGACCTGAGCATCTTCGAGGCCCGTATCGATCAACTCCTTGATCGCCCCCCAAGCCAATCCGGCGCCCATATGCAGAATCATGAACCCCATGAGCGCTGCTGCCAGCAGATCCAGAAAAGGCCAGCCCAACAGCGCACCACCGATGCCAACGACTACAACCAGCGCAGATGCCGCGTCGGCCCGCGTGTGCAGCGCGTTGCCGATCAAGAGCTGCGAACGAAGCTTTTCGGCCACCCGAATCAGGTAGCGATAAAGCGCTTCCTTGCTGATCACCGTAGCAACGGCCACCCAGAATGCTGCCAGCTCAACGCCTGGCAGGGCCTCGACATGCTGGAGTCGCATCCCCGACTCCCAGAGAATGCCGCCACCAATCAACGTGAGTGACATTCCCAACACGAGGGTTGCGGCTGTTTCAACGCGGGCGTGGCCATAGGGATGCGCCTGGTCGGCCGGGTGTGCACTCTGACGGCTGGCGTAGATCACCAGAAAGTCCGACAACAGATCAGAAAAAGAATGCAGACCGTGCGCAATCAGCGATTGCGAATGGGCGAGCCAACCGACAATCAGCTGGGCTACCGTCATCACCAGATTGACCGCGACGCTGACCCAAGTCGCTTTCTGCGCTGCTACGGAGCGCTCAGATGGCGTACCCACAGCGAGGTCATTCTCAGGTCCCATGATGTCTGCCCTATACTATTGGTCTGCAATTCTAGCAGTTGGAGATTATGGGAAAGTTAAGCGAGATACTGAGCATGGCGCAGGCGCGGGGCAAAGCCCTTGAGCGACCGTATCAGGGAGAACTGACCCCGCAGGAGGCAAACGACCTTTGGCGCCTGGCGCCTGGTGCCAAGCTCGTTGACGTGCGCACGCGCGCCGAATGGGACTGGGTTGGGCGAGTCCCCGGTGCTGTCGAAATCGAGTGGAACCAGTATCCCGGCGGCGTGCGCAACCCCCATTTCCTAGCTGAACTCAAACGCCAGGTCGACCCTGAGGCCATGGTCATTTTTCTCTGCCGTAGCGGCGTGCGATCGATCGGCGCGGCAACTGCTGCCACCGAAGCCGGGTACAACGCCTGCTACAACGTCCTTGAAGGCTTCGAGGGAGACAAGGATGCCAACGGGCATCGCAACAACATCGGTGGCTGGCGCAAGGCAGGACTCCCCTGGATTCAGGGATAATTCCACGGTCAACCGGAAAAAACACACCAATTCAGAGTACAGCATGCAGACAGCCACCATCGCCTTCGACCCGTTCAACCGCCTCTCCGACGAGGCCTGCCACGAGCGCATCCGCGTCGCCCGTGCCAAGCTCGGCAAGCGAGCCGTCATTCTCTGCCACCACTACCAGCGCGCCGACGTCTATCAGTATGCTGACCTGACCGGCGACTCGCTCAAGTTGTCGCGGCTTGCCTCGCAGACCGACTCAGAATTCGTTATTTTCTGCGGCGTGCATTTCATGGCCGAAGTCGCCGACATCATGACCGCGCCGCACCAGAAAGCCATCCTGCCCGACCTCGCAGCAGGATGTTCAATGGCCGACATGGCCAACCTGGCCAAGGTCGAGCGTTGCTGGCGCGAGCTGAATGAAGTGCTGAATGCCGAAGAAGAGGTAACGCCAGTCACCTACATCAATTCGGCAGCCGACCTCAAAGCCTTCTGCGGTGAACACGGCGGCATCGTATGCACCTCGTCGAACGCGGGCACCATCGCAAAATGGGCTTTCGACCGTCGTCCGAAGGTCCTGTTCTTTCCCGATCAGCATCTCGGTCGCTGGACCGGACACAACATGGGCATCCCGATGGACGAAATGGTCGTCTGGGACCCCGATCTGGAACTCGGCGGCCTGACCCCAGCCCAGATCAAGAAGGCAAAAATCCTGCTCTGGAAGGGCCACTGCTCGGTACACCAGATGTTCCAGAAGTCGCACATTGACGCCTTCCGCGCCAAGTATCCGGACGGCCTCGTCATCTCGCATCCGGAATGCAACTTCGAAGTCTGCTCCGCCTCGGACTATGTCGGATCTACCGAGCACATCGTCAAGACCATCAAGGAGGCGCCGGAAGGCACACGCTGGCTGGTCGGCACCGAACTGAACCTGGTCGACCGCCTGGCCAAGGAGGTTTTGCCGCAGGACAAGATTGTTCAGTTTATGGCGACCACCATCTGCATGTGTTCGACCATGCAGCGCATCGACCCGCAGCACCTCGCCTGGACGCTGGAAAATCTCGTCGAAGGAAAAGTTGTCAATCAGATAATAGTTCCGGAAAACGAAACTTCCATGGCAAAACTTGCGCTTGAGCGAATGCTGGCAATTTCGTGACATCGTTTCGGCAACAACTCACATTGGCAGGGCCTTAGCACGTATTTGCAGCCAACGTGAGTTATCTCACAAAAATTCACCAAGCAGCTTTGACGCAGCAATATTGCAGGTGTCTAATCGCAACATTTGAAGCGATTTGCACAAAGTGTCTTGGTTTCGCCTGTTTTTCCTACTATTTGGCCTCTCGGTCTCACCGTTGGGAATCGCCGAAACAGCTGTTGCGCTGTATTACGGAAAGACAGTCCCGCTAACGGAATTCAGGACGTTTGACATTGTCGTGGTCGACCCCGATCACGGCCACGATCCCGAGCGCTACCACCGCACCTACAGCCAGCTCTACGCCTACGCCGCCGTCGCCGAAGCACACCCCGGCCGCGCCTATTTCCAGAAAATCCCTGAAGCTTGGAAAATCGCCAAAAACAGCGACTGGGGATCGGTCGTCATTGATCAAAGCTCGCCTGACTGGGCTGTCTTTTTCGCCGAACAGGTAATTGCCCCGCTCTGGACAAAGGGCTATCGCGGATTTTTTCTCGACACCCTTGACTCCTACCGACTCGCCAGAAAATTCGACGAACAGGCGCAGCAACAAGGCCTGATCCGCGTTATTGAAACCCTGCACCAGCGCTTCCCTGGCATCAAGCTGATTCTCAACCGCGGTTTCGACATCGTGCCGAAGGTCCGCGACAAAATTCAGATGGTCGCCGCCGAGTCGTTGTATCGTGGCTGGAATGCCAGAACAACACGCTACGAAGATGTTCCCGCCGCTGACCGCGAATGGCTCCTGGGCCAACTGAATAGCATTCGCCAGCGCGATGGCCTGCCCATTCTTGCTATCGACTACGTGGCACCGCACGACCGTGCCACTACTCGCGCCACAGCCGAAAAAATCCGCAAGCTCGGTTTCATTCCTTGGGTATCCGATCAGGCGCTGGGCACCATGGGTATCGGATCTATCGAGTCGGTTCCGCGCCACATACTAGTCATTCACAACAGCGAGGAGGCGCCCTCGCTCAGATTCAGCTCCCCCCACCGCTATCTTGAAATGCCCTTGAATCACATGGGCTACGTCGCAGATTATGCGAGCATTCAGGACGACATTCCCGCCAACATCCATGCAGACCGTCACGCGGGGATCGTGACCTGGTTTTCCGGCGGCATCTCGGACAAGCAAGCCCGAAACCTGGTCCGCTGGCTCCGGGAAAAACGGGAGCAAGGGCTGCCGATTGCCGTCTTCGAGGATTTCGGATACTCACTGGATCGCGATACGGCCCGAAGCCTCGGCTTGACGACGGTAGCGCCCGCGGTCGGCACCATCAGCATAGATAGTCGGCACGCGATGATCGGTTTCGAAGGGCAGCCCCGCCCGACGCGTAGCAACCTGCAGGCAATTCGAAGCATTGGCGCTTCCGACCAGGCACTTCTGACGCTGCGCGACAGCAATGGCAGCCTCTACACGGGTGCAGCCATCACCTCCTGGGGCGGATATGCGCTCGATCCCTTTGCTGTTGCAGAAACCCCTGGCAGCAACAGCGCGCGCTGGATCGTCGACCCTTTCGCTTTCCTCACCGCTGCCTTGCGCCTGACGCCCATGCCGGTGCCGGACGTCACCACCGAAAACGGTCGACGGCTTTTGTTCTCGCATATTGATGGAGACGGCTTTCCATCGCTTGCCGAATTGCCCGGGCAACCGCTGGCCGCCGAAGTGCTTTTCCGCGAAATACTGCAAAAACATCGGGTACCGACCACGGTTTCGGTCATCGAATCGGAAGTCGCACCAGATGGCCTGCACCCGAAGTTGAGCCCACGCATGGAAAGCGTCGCCAGGCAGATGTTTGCGTTGCCCCACGTCGAAATGGCCAGTCACTCCTACTCCCACCCGTTCCAGTGGCAAAACGTCAAGCACGGAATTTTTGCCAATGCAGGAGAGGAGACCTACCACCTCGAGATCCCTGGCTACCAGATGAATCTCGAACGCGAAATCGTCGGTTCGATCGAGTACATCAACCGCCGCCTCGCACCGGCCGGCAAGAAAGCCAGCATCATGCTGTGGTCCGGCGACACCAATCCGGGACCGGATGCCCTGGGCATCACCGAAAACGCCGGGCTGTTGAACATGAATGGCGGCGACACCTTCATCTCCCGCCGTAATCCATCACTGACCGCCGTCGGACCGTTTGGCATCCGCACCGGCAGCCTGCTCCAGGTCTACGCACCGATCACCAACGAAAACATCTACACCAACCTCTGGCGTGGCCCGTTCTATGGCTACGAGGAGGTCGTCGACACCTTTGAAATGACTGAGCGTCCGCGCCGCCTGAAGCCCGTCGACGTCTACTATCACACGTATTCAGCCAGCAAGCCGGCCTCCCTGAAAGCATTGCACAAGGCCTTCGCGTGGACCGAAACCCAGTCTTTGCATCCGGTATTCGCCTCCGACTACATCCGCAAAGTGCATGATTTCTACAAGGTGGCCATTGCCCGTGACGGCAACGGCTGGCGGATTCGCGGCGACGGGAATCTGCGCACCCTGCGCCTGCCAGCGGGCATGCGCCCCGATCTCGATTCGGCCACCGCTGTTGCGGGCGCTCGCCGGGGTATCGAGGGTGACTACCTGCACCTAGCCGATGATGCTGCCTGGTTCTCCACCGCCACCACACCGGCGGCAAATCGCCTCCCCTTTCTGGTCGATGCCAACGGCCGCCTGAGCGACTGGCAGCGGCGGGAAGCCATCCCCGGATCCGGCCTCAATTTCCGGTTGACCGCGCATGCTGCGCTTGATTTCCGTGTAGCGAACCTTGAGGGCTGCCTGACGCGAATCAACGGCAAACCTGCCAAATCCGCCCGCCCCGAAATCATCGACGGCCATTCCGTCACCCGTTTCAAGCTTAACGATGCTGCTGCGACGATCGAAATTAGCTGCGCAGCACGCTGAGCGCCCCTATCTCGCGCCGTATTGGCTCCTGCTCCTGATGGGTGGAATGATCGTCGTCGCCCTGATTCTTATCTACCCGGAGCAGAACCTGATCCAGCGCGTCGTCAAGGCGCCGGAAAGCGAACTGAGCAGCGCCTACGTCACCAATCTGCTGCGGACTGACCCCAACAACCCCAAATTGCTTCTGCTGCAAGCGACCCAGGCGCTCGAACACGAAAACGTCGCAGCAATGCGCGACATTCTCGAGCCGATGCTGCTCACCGACGACCCCGCCTTGCGGCGCGAAGTTTTGTGGCTGTTGTGGCAAGCCAGCAAACAGGAATTCCGTACTCTTTCGGCATCGGGCAGCGTCCATTTGCAAACGATTCGCGAACAGTTGGGGCAACAACTGGCAGCGCTGGCCCAGGAAGATTGGTCAGCCGAGCGGCAAGTCGAGATTTCCGCGCAGGCTTTCGAATTCGGCGAGCCCGGCATTGCCCTCGCCCTCTATCGGCAAATCGCTGACCGCAGCGAAACGCCGGATGAAGCCGCCGACTGGCTGGCCCGAGGTGGCAGCGCCGCACTCAGCCATGGCCTTTACCGGAGCAGCGCCGAACTACACCTGCAGGCCAGCCAGAAATCATCGAACCCCGCCCACGCCAAGGTGCACTTCCTGAACGCGCTGCGCACCCTGCAATCTGGAAACCGGCTGACCGAAGCAGTGACCATGGCGGAGGACAACATCGGCTCACTTGTCGACGACCGCGAAACGCTCTTCTTCGTCACGCGACTGGCCCGCACTGCCGGACGACCGGATGTTGCCGACCGTTACGTGCGTCGCTTGCTGCGCCTCAGCCTGCTCCGCCAACTGGAAGAGGTCCGCCTGGCGGCTGCCCACGGCGGTGCGCTGCCGCACAAAGTCTCCCTGCGCGCCGGCGGCCCGCTATTGCCTTTCGACGACAAGGCCTACACGCTTGGATATGAAGTTTTCCTCGAAAACCGCAAGCTCGACGACGCCTGGAAAGTGGCCTACTCCGCCGTGCGACAGGTGCCGGAAGACATGGCCTGGCGCGAACGTCTGGCCAAGGTTTCAGAATGGACCAGCCGCCCCGAGATGGCGCTGGAACACTGGTGGCACCTCGCTCGCGAAACGCAGCGCGACGACGCCTGGCAGTCAGTACTCCGTCTCGCCCCCGGCCTCCTCAACGACCCAGCCCTGATCGCCGCGCTGCAATACCAGCTCGGAAAACAGCCCGATTCACTGCGTCATTTGCAGGAACTCATCGCCGCCTGGGAGCGTCGGGGCGAACCCAAGCTAGCCCTCGACTACCTGGAGCGCCACAACCGGCGTACGCCCCGTGCCAAGAGCCTGGAATTGATGGCCGACCTCGCCGAGCGCGCCGCCGAACCGGGGATTGCACTGCAAACCTGGCAGCGCCTTTTCGAGCAGCCGTCCGAAGCCACAACCCCGCGCGTGCTCAGGGCGGCTACACTGGCCATCCTTCAGGGAAATAACGTTCAAGCCCTGAACTGGCTTGAGATGGCATCTCCCCCAGCCGCCTCCACGGACAAGAGCGAAGGCGAAAACCACCGCGAGATCCTGCGTCTGACCGGGCAAATTGCCACGCAGGAACAACGCAATGAGCAGGCCATCCGCGCTTTCACCGCCCTTAGCCAGCAAGAACTGGCCGTTGAGGGCGACTTCGACTCCCTGATCAGCCTGCTTGAAAACGACCATCCGAGCGAAGCTGCCCGCGTCGCCACCAGCGCCTGGGAACGTTTCGGCAGAACCCGGCATTTGATTCGGGCCCTCAATCTCTACGTTGCCGACCAGCAGTGGACGGCGATCGGCACCCTGCTTGGCCGCCTTTCCCCCACGGCCAAGGCACCCTACAACACGCAGGCCGAACTGCGCCGCTTGCCCGATTTTCTGCGCTTGAGCGCCGCCTATTACCGCCAAGCCGGCCAGCTGGCTGAAGCCCGGCGCGACATCGCCGCTGCACTGGCCATTGCCCCCGGATCGGATGACCTGCAGTCCGCCATGCTCTGGCTGCTCATCGACAGCAACGACGCCCCGGCCCTGCGCCGCCTGCTCGCCAGCCGGGAGCCTGCATGGCGCAACGATGCCAGCATGCACGACGCGCTCGCCGCCGCCTATCTCGCGCTGTCGCGGCCGAAAGTAGCGCTGGATCGCTACCTGACGCCGCATCTGGACGAGCACAAGGATGACTTCCTGTGGTTGATGAATTACGCCGATGCGCTCGAGCAAAATCAGCAGCCCGACCGCGCCTGGCGCCTGCGCCGGCACCTGTTGAGCGAAGAGTGGGCCTCTCAACTGCCTGCTGCGGTCAACCGGAAAAATAACCCGTTTTTGACACGACGGAATTGGCTGGCCGCCGACAACATTGACCAGACTCGTCGCCTCGCCCGAACCCGGCTGCTGATGACACAGCGCAGCGGCGACACCGGCCTCGACGCCGTACGGGAACTGCTCCGCCTCGACCGCGACTCGGAGGGCAAGTACTCCAACGCGGCCATGGAAACGGCCATCGGTTGGCTGCAGGATGCTGGCGAATATTCCGCCGTGCGTGGTCACCTCTGGGAGCGTTATGCACGCAGCCAGGGGAAGGCAGCCAATCGCCCGTTGTGGGCTGAAATTTCCGTTGCCCTGGCCAGCGATGATCCCGCCGCGCTGCGCCCCATCCTCGAGCAATATGGCGAACGTCTGCCCCGCTACGACCGCATCAGCGCAGCCCAACGTCTGGGCGACACGCGCCTGGCGCAAACCGATGCGTTCGAGACACTCGGGGACCAGAGCGAGGATGACCCGCTCCACATGCAGTTGGCCGAGGCTCTGCTCTCTTTCAGCGACTACGCCGGCATGGCCGTTGCCGACCGCCAACTCGGCAGCATCGACGAACAGCTTGCGGGCGCCGACTGGCATCTCGCCGTCTCGCCCAAGCTGGCCATGGACTTCCAGCTCGGCAGCCTGCAACGCAGCACCAAAGACACAGCTGTCATTGGCAACGTCCCGAACGAACGCTTCACCAGCCTGCGCATCAACTGGCAGCACGACGATGGCCAGACCACCCTGCTTGCCGAAAAGCGCCAAAGCCTGAGCGACTACACGCCGCTGCAAATCGAGCACGAGCACCGCATCGACAATCGCCTCTCGCTGCGCATCGGCCTCGGCCAGCATCTGGTCAGCCAGGAAAGCACCGCGCTGCGCGTTGCCGGCATGAAGGACCGCGTCGCCTTCAGCCTGAGCTACCAGCCAACCCGCCGCGACCGCATCAGCTTCGAGCAGCTTTTCGAGCGCTACGACCTGCAGACCGGCGCGCCAGTCGGCACCGGCGCGCACAGCACCATCATCGTCTCGCACGCCCTGCGTCAGGAGAGCCGCGACCTTGAGATCAGCGCCTTCTGGTCGACCCATCGTTTCAGCCGCGAGACGACTTTCAGCGACCCGGCCCTCGTCCCGCTGCTGCCGACCGGCGTCGCCAGCGTCGGCGCGTTGCAGCCTTCGTTCTTCCTCCCCGAGAACTTCGATTTCTATGGCGTTCGTCTCTCCACCGACATGCGCTACGAGCGTCAATACACCCGTGCCCTGCGCCCCTTCGGCAGCATTGCCGGCACCTGGCACAGCCAGCTCGGCACCGGCTACGACCTGCGCGTCGGCCTCGCCGGCAGCATTCTCGGCGCCGACCATTTCAGCCTGACCTGGGGCCAGAGCAAAGCCGGCATCCAGACCGGTGGCCAGACCAGCAACCTCAATTTCAACTATCGACTGCATTACTGACCTTAGACCGAAAGCGCATCATGACCACGACTCTTCGCCTCGCATTGCTCGCCGCAGCAACCCTTCTTCTCGGCGCCTGTTCGACCATCGACCGCAGCACCGCGCCGGCCATCGACCGCCAGGCACAGTGGGCCGTCCTGCCCTTCGCCAACCATACCGAGACGCCGCTCGCCGGCCAGCGCGCCGAAGCCATCGCCGAGACCATTCTGCACAGCAACGGCATCAACAAGGTCAAGCGCTATCCGGGCAACCTGCAGCAGGAAGCCCTGTTTGACGCCGGCGAACGCAAGCAGCAGGAAGAAGCCCTGGCCTGGGCGCGCCAGCAAGGTGCCCGCTACGCCCTGACCGGCGCCGTCGACGAGTGGCGCTACAAGGTGGGCGTCGATGGTGAACCGGCGGCTGGTGTTGCCCTGCAAATCATCGACGTCGCCAGCGGCAACACCCTGTGGAGCGGCGCCGGCGGCAAGAGCGGCTGGAGCCGTGAAGCGCTCTCCGCAGTCGCCCAGCAACTGATCCGCAGCCTGCTCGGCGCCGGACTCTCCGCCGCCCGCTAAGCAGCCGCCATGTCTTTTCTCCATCTCCCGGCAGCCAGGCCACCCGCCGACCTTGCCGATCAAACTCCGCGCGATCCGCGGGTCGAAGCGGCCGCGCCGCAATGGAGCGCCCTCGGCCAGCTGACATCCCCGACTACCAGCCGCTGGGCGATCATCGGCGAAACCATTCTCCTGCCCATCGTTGCTGTTGCGCTCGGCGTCTCGCTCAATCCGCAGGACCCGCTGTGGACGCAGGGCCATTTCCCGTGGGCATGGTTCGCCCCCGTCGTCCTCGCCTTGCGCTATGGCCCGCTTCCCGGCATCGGCGGCGCCGGCATCCTGCTCGTCGCCTGGCTGCTCCTGAACCCTGGCGGCCAGACCGAATTTCCCAAGTTGCTCTATCTGGGCGGCCTGATTCTGGTCATGGTCATCGGCGAATTCTCGAGCCTGTGGCTGGCCCGCACACGGCGTGCCGAGGCCGTACAGCGCTATCTGGACCAGCGTCTCGAGTTCCTGACCCACCAGCACTACCTTCTGCGCCTATCCCACGACCGCCTGGAGCAGGACCTGATCAGCCGCCCGATGGCCATGCGCGACGCCCTGGCCAACATGCGGAATCTCGTCACTGGGGACCATCATGAGTCCGACAGCGTTTGTGCCAACGCCCTGCTCCGCCTGCTTGCCCAGTACTGCCAACTGGAAGTTGCATCCCTGCACCGGATGAACCAGGGAAGCATCGAACACGCGCCACTCGGCACGCTGGGCGAAACCACGCCGCTGACCATCAACGACCCGCTGATCGCCCACGCGCTGGAAACCGGCAAGCTGTGCCACATCAGCCAGTCTGTGGCGGAAGACGACAACCCGAGCCGCTATCTGATCGTCGCGCCATTGACCAACCTGAACGGAGAGCGGTTCGGCCTGCTTGTCGTCGAGCGGCTGCCGTTTTTCGCGCTGCAGGATGAAACCCTGCAAACCATCAACCTGCTGCTCGGCTACTACGCCGACAGCCTCTCGGTGCAAGCACTGGCCGACCCGATCCGGAATCGCTTTCCGGGGTGCCCGCCCGAATTTGCCTTTGAATTGCAGCGACTCTGGCACATCCGCCAGATCAGCCGGGTAATCAGCGCCGTCGTTGTGCTCGAAATCCGCCACCGCCCCGCAACGCCGGATATCGCACAGCAGATTCAGCGCCAGAAGCGGGCGCTCGATGAAAATTGGCTTGTTTCCGGCGTTGACCGCGACATTCTGACCACATTGATGCCACTGGCGGGCGCCGCCGGGGCCGAAGGCTACCTCGCCCGCCTCGAATACTGGGCGAGGCAACGCAGCGGGAAATCGTTGGCCGAACTCGGCATCGTCGGTCACATCCTGACGCTGGAGAAGGAAGCGCCACTCCACCTGTTGCAGAAGATCGACGACATCGTCCATGCCTAGCTTCAAGATTGCATTCTTCGCGCTGCTTTTCGAGGTCGCCGCCTGGTCCGGCGGCATGCTGCTGGGCGACCATGCCGACGGCCTGCTGCTCTGGTATCTCGTCATGCACGCCGCAGCCAGCATGCTCCTCGCCGGCTTCGCCATCGTGCTCCTGCCTCGCGCCCTCACCCAGCCGCGCCGCCCCGTCCTGCTGCTCATTGCCGGCTGCAGTTACGCCGTGCCCATCCTTGGCTTCATCGGTGCACTGGCCGCCATCATTGTCGTGCGTGCCTACAGCCACCGCGTCATCGAGCCCGATTTCGAGTCCTTGAAACTGCCGGAATTCGACCCGCACCAACACCCCACCGGAGGGTTCCGGCAAGCTGGCCTGCGCGCCTTCCTCGACAACCCGGAAGCCCCGGTCGCCACCCGCATGGGGGCACTGGTCGCACTGCAGTACGTCTCCGGACGACTTTCCTCTCCACTATTGCGCGACGTGCTGACCGACCCGAGTGAAGACATCCGCCTGCTCGCATACGGCATGCTCGACAACCGGGAAAAGCGCATCAACCAGGCTATCGACGAAGAACTGAAAAAACTGGCTGCCGGGCGCGCCGAAGAGGGCCCGGAAGAACGCGGACCGCAAACGCTGGCTGCCGCTCGCCGTCTGTCCGACCTCTATTGGGAGCTGATCTATCAGCGGCTGGTACAGGGTGACCTGCGCACCCATGCGCTCGCCGAGTCCTCACGCTACTGCCAGATGGTATTGCGTCACGCGCCTGACGATGCCGCCCTCACCCTGCGCCAAGGCCGGCTGCTGCACGATCTCGGCCACCCCGAAGGCGCAGCTACCGCGTATTACAAAGCGCTGGCCCTCGGCCTCCCCGCCACCCGCGTCCTGCCGCACTTCGCAGAACTGCGCTTCGATCAAGGTGATTACGCCGACGCCAAACGCCTGATGGGTGATCTCGCCAATTGGGCTTCGCTGCCCCGCCTGCAACCATCGATCGAATACTGGAACCCGCGATGAGCTTCCCGACCGCACCCGAAGCCGACATCGCGCTGCTCCTCGAAGGCACCTTTCCTTATGTCAGCGGCGGGGTATCGAGCTGGGTCAACCAGATCATCCGCGCTTACCCGGAATACAGTTTCGCCTTGATTTTTCTCGGCAGCCGGCGAGAAGACTACAGTGAGTTCAGGTACGAACTGCCGGCCAACGTCGTTCATTTCGAAGAGCACTTCCTCTACGAAGGCCTGTCCTCGCACGAGAAACCACGCGCCCGCAGCGGTAACGAACAGGCCTTCAAGGCCGCTGCCTGCCTCCATGACAAATTCGCTCCCGGCGTACCGATGGCCGAGGCCATGCAGGCCTTCAAGGAAGTCGCCCACGCCATGATGCCGGGCGGCAAGTTGACGCTGGACGACTTCCTGCACAGCGAGCGCTCGTGGGAGATCGTCTGCGAGCGCTACCGAACCCACTGCACCGATCCCTCCTTCGTCGACTTCTTCTGGACCGTGCGCATCATGCACACCCCGCTCTGGAAGCTGGCGAGGATTGCCGACGGCCTGCTCAAGGTTAAGGCCTTGCACACCATTTCCACCGGCTACGCCGGCTTCCTCGGCGCCCTGATCCACCAGACGCGCGGCACGCCGCTGATTCTGTCCGAGCACGGCATTTACACCAAGGAACGCAAGATCGACCTCTTCAAGAGCGAGTGGATTCGCGACAACCGCAATGTGTTCCAGCGCGATCCAACCGAACTGTCTTACTTCCGCCAGATGTGGATTCGCTTTTTCGAGTGGCTCGGGCGTTTCTGCTACGACGCCGCCGATCCGATCATCGCGCTCTACGAGCAGAATCGCCTGCGCCAGATCGCCGATGGCGCAGCCCCCGAGCGCACCAGCAACATCCCGAACGGCGTCAATCTGACGCGGCTTGCACCGCTGCGTGCGGCTCGCCCGCAGCAGGTGCCGCCGGTGCTCTGTCTGATCGGCCGCGTCGTGCCGATCAAGGACATCAAGACCTTCATCCGCGCCATGCGCAGCGTGGTCAATCAGCTGCCCGAAGCCGAAGGCTGGATCGCCGGGCCGGAGGACGAAGACCCAACCTACGCGCAGGAGTGCCGAAATCTCGTACAGAGCCTCGGCCTGCAGGACAAGGTACGTTTTCTCGGCTTCCAGAAAATTGACGATTTGATGTCAAAAATCGGGTTGACCGTGCTCTCCTCGATCAGCGAGGCCTTGCCGCTGGTCATCCTCGAAGGCTACGCCGCTGGCGTGCCGACCATCTCGACCGATGTCGGCTCCTGCCGCCAGTTGATCGAAGGGCTGGACGACGAAGACAAGGCGCTGGGCTCAGCCGGCGCGGTGGTCAACATCGCCGATCCGCAGGCGCTGGCCACCGCTGCCATCGATCTGCTGTGCGATGCCGGGCGCTGGGAAGCCGCTAGCCAGTCCGGCATTGCCCGTGTCGAACGCTACTACTCGGACGACATGATGTTCGGCCGCTATCGCACCGTTTATGAAAAGGCGCTGGCCGCCGGCGGAAAGGGTCGCTGAGATGGCCGGCATCGGTTTCGAACTGCGGCGCCTGTTGCGCAAGAACACCCTGCTCGGCCTGATCGAGGCCTATGCCTACGCCGGCATCATTGGCTCCGGGCCGTGGGTTTTCTCCATTCTCGGCATTTTGCTCGTCGGCCTGATCAGCGCCAGCATCGCCACGCCGTCGTTTCAGATCACCCAGTTCCAGACCTCGGTAACCTATCTGGTCGCCAGCAGTCTGGTGCTGACCGGGCTGGTTCAGCTCGCTTTCACCCGCTTCGTCTCCGACCGCCTCTTTGAAAAGCGCGTCGACTGGATCATGCCCAACCTCAACGGCCTGCTCCTGGTCGTCGTGCTCACCGCCAGCGTCATCGGAACGCTCTGCCTGTTCCTGGTTTTCCCCGGCCTCAGCCTGCTCTACCGGCTGCTGATGCTGGCCGGCTTCGTCCTGATGTGCGCCGTCTGGGTGATGACCGTTTTCCTCTCCGGCATGAAGCGCTATCACGCCATCGTCATCCTGTTCGGCATCGCCTACGGTCTGATCATCGCTCTTGCGCTCCTCCTCCGCCCCTACGGTCTGGAGGGCCTGCTTGCCGGCTTCGTGCTCGGCCATTTCGTGCTGGTCGCCGGCATGTGGCTGCTCACCGCCCGCGATTTTCTGCCGCGCGAACAGCTCATCCGCTTCGACTTCGCCCGTGCCGACATGCTCTACCCCAGCCTGATGGCCATCGGCCTGCTCTACAACCTCGGCATCTGGGTCGACAAGTTCATGTTCTGGTACTTCCCGGACACCTCGGACCCTGTCATCGGCCACCTGCAGGCCTCGGTCATCTACGACCTGCCGGTATTCCTCTCCTACCTGTCGATCATCCCCGGCATGGCGGTCTTTCTCGTCCGCATCGAAACCGACTTCGTCGAGTACTACGAGAAGTTTTACAACGCCGTGCGCAGCGGCGGCTCGCTCGAATTCATCGAGGGCATGCGCGACGAGATGGTGTATTCGATCCAGCAGGGCCTCAGCGAAATCGGCAAGATCCAGGCACTGGCCGTGCTCGGCACCTTTGTCGCGGCCCCCACCCTGCTCCGCGCGCTGGGCATCAGCGAGCTGTACCTGCCGCTGCTCTATGTCCAGGTCATCGGAGCCGGCTTGCAGGTGGGGCTGATGGCCGTACTCAACGTCTTTTTCTATCTCGACCAGCGGCGCGTCGTGCTCTGGCTATGCGCCGAATTCGTCGTCCTCAACATCGCGTTCACCGCGTTTACCCTGGCCTGGGGCGCGGCGCTCTACGGCTATGGTTTCACCCTGGCCGTGCTCATCACGCTGATCACCGGCCTGATGCAACTTTCCCGCCGCCTGAACCGGCTCGAATACGAAACGTTCATGCTGCAATAAGGGGCAAGGCTTGGTACTCTTGCCGCTCGGGGTCGCCTTCCAGTGCGGCCCGAGCAGTCCCCGGAGCATTCCCCGTGAGCACGCCCAGCCTTCATGTAACGACCTACAACATCCACAAGGGCTTTTCGCAATTCAACCGGCGAATGATGGTGCACGAGTTGCGCGAGCGCCTGCGCGGCCTGAACCCGGACATCGTTTTCCTGCAGGAAGTGCAGGGCCTGCACCTCGGCCATGCCGAGAACCATGATGACTGGCCCGCTTCGCCGCAACACGAATTCCTCGCCGAAAACGTCTGGGAGGCCTCCGCCTACGGCCGCAACATGCTCTACGACCACGGCCACCACGGCAACGCCATCCTCTCGCGTTTTCCCATCCTGCATGCGCACAACCAGGACGTCACCCACCTGCAGTTCGAGAAACGCGGCATGCTGCATTGCCGGATCGAACTGCCAGAAGGCCCGGCGGCGCATTGCGTCTGCGTGCACCTGTCGCTGTTCGGTTATTCGCGGCGCAAGCAGATGGCGGCGCTGGCCGAGTATCTCGACCGGCTGGCCGAGCCCAACGCGCCCCTGATCATCGCCGGCGACTTCAATGACTGGCGCAACCGCGTCGGCGAAAACCTGACCCGAGGCCTCGGTCTGCAGGAGGTATTCAGCAGCCACGGCGGGAAGCCGGTTTGCAGCTTTCCCGCCGTCATGCCGATGTTCCGCCTCGACCGCATCTATGTCCGCGGTTTTGACGTCAAGCGCACGGAGGTTCATCACGGCAAGCCGTGGTCGGCCATTTCCGATCACGCCGCGCTCTCGGCCCACCTGACAAGGCATGGCCGCTGAATTTCTGCCGGGCAACCGGCTGACCCTGCTCAATTCCGGTGACGACTATTTCCCGGCGCTGCTCGCTGCCATCGACGCCGCCGAAATCGAGATCTACCTCGAAAGCTACATCTTCGCCAACGACGAGGTCGGCCAGGAAGTGGCCAGTGCGCTGTGCCGGGCAGCCGATCGCGGGGTTCAGGTCAATGTCACGGTCGACGGCTTCGGGGCACGCAATTTCAAAATCGACTTCTTTTCCCGGTTGACCGTGGCAGGCGTCCGCGCCATGTTCTACCGGCCCGAAATCGGCCGCTTCCACCTCAGGCGCCACCGCCTGCGCCGCCTGCATCGCAAGCTGGTGGTCATCGATGCCCGCCTCGCCTTCGTCGGCGGCATCAACGTCATTGACGACAACAATGCGCCGCCCGAGATGCGGCCGCACTACGATTACGCCGTACGCGTCGAGGGGCCGGTTCTGCGCCCGATGCACCACGCGGTGCGCCGCATGTGGGAAACGGTATCGTGGGTCAATTTCAAGCGACGCTTTCGCCTCGCACCGGTTGCCGAGCCCTGTTGTGCCATCGCCGGCACGCAGCAGGCGGGTTTCCTGATCCGCGACAACATCCGCCATCGCAACGACATCCTGCACGCCTATCTCCATGCCATCGACAATGCCAAACACAGCATCCTGATAGCCAACGCCTATTTTCTGCCGGGTATCCGATTCGGCCGCGCGCTTTATGCCGCAGCGCATCGTGGCGTCAAAATCACGGTCCTGCTCCAGGGCAAGAGCGACCACCAACTGCTGCGCTATGCCACGCAAACACTGTACGCCACGGCACTGCAGGCGGGCATCCGCATTTTCGAGTACGAAAAAAGTTTCATGCACGCCAAGGTCGCCGTCATCGACGGCGAGTGGGCGACCGTCGGCTCATCGAACATCGACCCGTTCAGCCTGCTCATGGCCAAGGAAGCCAATCTGGTCGTGCGCGACAGCGGGTTTGCCGGTGAGCTTGAAAGCAGCCTCCGCAACGCCATGGTGAGCGGCGCCCGCGAACTGCTGGCCGAAGAACTGTCGCGCCAGCCCCTGCACTCCCGTCTTTTGCGCTGGCTGGCCTACGGATTGGTCCGCGCCATGGTGGGCATCGCCGGCTACGGCCACCGCCACTGGAACACCACCGAAACTACGCCAGAGGAACGCTGATGGCCGGTTGCCGCGGAATGGCGGCGAACGACCAATTCTCCCGCGCCCAGGCCCAGACCTCGGCCACCGTCGCCCGCGCCAGCGCCACCGGCACCGCCTGACCCAGAAAATCCAGCGCCCGAACCAGCTCGGCCGCCGCGATATCGGTCGCCAAAGCCCGCGCCAGCGTCTGCTTCGACAATTTTTCGCCGGCCGCATTGGTGGCAACCGGCAGATGCGCATAGGCCGGCGTGGCAAAGCCCAGGCAGCGTTGCAGCCCGATCTGGCGCGGCGTCGACGCCAGCAGATCGGCGCCGCGCACGACTTGCGAAATTCGCTGAAAATCGTCGTCGACCGTGACAGCCAGCTGATAGGCGAACAAACCGTCGGCCCGGCGCAGCACGAAGTCGCCAACATCGCTCTCGAGATGCTGGCCGATCCGCCCTTGCAGGCGATCAGCGAAGGCGACTTCGTCATCATTGACCCGCAGGCGCCAAGCCCGCGCCGCCCGCCCGGCCGGCAAGCCGGCGCGGCAGGTGCCGGGATAAGCCAGCCCGCCATCGACCGCCGGGCGCGTCGCCGAATCGGCGATCTCCTTGCGCGAACAGGCGCAGCCGTAGGCCAGACCGGCCCGCTGCAATTGCGCCAGCGCCGCCGCGTAGGCCTCGAACCGGTCGCTCTGATACAAGACCGGACCATCCCATTCAAAACCAAAGATTTCCAGCGTATTCAGGATGGTATCCGCCGCCCCCGCCACATTGCGCGGGGTATCGACATCCTCCATGCGCACCAGCCATTCGCCGCCCTGCGTGCGCGCATCGAGGTAGCTGCCGACGGCGGCAACCAGGGAACCGAAGTGCAGGGGGCCGGTCGGCGATGGGGCGAAACGGCCGCGGTAAACGTTGATGGACACGATTTTGAGCGATGGCAGGAGCGAATCCGGTTCGCGACTATACCAAGCCATCGCGCAGGAACCGAAGCGGCCGGATTTTCTGGAGGGAATTTTCGGCTCGCCCTGCTTGTCCGAAAGGAACGCGTCCGGTACAAAGCGAATACTCGACTCACAAGGCCCCCATGGATCACAACATTCCCCTGATTACCACGCTGGCTGCCGGCTTCGGCATCGCCCTGATCCTCGGTTTTGCCGCCGAGCGCATGAAACTGCCCGCGCTGGTCGGCTATCTTGCCGCCGGCATCCTGATCGGGCCGGCCACACCGGGTTTCGTCGCCGACATACACATCGCCGCCCAGTTGTCCGAAATCGGCGTCATGCTGCTCATGTTCGGCGTCGGCCTGCATTTTTCGCTGGGCGACCTGATGGCCGTCAAACGCATCGCCGTGCCCGGGGCCGTCGTGCAAATGACCTGCGCCACCCTGCTCGGCATGGCCGTGGCCTGGGGCTGGGGCTGGGAATGGGGGCACGGCCTGCTCTTCGGCCTTTCGCTGTCCTGCGCCAGCACCGTCGTGCTGCTCAAGGCGCTGGAGTCCAGAGGCGTCCTCGACAGCATGAATGGCCGGATCGCGGTCGGCTGGCTCGTCGTCGAAGACCTCGCCACGGTTCTCGTCCTCGTCCTGCTGCCACCAGTGGCCGGCATTCTCGGCGGCGACGTGCAGTCGGCCGGCGGCAACCAGGAAATCTGGTGGGCAATTGGCAAAACGCTGCTCCAGGTCTGCGCCTTCATCGGCTTCATGATGCTCGTCGGGCGCAAGCTCATCCCGTGGCTGCTCTGGCACATCGCCGCCACCGGCTCGCGCGAGCTGTTCACGCTGTCGGTAGTCGCGGCCGCGATCAGCATTGCCTACGGCGCAGCCCATCTGTTCAGCGTGTCGTTTGCGCTGGGCGCCTTCTTCGCCGGCATGGTCATGCGCGAATCCGAATTCAGCCATCGGGCGGCCGAAGAATCCCTGCCCCTGCGCGATGCTTTCTCCGTGCTCTTCTTCGTTTCCGTCGGCATGCTTTTCCAGCCGTCGATTCTGGTCGACAAACCCATGCAGGTACTCGGCGTCGTCGCCATCATCATGGTCGGCAAAACACTGGCTGCCATGGCGCTGGTCCTTGCCCTGCGCTACCCGCTCAACACAGCGCTGACCGTCGCTGCCAGCCTGGCCCAGATTGGCGAATTCTCATTCATCCTGGCCGGGCTCGGCCAGGCTCTCGGGCTCATGACGAACGAAGGGATGAGCCTGGTTCTGGCCGGCGCCCTGTTCTCGATCGCCCTCAACCCGCTCATGTTCTCGGCCATCGAACCGCTGCGGCGCTGGGTGCTCGACAAGTCGGCATTCGCGCGCGAACTTGAGCAACGCGGCGACCCGTTTGCCGAATTGCCGATGAGTACCGAGCGCAAGTTTCTCGAAAAACAGGTGGTGCTGGTCGGCTACGGCCGGGTCGGGCACCGGATAGCCGAGGCGCTGGAGCGCCAGGGGATTCCTTACGTGGTCGCCGAGCAAAACCGGGAACTGGTCGAAAGCCTGCGCAACAAAGGCATCGCTGCCGTCTCCGGCGACGCGAGCGAGCCTTCGGTGCTGATTCAGGCCCATATCGCCGACGCTGCCATGCTGGTCATCGCCAGCCCCGACCCGATCAACGTCCGCCAGATGGTCGACACGGCACGGACCCTCAATCCGGACATCGAAATCGTCCTGCGCACCCACAGCGAGGCCGAGTCCGACATGTTGCGCAAGGACAATCTGGGCACCGTTTTCTACGGCGAGGAAGAATTGGCCAAAGGCATGACGGGCCATGTGCTGGAGCGCTTCTCGCGGCAATTTGAGCAGGCTTGAAACGGCGGGATATGTCGACTGGTGTTGCTTCAGCACACCCTCTATCCGGAAACTTTTTCCTCCTCTTAGCACTCACAGGCTGCGAGTGCTAATATATCGATGTAAATGAAGGAGAACACTACGCTATGACCCACGCCCTGGCGCTTCCCATCCCGTCTGCCATCGGTAACATCGACGCCTACATCCAGGTGGCGAACCGTTATCCGATGCTGGCCGAGGCCGAGGAAATCCGGCTGGCCGAGCGTTTCCACAACGAAGGCGATGTGGAAGCGGCGCGTCAGCTTGTCCTTTCGCACCTTCGCCTCGTCATCTCCATTGCCCGCGGCTATCTCGGCTACGGCCTGCCGCACGCCGACCTGATCCAGGAAGGCAACATCGGCCTCATGAAGGCTGTCAAACGCTTCGATCCGACGCGCGGCGTCCGGCTGGTATCGTTTGCCATGCACTGGATCAAGGCCGAGATCCACGAGTACATCCTCAAGAACTGGCGCCTGGTCAAGGTGGCCACGACCAAGGCCCAGCGCAAGCTGTTCTTCAACCTGCGCAGCCTGAAGAGCGACTACGAAGGCGTCGATACGCTGAATGGCACGCAGGCAGCTGAAGTCGCGGCGCGTCTGGGCGTCAAGCAGAATGAAGTCGTCGAGATGGAAACCCGCCTCTCGGGCCGCGACATCGCGCTCGAGGGCAACCCGGACGACGGCGACGAGGCCTTTGCGCCGATCGATTATCTGGCCGACTCGCGTTACGAGCCGACCCGCATGCTGGAAAACAAGGCCGTCGCCCGCCTGCACGACGAAGGTCTGCACGAAGCGCTGGCCATGCTCGACCCGCGCAGTCGCCGCATCGTCGAGGCCCGCTGGCTGCCGGAAGGCGAGGCCGCCACGCTGCACGACCTGGCCGCCGAGTTCGATGTTTCGGCCGAGCGGATTCGCCAGATCGAAGTCAAGGCGCTGCAGAAGATGCGCGATGCCCTGACCGAGGCCTGAAAGGCGGCATGGCGAATTTCATTTTTGACCGTTTTTTCCGGTTGACCGTGGCAACAAGCGACGAATCGGAAAAAGCCGGCACAGACAGCAAAAAAGGGAGCCTCGGCTCCCTTTTTCGTTACCCACCGATCCATTAGTTCTTTTTCTTGCCCTTGCTGGCTTTCCCTTCGGCCAGATCGCCCTTGAAATCGTTTTCGACGAGCGGCGGCGCATCAACCTGGGGCACGTGACATTGCGTGCAGTTATGGCGTGCTGAAGAACTTGCCGGCAAGACTTTGCCATCACGGTCACGGAAGTGGCTGTCACCGATCTTCGGTGCTTTTTTCTTCTTGTAGGTATCGGCGCTGTGGCAGGTCAGGCACTGGTTTTCTTCGAGGGTGATTTCGTCGAAATTTTCGACCGCATGCGGAATGACCGGCGGCTGGTCGCGGTAGGTACGCGCCACTTTTTCCTGCCCGCCCGGCTTGCCACCCAGATATTTCTTGGCATCCGGCGCCTGATCGGCAGCGCTGACATCAGCGCCCCGCATCGGTTTGGGTGCATCCTGAGCCTGTACGAGCGGAGCAGACAGCGCCCAGCAGGCAGCGGCAGCCAGAATGGCAAATCTCGTCTTCAGCGTTGTTTTCATGGTGGGCGCTCCTCCTCAAGAACTCGATAATCAGTTGGTTTCCGTCCGCACCACCGCAGGCTGGGCAGTGGAAACCGGGTTATTGAACCGCAGCCCGAAGGTGAATACGTCCTTCGAGCAGACATCAATGCAACGGCCACAATTGGTACAGTTCGGACTCAAAATGACCGGCCCGACACCCTTGCCTTCACCCTTGAGCGCGGCTCGGATAACCTGCGGTTCGGGGCAGACTTCGAAGCAGTCCATGCAGTCGTTGCAGGCTGTCCGCTTCGGAGCCGAAATGCGAAGCGGGCTCCAGCGACCGATCAGGCTGTAGAAAGCCCCGACCGGGCAGAGCCGACCGCACCAGCCACGGCTCGTCACGAACAGATCGAACAGAAAAACAACCAGAACCACGGTCCACGCCATTCCCATGCCGAAAATCAGACCGCGATGCAGCATGGAAACCGGATTGATCAATTCCCACAAGACCACCCCGCTCACTGCCGAGCCGACGATGGTCATGCCGAGTATCCAGTAGCGCGTATTGCGCCCCAGCTGCGAACTACCCTTGATGCCGATACGGTCGCGCAGCCAGCCAGCGGCATCGGTAACGATATTGACCGGGCACACCCAACTGCAATAGACCCGCCCCCCGACCAGAAGGTAAAACGCCAGCACGATGCCCAAGCCAATGAGGCCCAGCGTTTCCGGCAAATGCCCGGCCACCATCGATTGCAAGGCAACATAGGGATCGGTCAATGGCAGCACGTCCAGCGTGTAGCTGTAGGCCAGATTGCCCTTGACGATCCAATGGCCAAACCATGGCCCGAGCAGGAACAGGGCGAGAATGGAAAACTGCGAAATGCGGCGCAGGATCAGCCACTTGTGCGCGCGCAGCCAGCCTTTTTCCTCGACCGCCTCAGCCCCTATCCGTTTGTGTTTGGCGGCACTCATGGCTTGCCCCCCAGTCCGGGTGGCAGGCTCGGGATGGCGCCGGCTTCACTGCCCGGCATGCCGCGCATGGCCTCGGTGTGGCCGCTGGCCGGGTCGTAGTGACCGGGTAGCACAGCCCCCTCCGGCAGTCGATCCGGAAGGTCGAGCATCTTCGACTCGTCAATCAGCGACTTGCCGGCCTTCGATTTTTCGTCCCAGCCGAGACGGTAATGCTTGCCCAACTCGCCCTTGGCCAACTTGGGCGGCAGGATGCGAATGGCAGCCTCTTCAAGGACGCAGGATTTCTCACACTTGCCGCAGCCGGTGCAGTGCTCGGAATGAACGGTCGGCAGGAACATCGCGTGGCGGCCGGTGCGCGCATTGGGCACCAAGTCGAGCGTGATCGCCTTGTCGATGACCGGGCAGACGCGATAACAGACATCACAACGCAAACCAAGGAAGTTGAGGCAGGTCTCATGGTCGATGAGCACGGCGACGCCCATCTTCGCCTTGTTGATATCGGTCAGGCTGTGATCCAGCGCGCCGGTCGGACAGGCCTTGATGCATGGAATGTCTTCGCACATCTCGCACGGGATGTTGCGCGCGTTGAAAAACGGCGTGCCGGTTGCCACGGGGGTTTCCGGCTTGGCCAGTTCGAGCGTGTTGTACGGGCAATCACGCACGCACATGCCGCACCGTATGCAGGCACCGAGAAAGTCATCTTCCGGCAGCGCACCCGGGGGCCGCAGGGCGAGCGCAGGCAGGGCCTTGGACTGCTTGGCGTACAAGCCAAGCCCGAGGCCGAGCATGCCCATGCCACACACCATCTTGGCTGAGTCAAATATGAACTGGCGGCGCGCTGCACCGCTCTTTGGGGTCTTTTCTGTCATCGCTTTCGTCACTGGTTCAGTTCAGACGGTGCGGATGGGCCCCGCTCCCATCCGTCCGGTACTCCCTGATTGCTCTTCCGGTCAAACCCTCAAGCCTTGACCACTTTGCACGCACACTTCTTGTAATCGGTTTCCTTCGAGATCGGACAGGTTGCATCCAGCGTCAGCTTGTTTACCAGACGATGCTCGTCAAAGAACGGTACGAAGACGAGGCCGAGCGGGGTCTTGTTGCGGCCCTTGGTTTCGACGCGCAACTGGATTTCGCCGCGACGGGTCGATAGTTTGACCACATCGTTGCGGGCCAGGCCACGCTTCTTGGCATCCTCAGGGTTCATGTACATCACGGCATCCGGCACCGCCTTGTAGAGCTCGGGGACGCGACGCGTCATGGAGCCCGTATGCCAGTGTTCCAGCACGCGGCCGGTACATAGCCAGAGATCGTATTCGGCATCGGGCATTTCTGCAGCCGGCTGGTAAGGCAACGCGAAGGCAATGGCCTTGCCGTCAGCGTGGCCGTAAAAGCGAACGCCTTCGCCCTTCGGCACATAGCTGTCGTAGCCTTCGCGGAAACGCCACAGGGTTTCCTTGCCATCGATCACCGGCCAGCGCAGGCCGCGTGCCTTGTGATAGACATCGAAGTTGGCCAGGTCGTGCGCCTTGCCGCGACCGAACGAGGCGTATTCCTCGAACAGGCCTTTCTGCACGTAGAAGCCGAAGGCCTTGGACTCGTCGTTCATGTAGTCCTTGATGCCGTGGGCGTTGACCTTGGCGACCTCGTCCAGCCCGAACTTGTTGACCTGGCCGTTGGCGAAGAGCACCTCGTACATGGTCTTGCCTTTGTACTCCGGGTTCTTGTCGAGCAACTCGGCCGGCCAGACTTCTTCGATCTTGAAGCGCTTGGAGAATTCGAGATATTGCCACAGGTCGGACCTGCTCTCGCCCGGCGCCTTGACCTGTTGGCGCCACATCTGGCCGCGCCGCTCGGCGTTGCCGTACATGCCTTCCTTCTCCATCCACATGGCGCAAGGCAGGATGAGGTCGGAGGCCATGGCCGACACGGTCGGGTAGACATCGGACACGACGACGAAGGCCTTCGGATTGCGCCAGCCCGGATAGATTTCGTCATTGACGTTCGGCCCGGCCTGCATGTTGTTGGTCGTCGACGTCCAGTAGAAACCGAGCTTGCCGTCCTTCAGGGCGCGGCTCTGGGCCACGGCGTGCAGGCCGATCCACTCGGGAATGGTGCCGGCCGGCAGCTTCCACAGCTTTTCCGACAACTCGCGGTGCTTGGGATTCATCACAACCATATCGGCTGGCAGGCGATGAGAGAAAGTGCCCACTTCGCGCGCCGTGCCGCAGGCGGAGGGCTGGCCGGTCAGCGAGAACGGCCCGTTGCCGGGCTCGGAAATCTTGCCGACCAGGAGGTGAACGTTGTAGATCATGTTGTTCACCCACGTGCCGCGGGTGTGCTGGTTGAAGCCCATGGTCCAGTAGGAAACGACCTTGGACTTCGGGTCGGCGTAGGCTTTGGCTAGCGCTTCGAGGTTTTCCTTGGGCACGCCGGAAATCTCGTGCGCCTTGTCCAGCGTGTATTCGGAAACGAAGGCGGCGAACTCGTCGAACGTCATCGGCGTCGAGTTGTTCGGGTTGCCCTTCGGCTTGCCTTCTTCGCCCGGGTAGCCGTTGTTCATCGCCACCTTTTCCAGCGGGTGGTTCGGGCGCAGGCCGTAGCCGATGTCGGTCACGCCCTTGGCAAACTTGACGTGTTTTGCCACGAATTCCTTGTTGACCGCACCGGTCGTGATGATGTGGTTGCAGATGTAGTTGAGGATGGCCAGATCGGACTGCGGCTTGAAGATCAGTGTGTTGTCGGCCAGTTCGCAGGAGCGATGGCTGAACGTCGATAGCACGTGCACCTTGACGTGCTTGGCACTGAGCCGGCGGTCGGTGATGCGCGACCAGAGGATCGGGTGCATCTCGGCCATGTTCGAGCCCCACAGTGCGAAAACGTCGGCGTGCTCGGCGTCGTCATAGCAGCCCATCGGCTCGTCGATGCCGAAGGTGCGCATGAAGCCGGCGACAGCCGAGGCCATGCAGTGGCGGGCGTTGGGATCGAGGTTGTTGGTGCGGAAGCCTGCTTTCATGAGCTTGGCGGCAGCGTAGCCTTCCCACACAGTCCACTGGCCTGAGCCGAACATGGCGATATTGCGCGGCCCGCCTTCCTTGAGCGCGGCCTTGCACTTCTCTTCCATGATGTCGAAAGCCTGGGTCCAGGTGATCGGCTTGAAATCACCGTTCTTGTCGTACTTGCCGTCCTTCATGCGCAGCATCGGCGTCTGCAGGCGGTCCTTGCCGTATTGAATCTTGGAGAGGAAGTAACCTTTGATGCAGTTCAGGCCACGATTGACCGGTGCGTCCGGGTCGCCCTGGGTGGCCACGACACGGCCCTCCTTGACGCCGACCAGCACACCGCAGCCAGTACCACAGTAGCGACAGACGCCCTTGTCCCAGCGCACACCGTCCCCCTTGCCTGCCTGCTGCGCCATGACGGCGGTTGGCACGCTGATGCCGGCGACGGTTGCAGCCGCCGCGACTGCGTTGCTCTTGATGAAATCACGCCGGGTAAGTTTTACTTCGATCATCTCAGGCCTCCTCATCTGGATCAGATTCGTACTGGTGAAACACCAGAGAGGCCGAAATCACTCCCGGCATCTGGCGGATCATCTCAAAGGTGTTGCTGGTGTTGTCTTCGTCGCCGGATTCGATCGTCACGATCATCCGGCCATCTTCGCCAACCGCGTGGATCTCGACACCTTCCAGTTTGCGCAGGCCGCTGGTGACTGCCACGCCATCTGCAGGCAAAACACCCAGAATGACGCTGGAAATATTGATGCCGGAAGGACCTCTCATGTTCGTACCACGCCCAGTAGATTAGATATCAGCCCGGCCAATCTACGCCCATAAGACAACGCTTCTTTAGCGCAGATCAAATCGTTGAAATACCCCTATAGCTTTTGTAGGTATGTTGACGATGATCAAATGCCAGGCAGAATCCGTCGGGCATTGGCCGCCGTTGCGGCGACCACCGCATTGCGGGAAAGGCCGCGAAGCTCGGCCAGGGCATCGGCGATACGCAGCAGTTCGGCGGGAGAATTGCGGCCACCGTTGAGCCAGGCCGCCGGGATGTCCGGCGCATCCGTTTCTAGCACGATGGATTCGAGCGGGAGCGTTTTGGCCAGTTCGCGGATTCGCGTCGAGCCATCAAACGTCATCGTCCCGCCAAAGCCAAGCGCGAAGCCAAGCTTGATGAATTCATCGGCTTGCTGCCGACTACCGTTGAAGGCATGGGCGATGCCGCCGCGCACGCCAATCCGGCGCAGTTGCTTGAGCACCGGATCGACCGCCCGGCGGACATGGAGCAAGACGGGCATATCGAACTCGCGGGCGATCTTGAGTTGTTCGACGAAATAATGCTCCTGACGCACAGGATCGACATCGGTGACGAAATGATCGAGGCCGATTTCGCCGACCGCCACCGCTTTCTCCCGCGCCAGCCACTGGCGCAACGCGGAAAGGTCCGTCTCGCCGGCCCGCATGACGTAGAGCGGATGAATGCCATAAGCCGCGACACAACCGGAATAGCGCTCGGCCGTCGATTTCGTGCCCCAAAATCCGTCGACCGCAACAGCCGGGATCACGATTCTTTCCACCCCTGCTGCGACTGCCGCCGCGTGCACCGCATCCCGATCGGCATCGAATTCAGCCGCATCGAGATGGCAGTGGGTGTCGATCATCATTTCAAAAACGGAAAATCCGGCTCGGGCAGTGTGCCGCTGATCAGTTCGGCCAGCGAGGCGCCCGAGCCACAGGCCATGGTCCAGCCCAGCGTGCCGTGGCCGGTATTGAGCCACAGGTTGCCAAATCGCGTCCGGCCAATGATCGGCACATTCGATGGTGTCGCCGGGCGGAGTCCGCACCAGAACTCCGGTTCGCCGACCGTTTTCAACTCGGGGAAAAGCTGGCGCGTGCGCGCAATCAGCGCCTGACAGCGCACCGGGTTGAGATCAAGGTTATAACCGTTGAACTCAGCCGTACCGGCGACCCGCAGGCGATTTCCAAGGCGGGAAAAAACAAGCTTGCGCTCGTCGTCCGTCAGGCTGACCGTTGGCGCGACGCTCCCCTCGGCCAACGTCAGCGTCGCGGAGTAGCCCTTGGCCGGATAAACCGGCAAGCTGATGCCCAGTGGTTTGACGAGCAGCGGCGAATAGCTGCCGAGCGCAACGACATAGGCATCCGCGGTCAGCAATTCAGCGCCCTCGGGACCGCGGACGACAACACCGGCAACCTTGCTGCCACCGGATGCGATGCGCTCAACAGCCACACCGTACCGAAATTCGACCCCAGTGGCACTCGCCCGCTTTGCGAGTGCACGGGTGAATTTGTGTGCATCCCCGGACTCGTCAGACCGTGTGTAGTCGCCGCCGACCAGCAGATCCCGCGCACCAGCCAGCGCCGGTTCAATTTTGAGACATTTTTCGGTGTCGACCGCAAGACGATCCAACCCGAGGTGGCGCATGTGTTGGGCAACCTCAAGGGCGACCGCAAGCTCGGCGCGGTCGGTGTAGATGTGAAGGATGCCGCGCTCGAGATGATCGTACTCAAGGCCCAGTTCCTGGCGCAGTGACTGCAGGCATCCACGGCTATATACAGCCATGGCCACGATCGCCTCCATGTTCCGGCGTGTGGAACCGGGCAGACATTCACCGAGGAAGCGAAGCCCCCAGGCCAGTTGCGCCGGATCGGCACGCCAGCGCCAGAGCAAGGGCGCGTCTTCGCGCCCCAGCCACTTGCGCAAACGAACCAGCGCGTGCGGATTGGCCCACGGCTCAGCGTGCGACACCGAAATCTGCCCGCCATTGGCGAAGCTGGTTTCGTTGCCGGCCACCGGCTGACGATCGATGACCGTGACCTGATGCCCGGCGCGGGCGAGATACCACGCACTTGCCGTGCCGACCACCCCGGCACCCAGCACGAGTACTCTCAAGTGTCGCCTCCCCTTTCACGGGTAATGCGGGTCACTTCGGGAATGTGGCGCATGCCACGCATGACCGACGCCAGGTGATTGCGATGAGCAACCTGAATCGTGAAGCGGAGCGAGGTGAACAGCCTTTCCGGATCGGCATCCATGGCGACATGCTCGATGTTCGAGCCTGCCTCGGCAATTGCCGACGCGACCTGGGCCAGCACGCCACGCGCGTTCTTGACTTCGACCTTGATCCGAATCTCGAAGAGCTTGCCCTCTTCCGGCTCCCACTCTACATCGATCCACTTCTGCGGCTCGGCCGAACGCGATTTGCGGATGGCGGGGCAGTCGTGCGTATGTATGATCAGGCCACTACCCTTGCGGATCGAGCCGATGATCGGGTCACCGGGAATCGGCTGGCAACAGCTCGCCAGCTGGATGGCCATGCCCTCGGTGCCGTGGATGGCCAGCGCCATACCGCTCGGCACCTCGTTCGCCATGTTTTCACGTGCCAGCAGCCGGCGGGCGACGACGGAAGGCAGGCGCTTGCCCAGCCCGATCTCCGTATAGACCTCTTCAATACTCTTCTGGCCACCGGCCTTGACCATCTGGTCCCATACCTCGGTCGGAATCGAGATCGGCACGACACCGAGCGACAGCAGTTCCTGGCGCAGCAGGCGCTCGCCGAGGCGGGCCGATTCCTCGTTCTGCATGGTGCGCAGGAAATGGCGGATCTTGCTGCGTGCCCTGCCCGTCTTGACGTAGGTCAGCCAGACCGGATTGGGGCTGGCCTGCGGCGAGGTGATGATCTCTACCAGATCGCCGTTGCGCAGGTCGGTGCGCAGCGGCGCCAGTTCGTGATTGACGCGTGCTGCCGAGCAGCGGTGGCCAACGTCGGTATGCACGGCATAGGCGAAGTCGACCACGGTCGCGCCACGCGGCATGGCCATGATCTTGCCCTTGGGCGTAAAAACGTAGACCTCGTCCGGGAAGAGATCAATCTTGACGTTCTCGAAGAACTCGGCCGAGTCGCTGGTCTGCATCTCGAGCAGAGACTGCAGCCACTTGTGCGTCTTGATCTGCAGGTCGGCACTCGACTCGTCCATGTCCTTGTACAGCCAGTGCGCGGCCACACCTTCCTGCGCGACGTTGTGCATTTCGCGCGTGCGAATCTGGACTTCGACCGGCGTTCCGTAGGGACCAATCAGTGTCGTATGCAGCGACTGATAGCCATTTGCCTTGGGAATCGCGATGTAGTCCTTGAACTTGCCGGGCACCGGCTTGAACAGGCTATGCAACGCGCCGAGCGCCAGATAGCAGGTCGGCACGTTATCAACGACGACGCGGAAGCCATAAATGTCGAGCACCTGCGAAAACGACAGATGCTTCTCCTTCATCTTGCGGAAAATCGAGTACAGACTCTTCTCGCGACCGAACACCTCGGCCTTCAGGCCGGCATGCGCCAGCTTGTCGTTGATGCCATCAAGAATCCGCGTCAGCAGCTCCTTGCGGTTGCCGTGCGCTGTCTTCAGCGCCTTGGTCAGCACGGCCGCGCGATGCGGGTGGATAAGGCGGAACGAGGTGTCCTGCAATTCGCGGTAGAGCTTGTTGAGGCCCAGCCGCAACGCGATCGGCGCGTAGATTTCCAGTGTTTCGCGGGCGATGCGGGTGCGCTTGTCGGCACGCATTGCCGACATCGTCGCCAGGTTGTGCTGACGGTCGGCCAGCTTGATGAGCACAACGCGCAAATCGCGCGCCATAGCCATCAGCATCTTGCGGAAATTCTCGGCCTGCGCTTCCTGGTAAGAAGCAAATTCCATCTTGTCGAGCTTGGACAACCCATCGACCAGCTCCGCGACTTCCTTGCCGAATTTCTCCGCCAGTTCGTGCTTGGTCGAACCGGTATCCTCCAGCACATCGTGGAGAAGCGCTGCAGCAATGGCGTCGACATCCATCCGCCACTCGACGACGGCGCCGGCAACGGCCAGCGGATGCGTGATGTATGGTTCCCCCGACATGCGCCGCTGGCTGGCGTGCGCCTTCGCTGCGTAGACATACGCAGCCTTGATTTTCTCTAGATCGGCAGGGGAAAGATAATCGAGACTATCGAGGAAAACCCGGTAGGCGGGCTCCTCTTCAGCAGGCGGCAGCGTTGATGGCGCGGAATCCATCAGTCTTCACCGCCCCTGCTTTCAGGACTGTCCGCGGTTGAGCACTTCCAGACCGATCTTGCCGGCACCCATTTCCTTCAGCGCAACGACCGTCGGCTTGTGCTTCTCGGCGTCGACCAGCGGCGTCGCGCCATTGGCCAGCTGGCGGGCGCGGTGGGCGGCAGCCAGGGTCATCATGAAGCGATTGGGGATTTTTTTCAGACAGTCATCAACGGTAACGCGAGCCATGGGAACCTCAAAATCAGATCATTCTTTGAAACAGGGCGGCGTGGCGGGCACGCTGAGCCCCAAAGCTCAGACGGGAGGCGCGCACAACAGCGCACAGATCATCCAGAGCCTGAGCCAACTGGTCGTTAATAATAACATAGTCGAATTCCCCGACATGGCGCATTTCGGCCTGCGCAGCGGCAAGACGGCGGGAAATGACGTCGGCACTGTCGGTGCCGCGGCCGGTCAGGCGACGGGTCAGCTCCTCCATCGACGGCGGCAGGATGAAGACACCGATCGCCTGCGGAAACAACTGGCGCACCTGCTGAGCCCCCTGCCAGTCAATCTCGAGCAAAACGTCTTGATCCGCCGCCAACTGGTCGGCAATCCATTTCTTCGAGGTGCCGTAGAAATTGCCATGCACTTCGGCCCACTCCAGGAACTCGTGACGGCCGATCATGGCCTGGAAGTCGGTGGCATCGACAAAGTGATATTCGCGTCCGTTTTCCTCACCCGGACGGGGCGCCCGGGTGGTGTAGGAAATTGAAAGCTGAACGGCCGTCTCCTGCTCAAGCAGCATTCGAACCAGCGTCGTCTTGCCGGCACCAGACGGTGCAGCCACCACATATAGATTTCCAGCCATCGGAACCCTCAAAAAACGCCCGCTGAGGCGGGAATACCACATTCAATCGTGCCTGCTGCGGTCAACCAGGAAAAAACACCAAAACTGAAACTGGCCTGCGCGGTACGCTGGCCATGGCAACACACACGGTTTACTCCAGATTCTGAATCTGCTCGCGCATCTGCTCGATAAGCAGCTTGAGTTCCATCGAGGCCTGCGAAACCTCGGTAATCGCCGATTTCGAGCCAAGCGTATTGGCTTCGCGATTGAGTTCCTGCATCAGAAAATCAAGGCGCTTGCCGCAGGCGCCGCCCTGTTTGAGCACGCGTTCGACCTCGTCGAGATGGGTGCTCAGGCGGGAAAGCTCCTCGGCAACATCGATGCGCGTTGCGAAAACAGCCACCTCCTGCAGTACGCGGTCGTCGCTGACGCCGCCCAGTGCTTCGGTCAGGCGCAGACGCAGTTTTTCGGTATAGATGGCTTGCGCTTCGGGAATGCGCGGCGCGACGCGGCTGACAATATCGCGCATGGCCTTGACGCGGTCGATGATGGTTTCGGCCAGCTTGTCGCCTTCGCGGCCGCGGGTCGCCGTGAAATCGACAAGCGCGTCACGCGCCAGCGCCATGACTTCGGGACTCAGCGCAGCGAAATCAACATTCTGTTCGCCGAACATGCCGGGCCAACGCAAGGTCTCGTTGACCGACAGCGGTGCTGCTTCCGGCATTTCGCCGCGCACGCGTTCGCTCAGCGATTTGAGGGTAGCCAGCAAATCGTTGTTGATTTTGAGCTGATCTGCCTTGGCGGCCGCCGCATTGAATGAAAGACGGCACTCGACTTTGCCACGCGTGATGCGGGCGGCCAGCATTTCGCGCAGCGGAATCTCCAGCGCCCGCAGATCTTCGGCAACCCGAAAATGAAAATCCAGATAGCGTGAGTTCACGCTTTTTAGCTCAAGTTGCAGCGTTCCGTGCTCTAAATCACGCGTCTTGACGGCATAACCGGTCATACTACAAATCATTGTCGGGAATCCCTTGCTTTACAGTCCGGACAACACGCCCGAAAATGCCTGAAATTGCATCATAACCGCGAGCTCCATGGCGCAACAAGCCAATCAGCCGTTACCCAACGGTCACCTTCTGGAAGAGTACACAATAGACCGCCAGCTTTCGCTAGGCGGCTTTTCTATTGTGTACCTGGCGACCGACACGGCCGGCCGACAGGTAGCCATCAAGGAATACCTGCCCAACAGTCTGGCCCTGCGCACCCGGGGTGATATCCACCCAGTCATTTCGGCCGAGCATCTGGGCGCCTTCCGCTACGGAATGAAGTGCTTTTTCGAGGAAGGCCGCGCCTTGGCACGCCTGTCCCATCCGAACGTGATCCGAGTACTGAATTTTTTTCGTGCCAACGAAACCGTTTACATGGTCATGGAGTACGAGCACGGCCGGACACTGCAGGAGTTCATCCAGAAACACCAGGGGCATATCTCGGAACGCTTCATGCGCGGCGTGTTCACCCGCATGCTGAACGGTCTGCGCGAGGTGCACTCGAACAAGCTGCTGCATCTCGACCTCAAGCCTTCGAACATTTACCTGCGCGGCGACAACACACCCGTCCTCATCGACTTTGGCGCCGCCCGCCAGACGCTGATCACTGACCAACCCATCCTCAAGCCGATGTACACCCCTGGCTTCGCCTCGCCCGAACATTACGGCTCGCGCAAGGATCTCGGCCCATGGAGCGATATCTACAGCGTCGGCGCTTCGATGTATGCATGCCTGGCCGGCAGCGCGCCGCAGGCTGCTGATTCGCGCATGAAGAAGGACACACTCGCGCCAGCCATGATGCGCTGGGATGGCCAGTTTTCCGATCGCCTGCTTGAAATCATCGACTGGTGCCTCAACCTCAACCACCTTTACCGTCCGCAGAGTGTATTCGCCCTGCAGAAGGCGCTCGTCGAGACGGTCACACCTCCCCACCCGAAGCCCTCGCCAAACTGGATCGGCCGCTTCGTCAATAAGCTCAGGAAGCCGACTCAATGAGATTCACGATCTACCAGGAAAGCCGCGTGGGCGGCCGGGCCAACAACGAGGACCGGACGACGTATTGCTATTCACGCGACGCCCTGTTGATGGTCGTTGCCGATGGCATGGGTGGGCACCACTACGGTGAAATCGCGGCACAAATCGCCGTTCAGACGCTGGCCGATTCATTTCAGCGCGAAGCCCGCCCCCTCCTGACAGACCCTTTCCGATTCCTGCAGAAGGGCATGACCAATGCCCACCACGCCATTCTCGACTACGCCGCCCGGCATAACCTGAAGGACACGCCACGCACGACCTGCGTCGCCTGCGTCGTGCAGGACAACGTGGCCTACTGGGCGCATGCCGGCGACTCGCGGCTGTATCTGATCCGTGACGGCAAGCTCATCGTCCAGACCAAGGATCACTCGCGCATCCGGCTGCTCGTTGAGGAAGGCATGATTACCGAGGCTCAGGCCGTTTTTCATCCGGACCGCAACAAGATCTACAGCTGCCTCGGCAGTCCGCATCCACCGGAAATCGAATTCTCGCGCAAGACGCCGCTCAAGCATGGCGACGTCGTGCTGCTCAGCACCGACGGTCTTTGGGGCGAAATGCCGGGCGAGATGATGGCTGCCGCCTTGAAGGGCGCCAATATTCTGCAAGCCGTGCCGATGTTGCTCAACCAGGCCGAATTGAAGGGTGGCGCCCATGGCGACAATCTGTCGGTCGTCGCCGTGCGCTGGGAAGACGCCTACGTCGAGGATGCGAGCAGCGCCATTTCAACGCAGACAATGAGCCAGGAAGAAGTCACCACACGGCTCGACGAATTTGGCCGGAATCCCTCGTACAAGAGCGATCTCAGTGAAGACGAGATCGAGCGGGCAATCGAGGAAATCCGTGCCGCCATCGACAAATACACCCCAGGCACCCCGAAAAAATAAGGAACACCATGCGCCCCAGCCAACGCCAGCCGGATCAGCTCCGCACCGTCAAGATCACCCGCAATTTCACGCGCCACGCCGAAGGCTCGGTGCTCATCGAAATGGGCGACACCCGCGTGCTGTGCACGGCCAGCGTCGAGGAAAGCCTGCCGCCCTTCCTGCGCGGCAAGGGCCAGGGCTGGGTGACGGCCGAATACGGCATGCTGCCGCGCGCCACGCATACCCGCTCGTCGCGCGAGGCAGCCAAGGGCAAGCAGACCGGCCGGACGCAGGAAATCCAGCGACTTATCGGCCGCAGCCTGCGTGCCGTGACCGACCTCAAGGCTCTGGGCGAACGTCAGATCACGCTCGACTGCGACGTCCTGCAGGCTGACGGCGGCACCCGCTGCGCCTCGATCACCGGCGCCTGGGTCGCCCTCTACGAAGCCTGCGAAAAGCTGGTCACCGCCGGCAAGCTGCCGGCCAACCCGGTGCGCGACCACGTCGCCGCCATTTCGGTCGGCATTTACAAGGGCGCGCCAGTGCTCGACCTCGATTACCCGGAAGACTCCGACTGCGACACTGACATGAACGTCGTGATGACCGGCAACGGCGGCATCGTCGAAATCCAGGGCACGGCCGAAGGCGAACCGTTCACTCGCGAACAGATGAGCGTGCTTGTTGACCTGGCCACCATGGGCATTCGCCAGCTGACCGCCGCCCAGCAAAGCGCCCTAGCAGAGTGAGTTCCGGCATGAAAAAGCTCGTCCTTGCCTCGAACAACGCCAAGAAAATGAAGGAGCTCAACGCGCTACTGGCGCCGCTTGGCTTTGAAGTCATTCCGCAGGGGCAACTCGGCATTCCCGAAGCCGAAGAGCCGTATTGCACCTTCGTTGAAAACGCCCTGACCAAGGCCCGCCATGCCGCAAAGCACAGTGGCCTGCCGGCGCTGGCCGATGATTCCGGCCTGTGCGTTGCCGCACTCGGCGGCGCTCCCGGCGTCTATTCGGCGCGCTATGCCGGTGAACCGAAATCGGACACCCGCAACAACGAAAAACTGCTCGCCGAGCTCGCCGGCCAGAGTGACCGTCGCGCCCACTTCGCCTGCGTCCTCGTGCTGGTTCGTTCTGCCGAAGACCCGCAACCGATCATCGCCGAAGGCGAGTGGCACGGCACCATCCTCGACGCCCAACGCGGCGCCGACGGCTTCGGCTACGATCCGCTGTTCTACGTCCCGACACACTGCCAGACGGCAGCCGAGCTCGACGGCGCGATCAAAAACAAGTTGTCGCATCGCGGCCAGGCGATGCAGAAACTCATCGCCCGCCTGCCCGCGCTCTAATTTCGTGGCACGCACCATTCCCATTTTTGCCCAAAAAACGGCGTCGACCGTGGCAAACCTTGAATTCCGCGTTTCACCGCCGCTGGCGCTCTACGTCCATGTGCCGTGGTGCGTGCAGAAGTGCCCGTACTGCGATTTCAACTCGCACGAGGCCAACGGCACGATTCCCGAGCGCGAATACGTCGATGCGCTGATCGCCGACTTGCAGTCCGCCCTGCCGCTGATCTGGGGCCGGCCGGTAGTCAGCGTTTTCTTCGGCGGCGGCACGCCCAGCCTGCTCTCGCCAGCGGCCATCGATGAATTGATCACCGCCTTCCGTACCCTGGCCATGCTGGCCCCGGAAGCCGAGATCACGCTCGAAGCCAACCCCGGCACGGTCGAAGCCGAAAAGTTTGCCGGCTTCCGTTCGGCCGGCGTCAATCGCCTGTCGCTCGGCATCCAGAGCTTCAACGACGATCACCTGAAAGCCCTTGGCCGCATCCATGGCGCCGAAGAGGCCAAGCGCGCCGCCCAACTGGCTGGCGAACATTTCGAGTCGTTCAATCTCGACCTGATGTACGGCCTGCCTGGTCAAACGCATGAGCAAGCGCTCGCTGACGTCGAAACGGCGCTGAGTTTTTCCCCGTCGCATCTCTCCTGCTACCAACTGACGCTGGAGCCAAACACGCGCTTCGCCGCCTTCCCACCGGAACTGCCGGAAGGCGACATCTGTGCCGACATGCAGGAAAGCATCGAAATTCGTCTGGCTAGCGCCGGATTCAGCAACTACGAGACCTCAGCTTTCGCCCGCGCCGGCAAGCAGTGCAAGCACAACCTCAATTACTGGTATTTCGGGGATTACCTCGGCATCGGCGCCGGCGCTCACTCCAAGCTGACGCTGCACGACCGCGTCCTGCGCCAGATGCGCTGGAAGCACCCGAAGGCCTACCTCGACAACATCCGCAGCGGCAATGCCGTGCAGGAAGAAACGCAAGTCGGGGCCAAGAGTCTGCCTTTCGAATTCATGATGAACGCGCTGCGTCTGGCCGACGGGTTTCACCCGTCGCTCTATGAAGCGCGGACGGCGCAGCCGATGATCGGCATCCAGTCCGAACTGAAAGCGGCGGAAACCGATGGCCTGCTCATCATCGGCCCGGAAAAAATTGCGCCGACCGCGAAGGGTCGGCGCTTTCTCAACGTTCTGCTCGAACGTTTTCTTTAGAACGCTTGCCGAAGCGAAGCGGTTCTGGCTGTCGTTCTTAGCTGAACAAACCGCCCTTTTTCAGCATGTCCAAACCCTGGGCCAGCATGTCGCCGCCTTCAGGAATCTGACCGTTCGGGGTCAGTTTGTCGACCAGTTGCGGCAGAAGGTCAGCCAGGCCGCCCGAAGCCTGCTCGGTGGACACGCCGAGTTGGGAGGCAATTTCCTGCAGCTTGCCACCGCCGAGGACCGCCTGGATCTGCTCGGCTGAAATCGGCAGATTCTGGCCAGTAGATACCCATGAATTGACGACATCACCCAGGCCACCTTGCTGGAAGGACTGGACCAAGCCGCCCAGGCCGCCGCTCTGCGGATTGCTGATCATCTGCATGACGATATTGATCAAAGGATTGCTGCCACCTGACTGACCGCCGGCAAGAGCGCCGACTACGGAATCGAGAAGACCCATGTTTGTTCCTCCAAAGGGAAATAGGTAGTGCAATCCTAATCCATCGGCATGACAACAAGTGTGAATATTTGCGAAACGGTCCTGCCGGCTACGCAGCCAGTTTTTGCGCCGCCGATGCCTCTTCGCGCACCCGCTTGGCTTCGTCGAGCAGGTAGCGCTGGTAGTCTTCGAGGTCGCCGTCGAACGGGGCAACGCCGCCCTTGGAGACGAGCCAGAACTCGTCGCAGACCGAACGCAGCAGCGCCCGGTCGTGGCTGACCAGCATGACGGTGCCTTCGAATTCGTTGAGGGCGACGGCCAGGGCTTCGCGGGTGCTGAGGTCGAGGTGGTTGGTTGGCTCGTCAAGCAGCAAGAGATTGGGGCGCTGCCAGACGATCATGCACAACACCAAGCGGGCCTTTTCACCGCCGCTCATGGTGCCAACGGCCTGCTTGACCATCTCGCCGCCGAAATTGAAGGTGCCGAGAAAATTGCGCAATTCCTGCTCGCGCCCCGGCACGTTGCTGCGGCCGTTGGCAATCGCCTCCTTGGCCAGCCGCACCATGTGTTCGAGCGGCGTGTCCTGCGGGCGCAACACGTCGAGTTCCTGCTGCGCGAAGTAGCCGATGTTGAGGCCCTTGCCTTCGGTCAGGTCACCACCGATCGCCGCCAGCTCGCAGGCGATGGTCTTGACCAGCGTGGACTTGCCCTGACCGTTGGCGCCGAGGATGCCGATACGCTGGCCGGCCATCACCGAGCGGTTGATGCCGCGCACGATGACCGTCGGCGGCGTGCCGGCCGGCGCTTCTTCGGCCGGCGGATAGCCGATGGTGACGTCCATCATCGATAGCATCGGGTTGGGCAGGTTCTGCGGTTCCTGGAACTCGAAGCTGAATTCGGCATCGGCCAGCACCGGCGCAATCTTTTCCATGCGGTCGAGCGCCTTGACCCGGCTCTGCGCCTGCTTGGCCTTGCTGGCCTTGGCCTTGAAGCGGTTGATGAAGGATTGCAGGTGGGCAATCTTCTCGGCCTGCTTGGCCATCGTTGCCTGCTGGAGCAGCATCTGCTCGGCACGCATGTCTTCGAACTTGCTGTAGTTGCCGCCGTAGCGGACGAGCTTGGCATTGTCGATGTGCAGCGTGACGCCGGTGATGGCGTCGAGGAATTCGCGGTCGTGGCTGATCATGACCAGCGTGCCCTGATAACGCTTCAGCCACGCCTCCAACCAGACCAGGGCATCCAGGTCCAGGTGATTGGTCGGTTCGTCAAGCAGCAGGATGTCGGACGGGCACATCAGGGCGCGCGCCAGTTGCAGGCGCATGCGCCAGCCGCCGGAGAAGCTGTTGACCGGGTTGTGCAGCTCGGAAACCTTGAAGCCGAGGCCGAGGATCAGCGACTGGGCACGCGCTTCGGCATCATGTTCGCCGGCATCGTTGAGTGCCATGTAGGCTTCGGCCATGCGCATGCCATCGTCGCTGGCTTCGGCGTCGTGCACCTCGTTGCGGGCGGCGAGCAGTTTGGTGTCGCCGTCGATGACGAAATCGGTGGCCGATTGCTCGGTTTCCGGCATGTCCTGGGCGACCTGGCCCATCTGCCATTGCTTGGGGATCGAATAATCGCCGCCATCCTCATGCAGCGTGCCGTTGAGCAGCGCGAACAGCGTGGACTTGCCGGCACCATTGCGGCCGACCAGACCGACCTTCTCACCTGGATTGATGGTGACCGAGGTCTTGTCGAGCAGCACTTTCGAGCTGCGGCGCAGGGTGACGTTCTTGAGGATGATCATGGGGTGTTCTTTTCTTCAGTGATGGTGCCTGGATTTATGTCGCCATCGATATAGAACCAGCGGCCGTCTTCGCGGACGAAGCGACTTGTTTCGTGCAGGCGGTGGCCGCGCCCGGCGATGCGGTAACGGGCGACAAATTCGACGCTGGCGTGATTTTCATCCTGCTGCGCGCAGCGCTTGATCTCCAGCCCGAGCCATTTGGTGCCGTCGTCCTCGGCCAGGTCCATGCTGGCCGGCCGGGTCGATGGATGCCAGCTGGCCAGCAGATAATCGGCCAGCTTGAGCACGTAGGCGCTGTAGCGCGAACGCATGAGCGCCTCGGGCGTCATTTCATTTTTGGCCGAAAAATGCAGTTGACCGCAGCATTCGGCATAGCGCCTGCCGCTGCCACAGGGGCAAACGTCAAGGTCTTTCATTTTTCTTCAACAACCTCGCCACCGAGCGCTTCGAGCAATTGCGGCAGGAAACGCGACAGTTCGCCGGTCATCAGCGCGAAATCGGCATCGAACTGCTCGTCGGCGTGTTCGGCTGACTTCTCGGCCTCTTCCTTGAGCAGATCGAGGAAGGCAAGGCGCTTGATTTCGAGCTTTTCGCCGAGGACGAAAGAAATGCGGTCGTCCCAAGTCAGCGCCAGCTTGGTCGGCATCTTGCCGGCTGCGAGGTGGGCCTTGATCTCACCGCTGATCTCGTCGCCGTCGAGCGGGTGGCGAACGTAACGCACGGCCGCCTTTTCCTCGCCAGCTGCTTTCAGTTCGCAATCGCGGTCGATGGTGAAGCCGGCCGGGGCGTCGCCGCCCGCCAGCCAGTCGGCCATCGCTGCTTGCGGCGAAACCTGGGTGTGCAACATGGTCAGCGGAAAATCGTCGAGGCAGTGGCGAAGATGCTCGATGACCTCTTCAGCCTTGGCCGCGCTGCCGGCATCGACGCAGAACCAGCCATTTTTCGGATCGAGCCAGACGTAGGTCGTGCGGCGGCGGGTGAAGGCCCGCGGCATCAGTTCTTCCGTGACACGCTCGCGCAATTCCTTGAGCTGCTTGCGGCCCGGGGCGTAACCCTGCTGGGCTTCAACCAGCTCGGCGCGCTCCTTGACCTCGTCATTGACCACCGATGATGGCAGCAGACGCTGCTCGACGCTGAGGGCGATCATCCATTGCTGGCCGAGCGAATAAACCAGCGCGCCATCGCGGCGCGGCGACACCCAGCCCCGACTCATCGGCTGGTTGCTGGGGCATTTGACGAAGGGGCCACGGGCCAGTTGTTCATCGAATTTGGCGAGATCGACGTTCCACGGCGTCGGCAGGCGGTAAAGCTGGAGATTACGAAACCACATGAATCATTCCCGGTTTGCTGTCATTGAGGCGCGAGAGTTTAGCAGCCCACCATCGCCGGCGCATGACGACCGGACGACTGGCGCCCTGGCTGACACGCAGTCGCATCGCTAGGGGCCAGAACTGACGGCCATCCCGACCCGCCAATACAAAAAAAAGCCGGCATCGATAAATGCCGGCATTTCGCCAAGTTTCAGCGACCCGCAGGCCGCAGCATCAAACTTACTTGCTGGCGGCAGCGCCACCCGTCTTGCTGACCATGAACTCAACCGCCGCCTTCATTTCGGCATCGCTCAGATCGGCCATGCCACCGCGAGCCGGCATATTGTTATGGCCGCCAATGGCAGACTTGACCAGCGGCTCGACACCATTCTGCAGACGTGGTTTCCATTCGTTCATGTCACCCAGCTTTGGTGCGCCCTGCTTGCCCGTGCTGTGGCACTCTTGGCAACGTGCCTGCACGACCTGCTCGCCGGAGCGGGGTTTGGCGGGCTTGACGGCCTTCTTCGCATCGGCGGCCTTTCCACCACTTACCATGTAATTGACGGCGCGGGTCATTTCGAGGTCGCTGAGTGCCGCCTGGCCACCGTGTGCCGGCATGTTGCGAACACCTGTGATGGCATTCTGCGTGATCTTGTCCAGACCCTTGGCGGCGCGCTGCGCCCAAGCAGCCTGATCGCCAATTTTCGGTGCGCCATCCTTGCCCGTTGCATGGCAGGCTACGCATACTGTGTCTACAACGTCCTTACCCGAGCGATCAGCGGCCAGCACCTGTGTGGCGGAAAACGCAAGCGCCAGAATGGGAAGCAACAAAGCACCGGACGTAATTTTCGTATTTTTCATGATTCCCTCGTTTTAATGACAAATATACAAGGCCATTTTACTCAGGGAGCGCAATTCTGCCAGCTATTTTTTGCGAAAAATGACATCCCAGACACCGTGCCCCAAGCGAATTCCGCGGTTCTCGAATTTGGTAAGCGGGCGGTAATCGGGGCGCGGCGCGAAGCCATCGGCGCTGTTGGCCAGACTTGATTCAGCCGAGAGCACTTCGAGCATCTGGTGGGCGTACGCTTCCCAGTCGGTGGCGCAATGGAAATAGCCGCCCGGCTTCAGACGCGAGGCGAGCAGCGCAACGAACGGCGACTGGATCAGCCGGCGCTTGTTGTGGCGCGCCTTGTGCCATGGATCGGGGAAAAAAACATGAACGCCATCAAGCGAGGCTTCGGGCAGCATGTCGCGAACAACTTCGACGGCATCGTGCTGGCAGATGCGCAGGTTGCTCAATTCGCGTTCGGCGATTTGCTTGCACAGGGCGCCAACGCCCGGCACGTGCACCTCAACGCCAAGGTAATCGTTGCCGCGATTGGCATCGGCGATCTTGGCCGTGGTTTCCCCCATACCGGTGCCGATCTCGAGGATTTTCGGCGCATTTCGACCGTAGACCGCAGCAAGATCAATCTGCTGCGCAGCGTAGACGACGCCGATCTTCGGCATCATCTCGGCGTAATAATTTTCCTGCGCCGACGACATGCGACCGGCTCGGCGGACGTAGCTCTTGATGTGACCATGGTTTTGCGTCGATGCTTCACGACCTTCTTCGTAGACGCCTTCGCCGACAACGGCCGGCTGAATCAGGGGCGTATCGCTCATGAGCCGATCAATCCGGTGGTCGGCGACGACGGGTCGGCCGAGTAATATTTGCGCACCATGCGGCCGGCGAGGTAAGCCTCACGGCCGGCCTCGATGCCCTTCTTCATGGCCGAGGCCATCAGCACCGGATTTTTCGCGTGGGCGATGGCGGTATTCATCAGCACGCCGTCGCAGCCCAGTTCCATGGCGATGGTCGCATCCGAAGCGGTGCCGACGCCGGCATCGACGATGATCGGCACCTTGGCGTTGTCGATGATGAGGCGCAGGTTCCACGGATTGACGATACCCATGCCGGAGCCGATCAGCGACGCCAGCGGCATCACTGCGACACAACCGATTTCTTCCAGCATCTTGCACTGGATGGGGTCATCAGCGCAGTAGACCATGACCTCGAAGCCCTCCTTGACCAGCGTCTCGGCGGCCTTCAGGGTTTCCGGCATGTTCGGAAAAAGGTTGGTCGGATCGCCAAGCACCTCAAGCTTGCACAGCGGATGGCCGTCGAGCAGCTCGCGGGCGAGACGCAGCGTGCGCACGGCGTCGTCGGCCGTATAGCAACCTGCCGTATTGGGCAGGATGGTGAATTGCGAGGGTGGCACGGCGTCGAGAAGACTGGGCTGGCTGGCGTCCTGGCCGATATTCACGCGGCGAACGGCGACCGTGACGATCTCGGCGCCCGAAGCATCGATGGCGGCACGGGTCTCGGCGAAATCCTTGTATTTGCCGGTGCCGACCAATAAACGGGAACGGTACGCCTTGCCGGCGATAGTCAGTTGGTGCATGAGTGCTCCTTAGCCGCCGCCAACGGCGACGACAATTTCAAGTTGGTCACCCGATACCAGCGCCGTCGCGGCATGCTGGCTCTTGGGGACAATTTCGCCGTTGCGTTCGACGGCGATACGCTTGCCGGTAAAGCCGAGCCGTTCAATCAGGCCGGTCACAGTCAGTGCGTCGGAAAACTGGCGAGTTTCGCCGTTGATCTTGAGTTCTAGCATCGGACTATTTTAACAAGCCACGCGGCTTGCGCGGGGCGCTTGTGAACAGGCGGTCGTAGAGCCAGTTGGGCAAGGCGCGCAGAACCTTGGCGACAAGGCCCATCTGCCAGGGGATGACCGTATAGGTCACGCCACGCTCGATAGCGTCGGCAAAGCGCTTGGCAGCCACATCGACCGGCAGCAGGAAAGGCATCTTGTAGCCGTTCACATCGGTCATCGGCGTCTCGATGTAGCCCGGCGCGATGGTGACCACCTTGATGCCGTAAGGCCGCATTTCGAGACGCAGGCTTTCCAGATAGCTGATGGCCGCTGCCTTCGAAGCCGAGTAGGCCTCGGCGCCGGGCAGGCCCCGAATGCCGGCAACCGAGGCGATGCCGACGAGTCGTTGCACATTGCGGCGCTCGCCGGCTGCCTTCATCGCCGGAATGAAAGGTGCAAAAGTCGCTGCCATGCCGAAAACGTTGGTATCCATGACCCGGCGGAAAACATCGAGATCTTGCTCGAACTCGGTCAGCGTACCGGCCGAAACACCGGCATTGGCGACGATGATGTCCGGTGCACCAAAGCGGGTGATGAAGTCAGTGGCCGCCTCGTGCAAGGCCGGCGCATGGCTGACATCAAGCGCATAGCAGGCATGGCGGCCACCCAGACGCTGATTGAGAACATCGATGACCTCGCGGCGTCGCGCCACGAGAGCCAGCGTTGCGCCTTGTTCGGCGTAGTAAACGGCAAGCGCCTCGCCGATTCCCGACGAGGCGCCCGTGATGAAGACCTTCAGTGTCAATTACTTCTTGCCGGGTTTCTCGCTGCGCGACTTAGCGATCAGCTTGTCGGCAACGAGCAACTTGTCAGAAAAGCTCATTTCTCCAACCATGTACTTGCCTTCAACGGCCAAAGCCGGGACACCAGCAACTTTGTAGAGGCGTTCAAGCTGCCCAGCTCGTTGAACTTTCGACTGAACGCTAAATGATTTCCAAGCGTCGAGGAATTTTTTGCGATCAACACCGTTCTGAGCAGCCCAATCCGCCGCTACATCTTCTGAGACAAGAGGCAGACGGTCGTCCTGCGCCGCCTTGTAAGCAGAGGAATCGAGTCTAGCAAGATCACCCGTGGCTTCAAGCGTGTAATACAGACGTTGCCAAGGAACCAACTGCTGCCGCCCAAATGAAACCGGCACCTTTTTTACAACCACATCTGAAGGCTGCTTAGCAGCCCACGCGGACAATAACGGGTTAGCATCCCGACAATGGGGGCAAAAATAACCGAAGAACTCCAGCACCTCGATCTTTGCCGCATCCTCGGTCGGCTGCGCCGGGGTGATCGGCGTGTAGTCCTTGCCGGCAACCTGGGCGGCGACGGGCAGGGCAAAGGCAGCCGCAGCAACCAGCGCGGCACCAACGAAACTGCGACGAGCAAACTTCATGCGTGACTCCTTTTTTATTTTGACAACTGGGCGTCGATGCCGGATTTGGCCAGCTCGGCGCGGGTTTTGTTCA